>CALDDN010000045.1 GCA_937936615.1 uncultured Bacteroidia bacterium | reverse complement strand
CGAGGAGTACCTGGCTGTGGGGGGGCAGTTCGGGGGGCTCGAGGGGAGGGGGAGCCTCAGGCGGCAGGTCGGCGAGTTGTTTCAGGCAGTCGAGCAGGTCGGCTTTGAGCTGCTTGCCCAGGTTGATGTCGGCGGGGAAGTTGGCTACCAGCTGCTGGGGCTTGCGGCTGGCAATGCGCAGCAGGTCGATGTCGGCCAGCACATAGCGGCGGGGCAGGTTCCTGCGCTGGGCCTGATTCTCGCGCCAGGCACACAGGGCCTTGACCAGACTGAAGTTGCCTTCGTCGACATCGCGGCTGCGCAGCGTTTTCCAGGCGTCCTCGGGGGCGCGGGCGTACTGGCGGGCATCGGCCAGCCGGGCCAGTTCCTCTTCGACCCAGCTGCGCCGGTTGCGGCGGTCGAGTTCTGCGATCAGGTGGCGGTAAATGTCGCGCAGGTAGATCACGTCGTCGAGGGCGTAGCTGAGCTGGCGGGGGTCGAGGGGCCGTTTGTCCCAGTGGTAGAGGCGCGAGGACTTGGCCAGTCGTTTGCGGCAGACCCCCTCGACGAGGCGCTGGTAGGAAATCTGTTCGCTGTAGCCGCAGGCCATGGCGGCCACCTGGGTATCGAAGACAGGCGCGGGTACCCGCCCTGTGAGGCGGTAGCAGATTTCGAGGTCGTTGCTGCCGGCGTGCAGCACTTTCTGCAGCCCTTCGTCGGCGAGCAGTTCCCAGAAGGGATCGAGTTCGGGGGCCGAGCCGGCGATGGGGCCGTTGCCTTTGGGCCAGCCGTCGACTCCGAAAGCCAGGGGGTCGATGGCCACGGCCCGCTCGTCGGTCGCTACCTGGATGAGGCAGAGCCGCGAGTAGTAGTGTTTGTCCTGCAGGTATTCGGTGTCGAAAGCGATGTAGGGGCTGTGGCGGGCCTCGGCACAGAAATCGGCCAGGGCGGCTGGGCTGTCGATGAGTTCGGGTAAGGGCATGCCTTCAAGATAAAAGATTTTTGCTTTGTCCGAAGCTGGCCTTTCAAGTCCTGGGATCAAATGCAGGGCTTTACGCTCGCCCGGAGATTGTGGGGGGTAGGGGCTAGTTCTTTTTGACCTGCCCGCAAATTTGCACGAAACGAACGCGCAAGCGCACCTCGGGTGGCATGGTGTACGAATGCCCGATTCCGCTTAATTTGCAGCCAAATCGTCTGGCAGCTGCCGGACCCCCTCACCCGCTTTTTTCAGTACGCAGTCAGCTAGATATGGCTACCACCGCCGACATCCGCAACGGAATGATGATTCGTTTCAACCACGACATCTTCCAGATTGTTGAATTTCTGCACGTCAAGCCCGGCAAGGGGGCTGCCTTTGTGCGCACCAAGCTCAAGAGCGTAACCAACGGCAAAGTGCTCGAAAACACCTTCCCTTCGGGGGCCAAGCTCGACGAGGTACGTGTGGAACACCGCAAATTTCAGTACCTGTATCGCGATGGCGATCAATACGTTTTTCAGGATTTGGAAAACTGGGAACAGGTCAATGTAGACGAGCACCTGATCAATGCGCCCGAATTTCTCGACGATGGCATGGAATGCGAGGTCATCGTCAACGCCGACGAAGAAAAAGTGCTGGGCGTGGAGGTGCCCAGTTTCGTGGTGCTCGAAGTAACCTACACCGAGCCGGGCCTCAAGGGCGATACGGCCACCAACACCCTCAAACCCGCCATCTGCGGCCCCAACAACGTCGAAATCAAAGTGCCCCTCTTTGTCGATACAGGCGAGAAAATCCGCATCGACACCCGCACCCGCTCGTACATGGAGCGCGTCAAGTAATTTGTTTTTCCAATCAATCCCTCTTCAGCCACAGCCATCACCTCTCAAGAACCGCCCGCCATGGATGCCAAAACAATACAGGAATTGATTCGACTGGTTAACAAATCCGACCTGACCGAGGTCGAGATCGAGACGCCCGATTTTCGGCTCCGGCTCAAGCGGGGCGCTCCAGAGGTGGTGTATGCAGCCCCACCGGTAGTGGCTGCCGCACCGGCAGCAGCACCGGTCAGTCCGCCTGCAGCTCCGGCACCGGCCAGTCCGTCCGCAGCACCGGCCAGTTCTGCCGCGCCGGTCAGCCAAAGCAGCGAAGACCACCTGGTTACCATCCGCTCGCCGATGATCGGCACCTTCTACCGGGCCCCCGGGCCGGACAAAGAGCCCTTCGTCAAAGTAGGCGACGAAATCGAAGCCGGCCAGGTACTCTGCATCATCGAAGCGATGAAGCTCTTTAACGAAATCGAGTCGGAGCACCGCGGGCGCATCGTGCGCATCCTCGTCGAAAACGCGCAGCCCGTTGAATACGACCAGCCCCTTTTCCTGATCGACCCGTCCTGATTGCCGCCGGCTTCGCGTGCCATGTTCAAGAAAATACTGATTGCCAACCGCGGCGAAATCGCCCTGCGCATCATCCGCACCTGCCACGAAATGGGCATCAGGACGGTGGCCGTCTATTCGACCGCCGACCGCGACAGCCTGCACGTACGCTTTGCCGATGAGGCCGTCTGCATCGGCCCGCCCCCCAGCCGCGAAAGCTACCTCAACATCCCCAACATCATCTCGGCCGCCGAAATCACAGGCGTCGATGCCATTCACCCGGGTTACGGATTCCTTTCGGAAAATGCCGACTTCTCGCGCATCTGTTCCGAATACAAACTTAAATTTATCGGCCCCTCGCCCGAAGTCATCGAAGCGATGGGCGACAAGGCTACAGCCAAAGAAACCATGCGGCGTGCCGGCGTGCCCGTCGTACCCGGTTCCGACGGCGTGGTTGCAAGCCTGGCCCAGGCCCGCCAGATCGCCTCAGACATCGGCTTTCCGGTCATCATCAAAGCCACTGCTGGCGGCGGAGGCAAAGGCATGCGCATCATTCAGAGCGCAGCCGACCTCGACCGCCTCTGGGACATGGCCCGCAACGAGGCCATGGCCGCCTTCGGCAACGACGGCATGTACATCGAAAAGTACATCCAGCGTCCGCGGCACATCGAAATTCAGGTCGTAGGCGACCAGTATGGCACCGTCTCGCACCTCTCGGAGCGCGACTGCTCCATTCAGCGGCGGCACCAGAAGCTCGTCGAGGAAAGCCCCAGCCCCGTCGTCAATCAGGAACTGCGCGAAAAAATGGGTGAAGCCGCTGTGCAGGGGGCCCAGTCGGTCAACTACGAAGGAGCCGGCACCATCGAATTCCTCGTCGACGAGGACGGCAGCTTCTATTTCATGGAGATGAACACCCGCATCCAGGTGGAGCATCCCGTTACCGAGGAAATTTTCTTTTTCGATTTGATCAAGGAACAAATCAAGGTAGCAGCCGGCGAAAAGGTGTCGGGACGCCGGTACTACCCCAACCTGCACGACCGCTTCGCCATGGAGGTGCGTATCAACGCCGAAGACCCCTACAACGACTTCCGGCCCAGCCCCGGGCGCATCACCGCTTTTCACAAACCGGGCGGCCATGGGGTGCGCGTCGATACCCACGCCTACCAGGACTACGTCATCACGCCCTATTACGATTCGATGATCGGCAAGCTCATCGTATCAGCCTTTTCGCGCGAGGAAGTCATCCAGAAAATGGAGCGGGCCCTCGACGAGTTCGTCATCGAAGGCATCAAGACGACCATTCCCTTTCACAAAAAGCTCATGCGCGACGACCGGTTCCGGCGGGGCGAGTTTACGACCCGTTTCCTCGAAGAATTCGACTTCAGGAACTGACCTCCGGTTTCAGGCGTCATTTTCCCGCAGGTCTGCCCCACACAGGGGCTTGCGGCCCTCAGTTGCCGGCCCCGCTGATGACCCCTTCGGCCGGCCCGGCAAACTCGAAGACCAGCGGCTGGGGCGTGAAGCAGACGATGAATATAGCAATGCAGAGCCAGCCCAGCACCTTGCGTTTCCAGTCGAGGGGCTCCTCGTTGTCGGAGGCCGGGTGATCGAGGCCGATGACCTGTACGGCTAAAAGGCTGTAAAACAGCCACAGCAGGCTGGGCTGCAGGTCTGGAAACAGGTTTTGCAGTCCTTGCTGCAGCAGGATGGTGCCGCTAATGAGCAGTATCAGGGCAACGACGTTGAACTCGCCCAGCACCTTCCAGCCTACGTAAATGAGGAAGGTCAGGTAGGCGATGCCCACGTAGAGCCAGTCGGTATGGTAATCGTTGTAACGCACCAGGCCAATGCCGCCGTAGACCACGAGTACCAGCACCGCCAGACGCGAGATAGCCCCCGCCACTCGTGCACCAAACAGTCCGTAGGTAACGTGGCCGCCATCGAGCTGGCCGATGGGCAGCAGGTTGAGAGCCGTAAAAAAGAGGGTCAGGTAACCCACAAACAGCAGGGGATAGTGGATCAGATCGAAGCGGTTGGGCATCCGAGCGGGGTCGGCCAGCCAGTCGCCCAGCCACGTAAAGAGCAGCGTATCGCCGATGCGCATGAGCGGAATGGTCTGTGCGTAACGTTCCAGGAGCTGGACTTCGCTGGGTATGCCCCCAAAATCGGCCAGGTAGTTGGGGTTCATCTGATAGAGGTAATCGAGGGGGGGCAGCGTCAGAAAACCCCAGACCAGCAGCACCACCGATACCACGAATCCGGCCAGCGGCCCCGCCACCCCGATATCGAAAAACTTGCGCTTCGAGTCGGGTATATCCCGCAGCCGGATTACTGCACCAAAAGTACCGATGTTCAAGGGAATATAGAGCGAAGGTACAAATACGGGGATGTAGTAAGGCAGCGAGCTGCGCACGCCGTGGTAGCGGGCCGTGAAATAGTGCCCGAACTCGTGGCAGGTCAGGAAGGCCAGAAAAGCAAAGGCATAGGCGGCTCCTTTGAGGAAGTCGCTCAACACGGGCAGCGTTTCCGAAACCCCCGGGTAAAACCACCAGATCCACCGCTTGTTCGTTACCAGCTCCGAGCCGGCGAGCATCGTCGTGAGCACCGTCAGCACAAAGAGCAGCACATGCAGCAGCCAGCGCGGCCTTCGAGCAGTTGTTTGGGTGGCAGGGGGACGTTCGGTCGCCCGGAAGGCGGCGAGCGGGGAGCTGTTCTCCATAAGGGCAAATTTAGCGGCCGGAGGCTCTCTTCCAAGGTTTCCCTTGGATTCTACAGCTTAAAAAGGCAGACGGCGGAAACTGCCTGTGCACAGTTCCGCCGTCGCCGACGTGTTAAACCCTGATCGGATCAGTTCCAGTCCAGCTGATAGGTTTGCTTGAGCCAGGCCCGCAGGCTTTCGTCGTCGGTGGGCCGGGCGTAGTTCTTTTCCAGGAAGCTGCGTACGATGGCCAGCCGCTGGGCACCCGTCAGGCCGGGCGATGCCTGCAAGGCCCGCACCACCACGCCCACCTCCTGCCGCAGACCTTCGGGGTCGTCGGGAATGACCGGCGTAAAGAAACAGAGCACCTCGGCTTTGGCGCGGTCAGTGGCATCTTTGCCCCGTGTCATGACCAGTACGGGCACGCCCTCGAGGTCGGCTGTCGAGATCGGCTGGCCGCTCGCGTCTTTGAACAGCCCCTGCGCCGGAACCGTCAGCCGGTAGTTCGATTCGAGCTCACCGTTGAAGACGGTGCCAAAGTGCAGGGGCGTTTCAAATTCCTGTCCGCGGTAGCGGTAGCGCACGGCAAATTTGGCATATTCAAGCTGGGCCTGGCGCAGCATGTCGTTGTGAATGTACAGATCGATCTGCCCCTGCTGGCCCAGAATCAGGTACTGGCCGTTGTTGAGGCGCGGGCGCAGCGAATCGACCACCTCGTCGCGCAGGGCGATGACCCCGGTACCTGCGCTGGCGGTCAGTGCATCGGCATACTGGCCCGTTTCGGGCAGCACAATGCGCCCGATGCGGGCGTTGAAAATGGCGGCCAGCGATTGCGGCTCGAATTTGAAGGCCTCGTTGCGCGATACCAGCTCGCCCACCTGCAGCGGGTTGCCGTTTGCCCGCAGGACCTTGCCTTGGACGTAGACTACTTTGAATTTTTCGTCCGGGCCTTGGCCGAAGACGGCTGTTGCCGTCAGGAGCAGGGCCAGCAGCAGGCCCCAGCTTGTGATTTTGCTGCGCATCATGTCAGGCAATTACTTTTTGACTTTTAATATGAAATCGAGTATGTTTTTATGAATTTCGGCATCCATTTTCGGGTTTCTACCTTTGCTTAAAGTTGCAAGCTTCGGGCCGAAAATCCCGCAGTCAAGGCCCTTCGAAGCCAAAGTTTTTCGACAGCCAGGCATCGAGGTTTTCGGGCAGGGGTGTGGCCAACTCGCGGGCCAGCCATCGCTGCACGATGATGCGCTGCTGGGCCGGACTGACGCCCGCCGCCGCCAAGGCCCGTAGCACCACGCCCACTTCCTCGCGCAGGGGGGTTTCGTCGGGCAGCAGCACCGGTTCCAGCACCGCCAGTTGCACAGGCTTGTCGCCCCGTAAGTAGACTTTGCGTTCCTCGTCGCGCTTGGGCGGCACCAGATAGAGCCGGTAGAGGCCTTCCACCTCGTCGGGGCCGATAGGCTGCCCCTGCGCATCGGTCAGAAAATCGCTGCGTTGGATGCGCAGCTGGTAGTCGTAGTCTTCCTTCATCAGGAAGTCGTTGAACTGCAATTCTTTTTTGACCTGCTGGCCCTTGACCTGATAGAGCAGGTAGAATTTCGATACTTCGAGCTGGGCCCGCCGTTCGGCATCCAAGTCTTCGAGGGTGAGGGAGCCGCTGCCGCGGCTGCCAAAATAGAAATCGATCCGGCCGGCCGTTTCGCCTAAAAGCAGTAAGCGGCTGCGGGCCAGACGTCCATTGAGCGAGTCGATCAGGCCCGAGCCGCGCAGCGAGATCGGCCCTGTGATCGTGGTAACGGTTACGGTGCGCCGCAGGGCATCGGTTTCGGGCAGCAGCACCCGCCCGTAGCGCGGGTGGAAGATGGCCGCCAGGGCTTTTTCCTGGGTGTACTTGAGGGGTTCGTCGCGGCGGATGCGGTCGCCCACCTGCAGGGGGTTGCCGTTCGATTTGAGGATGACCCCTTCGACGTAAACGACCCGGAAGAGGGGGGGCGATTCCTCGCTCTGCAGCGGCCCGTGCGCCAGCGTGCGCAGGGCCAACGCGGCGAGCATCAGTCCGAGGAGAGGGCGAAGGTATGCTGAAGCCATTGTCTCAAGTCCTGTTCAAGAGGCGTGCCATACTCGGCGGCAAGCCAGCGTTCGACGCTGCGGCGGATGTCGGCGGGCTTGCGGCCGGCCTTGCGTTCGCGCTCGATGAGCTGCTGTACGCCCTGGCGCAAAGCCGAGGGGTCGTCGGGCCAGACCGGTTCCAGCAGTCCGATCCAGTGTCGTTCGCCCCCGAAATCCTCGAGCACCAAGGCTGCGCTGCCTCCCCGTCGCTGCCCGTTTTCGCCGCTTTTACCTGCAGGGGCGAGCTGCTGGCGGCTCAGCTGCAGGAGGTAGTCCGGCTCGCGCGGGTCGGGGTTGAAGGGCAGTTCGATCCAGAGGCTGTCGCTGCCGCGGGGCACCACCAGCCAGAACCGCGCCTCGGCCAGGGCGTTGCGCAGCAGGGGCTGCTCGAAATACAGATCGAAGGCCGCCACCTCGCCCAATATCAGAAACCGACCGCCTGCCAGGCGGCCCGCCAGCGTGTCGACGAGCAGGCAGGTGGTACCGCGCTGGGCATCGGCCATGCGGGCTGTTTTTGCGCAGCCATCGAGGCCTGCAGGGGCCGGCCGGCGGTAAGTGGGGGGCAGCAGGCGGCGGCCCCGTTGCGGGTGATAGAGCAGGACATAGGCATCGGCACCGCCGAAGTGCAGGCCCGTCGGCTGGGGAAGTACGTCGCCCGCCTTGAGCCTGCGTTTCAGGGCTTCGGACTGCACGGTGCCTCCTACTTCAATCACCTGCCAGCCTTGAGCCGACAGAGGGCCTACTTGTATGCCGAGCAGCAGCAGGCCCAAGGTAATGGCACGGATGGCGTTCATGGCTGGGTTCAGGCTCATGGAATCAGGCGCAAAAAGCGAACCGCTTTCGAGGCGGACGATGATTGGTGGATGTGATTAATATTCTACTAAGGCTTACTTACTAGACTCTTAATTTGGATCTTCGATAGTCTGAATTAGTAAAATGATTTTTTTTCAATGAAACCAAGCTTTATCTTGGACGTCCCTGCAAAAATAGGGGGCTGTGGCCGAAGGCTCCGTGCCGAAACGGCACAGCTTTTGAACCCTTTACCCACATGAAAACGCTATACGTCCTGCTTGCTCTGTTGAGCCTGGGGCCATGGGAGCTCCGGGCTGCCGGTGTCGATACGCTTCAGGCACGTAAGGCCCTGAATAAAGCGGCCATTTACCGCAACCATGGCTGGGCCGATAGCGCACTCTCGGCCACGGCCCGTGCAGCCGATGCTTTCCAGCAGGCGGCCAACCGCCTGCACCGTCCCAAGGACGAGGGCCTGCGCCACTACCTGCTGCGCCGCAGCCTTGAGGTCGAATGCCAGTTGGCCGACTCACTCGCCGCCCGGGGGCGTTTCGACGAGCTGACCCGCCGCTGGCTGCGTCTCGAAGGTCTGGCCCGGCAGGCCGACCTGCCCGACGAGCTGCGCGAAATCGTCTGCAGCTGGCTGGCCCGCGTCTACGTCGAACTCGATTCCCTCGACCGCGCCGGGTACTATAGCCTCGAAGCCGAACGCCTCTACCGCCGCCGCACTGCCGAGGAGGGTCAGATTTTGCAGCTTACCCCCGACAGCCTGCACCTTGAATCGACGAAGTGGTACCGCCACCGCAGCTTTGTATTTCAGCCCCAGACCTTTGCCGACAGCGTGTTTCTGGTGCAGCGGCCCATCGTGCAGTACGCCCGCCCCACCTGGACGAGCCTGCAGGGCCAGGTGCTGACCTACCGCATCCTCGTGCAGCCCGATGGCCATGTCGACGAGGTCTACGAAATCAAGCCCGGACGCAAAGCCCGCCGCGTGCCGGTGCGCCGTGCGGCTGCCACCTGCCTCTACAAGTGGCAGTTCCTGCCCGATCCTGCTGCCGAGGCAGCGCATCCCCTCGTGCTGACGTTCCGTTTCGACCGGCCATGAACTTCGATCAATTCGATCAAACGCTAACCTACCTCTACGAGCGGCTACCCGTGTTCCAGCGGCAGGGAGGCGCGGCTCTGCGCCGTTATGACCTGACTACGACGCGCCGGCTTTGTGCCGCCCTGGGCGACCCGCAGGCAGGCCAGTGCTTCATCCACGTAGGTGGCACCAACGGCAAAGGTTCGGTCAGTTCGATGCTCTGTGCAGTCCTGCAGGCAGCCGGCTGTCCCCGTGTCGGGCTTTACACCTCGCCCCATCTGGCGTGTTTTACCGAGCGTTTCCGCCTCAATGGCCGGCCTGCGCCGCAGGACTGGGTGGTCGATTTCGTAGCCCGGCACCGGGAGCTGATCGAAGACCTGGAACCGAGCTTCTTTGAATTGAGCACGGCCATGGCTTTTTCGTACTTTAAGGAAAGCCAGTGCGCGGTCAGCGTTATCGAAGTGGGGCTGGGGGGGCGGCTCGATTCGACCAACGTCCTCGACCCCTGCCTGACCGTCGTAACGCGCATTGGCTTCGACCACACGGACGTTCTGGGTCCGACCCTGCCCCAAATCGCTGCCGAGAAAGCCGGCATCTTCAAGCCCGGTGTGCCGGCGGTGGTGGGCCAGCGGCAGGAGGAGTGCGCCCACGTCTTTGTGCAGGCGGCTGCCCGCGTGGGTGCGCCGCTGACTTTCGCTTCCGACCGCTGGTCGGTCGAACCTACAGCCGTGGATTTCAAGTCCCTGTTTGTGGCTCATTCTTCAAACGGAAGCCCTGACCAACTGCCGGTTGTTCATTTCCTTTTTCAAAGCAGAACTGGCGAGGTCGGTCTGCTGCCCTTGAGCCTTTTGGGCTGCTACCAGCGCGAAAATCTGTTGACGGTACTCGAAGCGGTACGGGTCTGGAACCAGCTGCCCGATCAGGCGTGGCCTATTTCGCAGGCGGCCCTGCGGAACGGATTGGCGCGGGTACAGGAGCTCTCGGGTTTGCGGGGCCGTTTCGAGATCTGGCCCGGACGGCCATCACTCGTGCTCGATGTGGCCCACAACCTCGAGGGCATCGCCGCGCTGGTGACCCAGCTCGACCAGATCTGTCCGCCTGACCGCCAGTACTGGGTTTTTGGAGTCAACCAGGACAAGGCCCTGGATGACATGCTGTCCTTCTTGCCGGTGTCAGCCCACTACGTATGTACGGCGGCGTGGGTGCCGCGTGCGCGGCCTGCGGACGAGGTGGCTGCCGTGCTGGCGGCTGCCGGTCGGTCGGTCCAGGTGGTACATGATGTAGTGGAGGCTGTGGTAGTGGCTTACCGCAGGGTACCGTCCGATGGGCTGGTGGTGGTGGCGGGTAGTGCCTTTGTAGTGGCCGCGGTGCTCCAGGTCGAGTCGCTGTTGCGGAAGGTCCTGGTACGCGATTCCGACCACTAGATCCGTTCCGTCAGGTGCCTGCTGCTTCCAGGTTTTTTAATTTTCTTTAAAAAAGAAGAAATATTCTTCGATGAATGAGGTTGGGGCCTTGCTGAGCCGGTAGCGTGTTTTGGGGCTGTTCCGGACTGGATCGGTGCAATCTGGAAACGGCTCTGGCTCATTGGGGGCTGCTGCAGGCCAGAGATCTCTACCCCTATTGTGAACTTTGAGCGATGCAAAGGCGTTAAGCGGGCATCTTACCTGAACCTCTAACTCCAAGACTACAGATTCACTCATGGCTCATACCCTGCCTGCCCTTCCGTATGCTCACGATGCCCTCGAAGTGGCTATCGATGCCCAAACGATGGAAATCCACCATGGCAAGCACCACGCTGCCTACGTCAACAATCTGAATGCGGCTCTGGCCGAGCGGGCTGATCTGCAGTCCAAGAGTCTGGATGAGCTGCTGCGTGGCCTGAGTACGGTGCCCGACAACCTGCGCAATCCTATCCGCAACAACGGCGGCGGCCACTGGAATCACAGCTTCTTCTGGGAACTGCTCACGCCCAAATCGACCGAGAAGCCCGTAGGCAAGCTGGCCGAGGCCATCGAAAAACGTTTTGGCTCTTTTGAACGCTTCAAAGAGGAGTTTTCCAGCGCGGCGGCCGGTCGGTTCGGTTCGGGTTGGGCTTGGCTCGTGCTGCGTGATGGCGAGCTGCACATCGGCAGTACCGCCAACCAGGACAATCCCCTGATGGACACCATCGATTTCAGCGGCAAGCCCATTCTGGGCCTCGATGTCTGGGAACATGCCTATTACCTGCGCTACCAGAATCGCCGCCCCGAGTACATTGCCAACTTCTGGAAGATCGTCAACTGGGAGCGAGCCAACGCCCACTACGAATCTTGAACCCTCTTTTGCGAGACGATACTTGACTTAAAAGAACAAAAGCCCGTCCAGCTGGATGGGCTTTTGCTTTGGTTTCGCTTTTGATTTCGGCAGCCGGAAGGCTCATCAGGTCTGACGGAAGGCTTTAGCAGCCCGGCTTCAGGTTCCACAACGCGCCCCCCAACAGACAGGATCAGCCGCGGGAGGCACTTTTGGCGTGGGCCAGTACCTGATCGAGGGCCGACTTGAACTGATCGGGGCCAAGGTAGCCCGACACGATGATGACCGTGTCCTCGCCCTTGGCGTTGGGGATGATGAAGGCAGTGGTGGGGTAGCCTCGGAAGCTGCCGCCGCCCAGGGTGTTGAGGCGTTGCACCAGCTCCTGCCCTGTCATCTTTTTGCCTTCGTAGCTGTAGGTCTGGGCTTTTTCGGGGTTGAGCTTGACGGACTCGAAGTCTTTGTTGATTTTTTCGATCACCGAGGCGTCGGCGTAGGTGTCTTTATCCATTTTTTTGCACCAGCCGCACCAGTCGGTGTAAAGGTCTACCAGGACAATGCGGTTGTTTTTGGCTGCCGCCGCGTAGGCTTTCTCCCATTCCTGCCACTTAGGTCCTACAAAAGCTGCGGTGCTGACATGGGCGGAGGCGGGTACCTCGCTCGAGGCGGGGGCGGTTCGGAAAGCGGCCCAGGTAAGTGCTGCTACCAGCAGGAGCAGTAAAGAAATTTTGATCGGTAAACGCATGGCGAGAATTTCTTGGGTAAAAGCGAATGAGCAGCGTTCAGTCGGTTAAAGTGAGCTTGGTCATTTTATCGGGATGATCCGAGGTATTGCATTGCTTTTGATAAAAGGCAATAAGTTGGAAAATAAAAAAGTTTGTTCAAGTTTTCGGATAAGTCTGAGTGCGCGACCTTGCATCCGGCAAAGGTACCAAATAAAAGATTGTAAGCAAATGAGCCAAGCCGGGCAGTACGTGGATAAGTACGTAACGTCGGAATGCTCTGCACTATTCTACGGTAACGGACTTGGCCAGGTTACGTGGTTGGTCCACATCGCAGCCGCGAAGCACGGCAATGTAATACGAAAGCAGCTGCAGGGGAATGACTGACAGGATGGGGATGAGTACCTCGTCGGTTTCGGGGATGGCGATGACGTAGTCGGCCAATTCGGCGATGCGGGTGTCGCCTTCGGTTACGATGGCAATAACCACACCTTTTCGAGCTTTGACTTCCAGAATATTGGAGAGTATTTTTTCGTAGAATCGGTCTTTGGCTGCAATGAAGACCACGGGCATGTTTTCGTCGATGAGGGCAATGGGGCCGTGTTTCATTTCGGCGGCGGGATAGCCCTCGGCGTGGATGTAGGAGATTTCCTTGAGTTTGAGTGCCCCCTCGAGGGCGACGGGGAAATTGTAGCCCCGGCCCAGGTAGAGAAAGTTGGTGGCGTCGGCAAAGCGGGGGGCAATCTGCTGCATCTTGGGGGCCGTGTTGTCGAGGGTAAGGCGCACCTGTTCGGGCAGCAGCTGCAGGGCCTGCAGGCAGGCGTTGTAGCGTTCGTCGCTCAGGGTGCGGCGGGCGCGGGCCAGCATCAGGGCAAACATCGTCAGGGCCGTAACCTGCGAGGTAAAGGCCTTGGTCGAAGCCACTCCGATCTCGGGACCGGCGTGGATGTAGACCCCCGCATCGGTCAGGCGGGGGATGCTGGCTCCCACCACGTTACAGATGCCCAGCACAAGCGCACCTGCCGATTTGGCCAGCTGGATGGCGGCCAGTGTATCAGCCGTTTCGCCGCTCTGGCTGATGGCGATGACCACGTCATCGGCCGTGAGCACGGGGTCGCGGTAGCGGAACTCGGAGGCGTATTCGACCTCGACGGGGACGCGGGCCAGGTCTTCGATCAGGTATTCGGCCAGCAGGCCCGCGTGCCAGCTCGTGCCGCAGCCCACAATGATGATACGCCGCGCCTTGAGGATGCGCGGCATGACATCGACCAGCCCGCCGAGGTGCACCTCGCCATCGGCCCGCGAGACGCGGCCGCGCATGCAGTCGCGGATGGTTTTGGGCTGTTCAAAAATTTCTTTGACCATGAAATGGGGATAGCCCCCTTTTTCGATGGCTTCCAGTTCCAGATCGAGGGTCTGCACCTGGGGAATGCGCGGGATGTTACGAATCGATTTGATGGACAGGTCGTCGGCCCGCAGCACGGCTACCTCGTTGTCGTCCAGGTAAATGACGTTTTTAGTGTACTGGATGATGGGGGTGGCATCCGAAGCGACGAAAAATTCGCCATCGCCCAGGCCGATGACTATGGGACTGGAGCGGCGGGCGGCAATCAGCACGTTGGGTTCGCTCTTGCAGAGCACCAGAATGCCAAAGGCCCCCTGTACCTTCTGCAGGGCCAGCCGCACGGCATCCTCGGCCGAGACATCGGACACGCGGTAGATTTCCTCGATCAGATGCACCAGCACTTCGGTATCGGTCTCGCTGGCGAAGCTGTACCCCCGCTCGACGAGGCCTTCTTTAAGGGCATCGTAATTTTCGATGATGCCGTTATGGATGATGGCGAAGTTGAGCGTATGGCTCATGTGGGGGTGGGCGTTCACGTCGTTGGGTTCGCCGTGGGTGGCCCAGCGCGTGTGGCCGATGCCGATGGAGGCTTCCAGTGGCAGGCTGGGGGCTACAAAGGCTTCCAGATCGCGGACGCGCCCCTGTTTTTTGAAGACTTTGATCTCGCCGTTGAGCAGGGCGATGCCCGCCGAATCATACCCGCGGTACTCGAGGCGTTTGAGTCCATTGATCAGAATCGGATAGGCCTGCTGATGACCAATGTAGCCAATGATTCCACACATAGTGAGGTCAAATATCGCAGGCTGTGGCCGAAAGGCCAAACCTTCACGGCCCGAATCCGGCGTCGGTGGGCCTTGCAGCCGTTCGACAGCTGTTTTTTCGCTAACTTTACGTAAAATATCGCTAAAATCTAACGCGTTCCAACTCGACTATGCACGAGATTCGTATACGCTTGGCCGGCTGGCTGACCTGCTTGATGCTTATGGGGGGGCTGCTGCCTGTTTCGCGGGTGCTGGCCCAGCCTGCCTGCGACTTCGACTGGGCCAGGCGCAGCGGCGGGCCCGCCACCGATGCCGCCCACGATGCCGCCGCCGACCCCCAGGGCAACCTCTACGTTACGGGTCGCTTCGCTCGGTCTGCCAGTTTCGGCAGCACCACTTTTACCGCCCGCGGCGAGACCGACGCCTACGTCGTCAAGTACCGGCCCGATGGCAGTGTTGAGTGGGCCCTGCAGCTCGGCGGGATCGGGCGCGACGAGGGCCGCTCCATTGCTGTCGATGCCAGCGGCAGCACCTTTGTTACCGGTACTTTCAGCGGACGGGCTACCTTCGGTACCTATACCCTCTTCAGTCTGGGTCAGGAAGATATTTTTATTGCCAAAATCAACAATCGCGGACGTTTCGTCTGGGCCAAGCGGGCCGGTGGCCCCCTCAACGACCGGAGTAACGGCATCGCCGTCGACCGGCAGGGCTTCATCCTGCTCACCGGTTCATTTGTCGATAGCTGTGGCTTTACCGGCACCGAGATCATACTCCGCGCCTTTGGCCGGCGCGACGCCTTTTCGGCCCGTTACAACGCCTTTGGCGACATCGTCTGGGCACGCAGCAGTGGCAGCGTCGATGGCGACGACGAAGGCTGGGGCATTGCCGCCGACACCCTGGGCAACGCCTATGTCGTGGGTGAGTTTACGAACGTAGCCGACTTCGGCGGGCGCACCCTTACCTCGGCGGGCGGGCGCGATGCCTTCATCATCCGCCGCCGCGCCAGCGATGGCGAGGTCGAGTGGCTGGCTCAAGGCGGCGGCACGGGCGACGATGCCGCCTACGACCTCATTGTGGACCGCGGCGACAGCCTCGTCGTTACGGGCAGTTATACGGGCACGGCCACCTTCCCCGCGAGCCGTAACCTCACTTCGGCCGGCGGTCTGGACGTTTTCGCCCTGCGCCTGGCTTCCGATGGCTCCCCTGACTGGCTGCGCAGCTTTGGCGGCACCTCCGACGACGTGTCGGCCTCCATCGCCACCGATGGACGCGGCTTCTTCTACCTGGGCGGTTCCTACCGCGGACCGGCGGCCTTCGGAGCCACCATCCTGCCCCACAGCGGCGAAACCGATGCCTTCATCGCCAAAATCGATCCGGCAGGCGATCCCTTCTGGGCCATTTCGGCCGGTGCCGCCCTGGCCGACAGCTGCTCGGGCGTGGCCGTCAACCGCGACGGCATTGGCTATGCGGTCGGTCTCTTTACCAATGCCGTCAACTTCGGTGCCAGCAACCCCCTGAGCACCCTCACCAGCGAGCCCGATGCCTTTGCCGCCCGCCTCTGCAACTTCAGCCCCCGCCCCTGCGATTTCGATACCATCGAGGTACAGGTCAGAAATCCGGGTATCGTCGGCGACGACGGCCGCATTCAGATCGTCAATGTCGTGGGGGGACGGCCCAACTACCGCTACAGCCTCGACGGCATTACCTATCAGTTCGACAACCTGTTTTTTGATCTGGAACCCGATACCTATACCGTTTTTGTCCAGGATTTGACGGGCTGCACCGACACGGTCGAAGTTACGCTCATCAACGACTGCCTGCGCTCGATCAATCCCCGGTTCGTGGGCCTCGATACCGTTTACTGTGCGACCGATGTCAACGCCTATGCCCTGAACTTCGATGCCGACGAGGCCGTCGAACTGCTGGGCTACGAGGGCACGACAGGTCTGCAGGGCAGCACCTTTGTGCCGGCCCTGGCCCCCATCGGGCGCAACGAAATCCTGGCCCTGCTGCTGCGCCCCGAAACGGGCTGCGAGGACACGGCCCGCATCGTGATCGAAGTCATCGAATTTGCCCCAGCCCAGATCACGACACGCCTGCCCGAATTCCAGTGCGTCAACACGGCTTCACCCATCGAGCTGGCGGGCAGCCCGCCCCGTGGCTTTTTCAGCGGCCCGGGTGTGAGCAACAACATCTTCGATCCCAAGGCCGCCGGCAACGGCCTGCATACCCTCGTCTACGAGGGCGACTCGGGCAACTGCCGCTTCCGCGCCACCGTCCAAACCACCCTTGTTGGCCCCTCGGATGCCCGCATCGGCAACCTGCAGTCGCTTTATTGCACGGGCAACCAGCAGGTTTTTGTCCTCAATCCCAGTCCGCCCGGCGGGCAGTTCCGCGGTCGGGGCATTTCGGGCAACCTGCTCGACCCGGCCGGTTTCGGGGTGGGCCTGCACCGCGTTTCGTACTACGGCAGCTTCGAGGGCTGTCCCTATTTTGTTTCCCAAATCATTGAAGTACGGGTTTCGGTCGAGCCTCAATTTATAGACATACCCACCAACATTTGCATTTCGGCTGTCAATCCCGTTGTGCTGCGGGCGCGGCCCGGCGGCGGCACCTTTAGCAGTGCCGGCCAAGGGGTCATTTTCGATGGCACCAACTACCTGTTTGTGCCGAGCCTGGCGGGGCTGGGCGTGCACCGCATCACCTACACGGGCGATACAAGTGGCTGCTCGTACATCGGCACGATCGACATCCGCGTAACACCCGTCAAACCGGCCCGCATCGAGGGGCTGGCTTCGCGCTACTGCACCTCCGACCCCAACGACTATCCTTTGCGCGGCTTCCCGACGGGGGGCTTCTTCGATGCCGACTTCGGCATCACGGGCAATACCTTCCGGCCCTTTGAACTGAACGCCAGTTTCCCCGTAACCTATACGGCAGATTCGGCGGGCTGTTTCTATACGGCCACCCAGCAGGTCGATGTACGGCCCGTTCTGCCCACCTTCCGCAACCTGGAAACGGTCTACTGTGCGACCGACGATGCTTTTGTGCTCGAAGCCCGTCCCGTCGGCGGGACTTTCTTCGTCAACGACATCCCGACAACCACTTTCCGACCGGCTGACGGCCCGGGAGTCTACTTCGTTACCTACCGCGGCGATTCGGCCACCTGCCCTTATTCGGTGTCGCGCAACGTCATCGTCTTTGCGCCGCCCACCACCTTCCTGACCAATTTTGACCCGGCCTACTGCGCGACCAATACCACACCGGTGCCCATCGTGGCCCTGCCGCCGGGCGGCACCCTGCAAGGGCCGGGCGTATCGGGCAACCTTTTCACGCCTTCAGACGTGGGTTACCTGGGCCCGATTGTGATCGAATATTTCGGTAACGACGGCGGCTGCCGTTACCACCTGCGCGATACCATCGAGATCATCGGCACGGTGCCCGCCCGCATCGAGAACCTGCGTAACGAATACTGCGCCACCGACCTCAACAGCTACCCGCTGGTAGGTCATCCGATCGGGGGCAGCTTCTTTGGCAAGGGCATCATTGGCGACCAGTTCTTCCCCGAACGGGTGGGCGTAGGCCATGCCCAGATTACCTACATCGGCGACTCGGCCGGCTGCCAGTACGTCATCACGCGCTCGACCTTCGTGGGCCTGACCCAGCCACCGCGCTTCCTGGGCCTCAAAAATGAATACTGTTCCACCGATCCGCGCCCCGTGCTGCTGCGGGCCGAGCCGCTGGGCGGTACCTTCAGTGGCCCGGGCGTCGTGGGCGACACGCTCTACCTCAACCGCACCGGTCTGGCATCGGGCCTGCTGCGCCTGACCTACGCGGGCACCAACCGCGGCTGCAACTACAGCACGACCGTTGACCTCAACATTACGGGAGAATGCTGCCCCACGCCGCGCCTCGACACGCTCTTCCTCGACGATCCGGGCGACTTGCGGGCCAAGTGGTACGCCGTCCCGCAAGGCCGCGCCTACGAATTCAGCGTCCGTCGCCGGGGCGATCTGCAGTGGATGACCCAGGAAGTGCGCGGCTCGGAAGCCTTCCTGCCCCCGCTGGAGCCCTGCACCGAATATGAATACCGCGTGCGCACGCTTTGCCTTGACAATTTCGCTTCGGAATGGAGCGATACCGTGCCCTTCCGCAGCCAGCCCATCGAGTGCCTGGCCCCGGGCTTTGTCGATGTGCTGAAAACCACCACGACAACGGCCCTGCTGAGCTGGACCCCCTACGACGGCTGCGTACAGAATTACGTGGTCGAATACCGCGAGGCCGACGACGAGAGCCTGCCCTGGATTGCAATCCCCGTGCGCGACACCACCCTGCTGCTGACGGGCCTCAAGCGTGAAACCGTCTACACGGTGCGCATCCGCACGCGCTGTGCCGACAACGTGCTGACCCTGCCTTCGCAGGAGACGCAGTTCGAGACGCTGCCCTTCGACCCGCCACCCTGCCCCGAAATCACCAACCTGGAACTCGTCAGCCTGACGGCGGACGAAGCTTACATCCGCTGGACACCGGTGGGCGGTGCCGCCTACTACGAGGTGCAGTTCAAGCGGGCTACCGATCGCCTCTGGGTCAGTGCCCAGGTATTTGCCGCCGATTTTCGCATCACCAATCTGGAACGCGACCAGCGCTTCGAGGTGCGGGTGCGCACCTACTGCATTGCCGGCGGCCGCTCCGAGTTTGTGGGCGTGCTGCGCTTCAACAGCTTTCCCAGCTGCGATCCGCCAGCCGGGCTGGAGGCTCTCTCGAGCACCAGCACGCGCGTAAACCTGCGCTGGCAGCCCGCCCCCAACGCCACCACTTACCGCGTCGAGTGGCGGCCCGTCGGTTCAGGGCTGGACTACAGCGAGCGGCTGACCAGCGGTACCAGCCTGACGCTGACCGACCTGCTGCCCGGTACCATCTACGAGGTTCGGGTAACGAGTGCCTGCGGCTTTGGCTTTACGACAGCAGGCGATCCGCTGCTGGTGGCCACGCTGCGCCCCTGCAGCCCGCCCACGATCACCCGGGTGGTGCCCTTTGCGACAGCTGCCCGCGTCGAGTGGCTGCCCGTGGCCGGTGCCCAGCGCTATGAAATCTGCTGGCGTGCGACTACCTTCGGTGCCGAGTGCGATACGCGAACGGTTCAGGCGGGCGAAAATTTGAGCGACACCAAATCCGGTCTCCAGCCCAATACCGATTACGTGGTGCGGGTGCGTGCCCTCTGCGAGGAGGGTTTTACCCCGTGGGTAACGCGGCCCCTGCGCACGTCGGCCCTGCGGGCGGGCATGGACGAGGCCGCCCCAACCGGTCTGCGCATCTACCCCAATCCGACCCGCGGCCCGCTGACGCTAGAGCTGACAGCCGATGCCGAAGCGACCTTCGACCTCGTTTTGCTCGACCTGGCCGGTCGGGTCGTCTACCGCGAGCAGCTGACCGCAGCGGCGGGTGCCAACAGCTGGCAGCTCGAGCT
>CALDDN010000044.1 GCA_937936615.1 uncultured Bacteroidia bacterium | reverse complement strand
CCCCCACCCTGCCGCCCGATTTCCCCGATTTTTTCGCCAGCCAGGCCGAAATCTTCGACCACCCCGCCCGCTTCAAGGTCGTGCCCAAGGGCCGCCGCTACGGCATGACCCGCGGGGCTGCACTCTACCTCATTCGCCAGGGGCTGGCCGCCCAGTTCGAACGGGCCTTGTGGGTCGATACCACCTACACCAACATCGCCCTCTACTACCGCAACTACTTCCTGCCCGCGCTGCGCAATCTCGACAAGGACCTCTGGGACTGGCGGGCGGCCCTGCACAGCCTGCGCGTCGCCGATGCCTGGATCGATTTCCGCAGTGCCGACCGGCCTGCCAGCATCGAGGGCTTCGCCTACCAGTTTGTTTTTCTCAACGAGGCGGGCATCATCCTGCGCGATACTTACCTGTGGCACAACGCCATCCGGCCCATGCTCCTGGACTACGGCAGCCCGGCCCTGATAGCAGGTACGCCCAAAGGCAAAAACCTGTTCTACGAACTGGCCGAGGAGGCCCGCACCTATGGCGAGCGTGAACCCCAGGGCCTGCTCTGGAAGCTCTTCCGGCGCACCAGCTACGACAACCCCTACCTCGACCCCGCGGAAATCCGCCTCTACGAGGCCAGCCTCGACGAGGCGACAGCCCGTCAGGAGATTTATGGCGAATTCGTCGAAGCGGGTGCCGACCGCTTTGCCTGGGCATTCGACCGCGGGCGGCACGTGCGCGAGGTGGCCGAAGTAGCCACCGAACCACTCTACCTCGCTTTCGATTTCAACGTATCGCCCATGACGTGCCTGGCGGCCCAGCACACGCCCTGCCGCATCGCTGTTTTGCGCGAATTCCGGCTGCTCGATTCCGATCTCTTTGCCCTGACGCGGGAAATCCGTCGCCACTACCCGCCTCACTGGCTCATCCGCCTGACGGGCGACGCCTCGGGACACGCCCGTACGGGGCTGACGGCGGGCAGTGCAGGCTATTTCCAGCTGCTGCTTCAGGAACTGGGCCTGCCCCGTGCGGCTCTGGAGGCCCCCCGCAGCAACCCCAGCCACCGAAACAGCCGTGCACTGGTCAACGCAATCTTTCACCGCCACCCCGATCTGGCCATTCACCCGCGCTGCCGGTACCTGATCGACGACCTCGAAAACGTGGGCGTGCTGCCCGATGGCAGCCTCGACAAAAGCAACCGCCTGCGCGGCCACCTGCTCGACGCTTTCCGCTACTACCTGCACACCTGGCACGCCGAGGGCCTGAAGTACCCCACTGCCTGGCACAGTCAAAGGCCAGCTTGATAACGATTCCGCTTTTTGAGGAAATGGGCGTTTATGAAACCGAGTTGAATAGTTGGCTAACTTCAAACCTGGAGTGGCGGGTATCTGCCTCGTCCAGCCGATGTGTGGTCGATTTACCCTCCGTACACCCAGCCAGGAACTGTGCCGCCGCTTTGGCGTGAAGCTGGCCCCGCCAGCGGGGCCGCCCCGCTACAACATTGCCCCTACCGAACGGGCTTGGGTGATACCGAGCGACCGCCCCGATCAGTTTGTGGCGATGCGCTGGGGGCTGATCCCGCCCTGGGCGGCGGATGAACGAATCGGCCTGCGCTGCGTCAATGCCCGAGCCGAAACGCTGTGCGAAAAACCGGCCTTCCGGGAGGCTGTGCGCCTGCGCCGCTGCCTGATCCCTGCCGACGGCCTCTACGAATGGCAGACCACCGGCCCCTATGCCCAGCCCTGGTTCATGCAGCGGCCCGATGGACAGCCCTTTGCATTGGCGGGCCTCTGGGAGCGGTGGAGCCGCCCAGGCGGATCGGTGATCGAAAGTTTCGCCGTTGTTACAGTAGCGGCCAATGCGGCCATCGCACCGCTGCACGACCGCATGGCAGCCCTGGTGGAGCAGGGTGCGGAACGCATATGGCTGCGCGGCTCGCTGGAAGAGGCACTGGCCCTGCTGCGCCCCTGCCCGCCCGACTGGCTGGAGCTGCGCCGCGTCTCGACGGCCGTCAACCGCGCTGGCATCGAGGGACCCCATCTGATCGCGCCCGTGGAACCGCCACCCGAACAGGGCCGCCTTTTTGACTGAGGACAGGCGTGGGGCTTTCTGCTTACCTTTGCCCCGCAATCGTTGATCCCGTACCTATGCGCCCGTTGGTCTTTACTGCTCTGCTGCGTCTGCTGTTGGTTGTTGGGGGCCTGCTGCCCCATGCACTGCTGGCCCAAGAGACGGGTACACTGCGGGGCTTGGTGCGCGACCCCGAGGGCGAACCCCTGGTCGATGCCCGGGTTTCGATTCCGGCCCTGGGCCGGGGGGCTTTTACCAATACCGAAGGGGTTTTCAGCATCCCGCGCGTGCCGGCGGGTACCCACGTGCTGCTGATCAGCTACATCGGCTACGATACGCTGCGGCAGTCGGTAACGCTGGCCCCGGGCCAGACGCTGACCCTGAGCCTGCGCCTGCGCGAATCGGCCAGGCAAATGGAAACTATCGAAGTGATCGGCAAGCGGATGGGGGAAATCGACCGCAAGACCGTCGATGTGGCCGTGCAACCCATTACCACGGCCGAGATCAAACTCCTGCCCTCGCTCGGTACGCCCGACCTGGCCCAGTACCTGCAGGTGCTGCCCGGGGTGGTCTTCACCGGCGACCAAGGGGGGCAGCTGTTCGTGCGGGGCGGAACGCCCATCCAGAACCTGACTCTGCTCGATGGGGCCATTATTTATAATCCCTTCCATACGATCGGTCTTTTCAGTGTGTTCGATACCGATATCCTGCGTACGGTCGATGTCTATTCGGCGGGTTTTGGCGGCGAATACGGGGGGCGCGTTTCGTCGGTGATGGACATCCGCACGCGCAACGGTAACTTCCAGCGGTACGAGGGCAAGGTTTTCGGCAACACGCTGGCCAGCGGGCTGCTGCTCGAAGGGCCGATATGGAAACGCAAAGACAGGGAGCAGGGGATCGGCAGCTTTCTGGTCTCGGCCCGCGAATGCTACCTCGACCAGATGAGCCGTCCGGGCCAGCTCTACGGGGGCATCCCCGACTCGGCGGGCCTGCCCTTTCGCTTCCGCGACCTTTACGGCAAGCTGACGCTGGGCAGCGGGGCCAACCAGATCAGCTTCTTTGGCTTCCACCAGCGCGACGAGGTTTCGTACGGCTTCCCCTCCGACTACAGCTGGCGTTCGACGGGCTACGGCACCAACTTCATTTTCCTGCCGCCCGAGAGCCAGCTCATCATCTCGGGTAACCTGGCTGTTACCAACTACCGCAACAAGCAGACGGCCGCCGATGAAGCCTTCCCCCGCAGCAGCCTGGTGGGGGGCTTCAACAGCCGCATCAACTTCGCCTACATCTTCAACTCGATCAACCAGCTCGATTACGGCGTGCAGCTCCTGGGCTTCCGTACCGATCTGGAATTCACCAATGGGCTGGGAATCATCACGCAGCAGGAAAATTTCAACACCGAAATGGCGGGCTACGCCAAGTATAAGTACCTCATCCAGACCGGCGGCCAAACCGAGGGCAGCAAGCCCTTCGACCGTGCCGTCATCGAACCCAGTGTGCGGCTGCACTACTACAACGACCAGGGCCATATTGCCCTGGAACCGCGCCTGCGGGGCAAGCTCAATTTCAAGGGTTTCAGCCTGCAGGGGGCTTTGGGCTGGTATACCCAGAACCTGATTTCCTCGAACTCGGACCGGGACGTGGTGCAGCTTTTCCAGGGCTTTCTGACCGCTCCCGACGACCTGCCCAATCCCGTGCTGGGACACAACCTGCAGGCGGCCTGGCACGCGCTGGGGGGCATTCAGTTCGAGCTGCTGCCGTTCCTCGAAACGACCATCGAAACATGGTATAAACGCTTTACCCAACTGACAAACATTAACCGTGAACGGATCTTCCCCGAAGATCCGACCTTTGTGCTGGAGCGGGGCCGTGCCTACGGGGCCGACCTGACCCTCAAGTACCAGCGCGAGAAGCTCTACCTCTATGCGACCTACAGCTTCATGTACTCGAACCGCGACGATGGCCGGCTGATCTACCAGCCGGTATTCGACCGGCGGCATACGGTCAACTTCGTAGGCTCGTACCGCGGGGGCGAGCTCAAGCGGCGCAGCGACGGCAAACGTCTGGAGGCCCGCTGGGAAGTTTCGACGCGCTGGACCTTCGGTTCAGGCTTCCCCTTTACACAGACGCAGGGCTTTTTCGAAAAGCTCATTTTTCGGGGACAGGGCAGCCAGACCGACCTCAGCTTGCTGGAAGGGCAACTGGCCCTGCTGCTGAGCAGCGACTACAACGGGGGCCGCTTGCCTGCCTTTCACCGCCTCGATGCCTCGATCAAGTACCGCTTCCGCCTGCTCGAACAGACGATTCTGGAATTCAACGTCAACGCCATCAACCTCTACAACCGGCCCAATATCTTCTACTTCGACCGCATCCGCTTCGAGCGCGTCAACCAGCTGCCTTTCATGCCCACCGCCGGCCTGAGCCTGCAGTTCTGAGCCTGCAGCAGCCCCCATAAACCTGCGACCCTAGGCAACAGCCGCAATAGGTCTGCCAAAGCAGACCGCTCGTCACCGAAGCACGCCGGATGTCGGCCAAATTGCGTAGAATTGCCGACCAAACGCAGCCCCCTGCGCCCCATCTGCCTATGTCTACGAGCAGCAACGCGTCGGTCGACGCGCCAGTCCTGGAACTTAACCTGAGCTTGATTGAATGCTTTCGGGCTAACGGGCCTCGCCAGACTCTGCGCTGCGCTGTAAGCTGGAACGAAGGCCCAGATACGTGCCAGCATACCCTGCCCGAAACAGGAGGCTGGACGCTGAGCACAGGCCAGCGGCTGCCCCTGCACGTGGCCCTGTTTGCCGCACCCGTGAGCCAGCCCCTCGACCTGGAGGTCATTTTCTACGAGGCCGACGAGACGGGCCTGCTGCCCGCACCCAACGACCAGCTGGGAAGCTTTGGCCTGCGCTTAAGCCCCGACCGCAGCCTGCGCTGGATGCCTGGGCTGCGGGCCGCCTTGCTGGGCCGCCTGCCCGACGGGCGGCAGCTCGTGCAGATACTCGGTGCCCAGGCCGATTACCAGCTCACGTTTTTCGTCTACGAAAAACGGCCCCTCTGAAATCCTTACCTTTGCCCTATGCTCATCGAAGTCCTGCGTGCTAAAATCCACCGCGTCTGCATCACCCAGCTGGAGATCGACTATGTGGGCAGCATCACGCTCGATGGCCTGCTGATCGAGGCGGCAGGGCTGATCCCTAACGAAAAAGTACAGGTGCTCAATCTGAACAACGGCATCCGTTTCGAAACTTACGTCATCGAAGGAGAACGGGGCAGCGGCATCGTGGGCCTCAACGGGCCGGCAGCCCGCCTCGCCATCCTGGGCGACGTGGTGCTTGTGCTGAGCTACGCCCTCATGACCCCCGAGGAGGCACGTGCTCACCAACCACGCATCATCTTTCCCGACGCGAGCAACCGTCTGCCGTGAACACCCGCCTGGTTGCCATCCTGCGCTATGTACTGGGCCTGAGTCTGGGAGTCGCGCTGCTGGCTCTGGCCTTCCAAAACGTAAGCTGGAGCGAGCTGCAGAGCCTCATCGGCGGGGTCGATCCCCTGTGGCTGAGTGCCTCACTGGCCGTCAACCTCTACAGCCACTGGCTGCGGGGCTGGCGTTGGAACCTGCTGCTCGAAGCGAGCGGGCAACGGGTCGCAACCTCGAACGCCTTTGCGGCGGTTCTTTTCGGCTACATGGTCAACTACGCCGTGCCCCGCCTCGGTGAGGTAAGCCGCTGCACCATCCTGCTGCGTTCCGACCGCGTCCCCCTGCTGGTGTCGGGCGGCACGGTTGTAACGGAACGGATCATCGATGTGCTGGTACTGCTGGCCTTGGTCGGGCTGGTTTTTCTGCTGGAATTCGAGCGGCTGGTAGCGGTGCTGGCACCGCTCTTTGCAGAATCGGAGCCGAGAGCGGCCACGCCCTGGCTCCTGGCCCTGGTGGCAGCAGGAATCCTAGCAGCAGGTGGGCTGGTACTCACGCGGCGTCGGTGGGCCAATCACCCGTGGGCGGTACGCCTGCTGGCAGCAGGCAGCGATCTACTGCGTTCGGCCACGGGTGTGTTCCGGCTGCGCCAGCCCCTGCGCTTCGGGCTGCTGACTCTTGGCATCTGGGCGGGCTATACCCTCTCCTCGTGGCTGGCGATGCAGGCCTTGCCCGCCACGGCAGGCCAGAGCCTCTATTTAGCCTTTGTCATCATGGCAATGGGCGGCATCGGCATGGCCGTGCCAAGCCCGGGGGGTATCGGTTCGTTTCATTGGGCCATTACTTACACCTTCGTGATGTTCGGGCTGCCTCAGGCATCAGGCAACGCCCTGGCACTGCTCATTCACACGCCCCAACTACTGGTCGTGAGCCTCTCAGGCGGACTAGCGTACCTCTATCTGGTGCTGCGGGCGCGGCGGGCTGTCAAAGATCAAATAAAACAATAATCGAATAATCGAGTAAGCTGTACGCCATATCGGCTGCAGGTCAAACCTCAACTGCAGCTGTCTGAAACCCGCTGCGGAAGCTGGTCCACTAGCTGCAGGCCAACCGCTGGTTTTTTAGGATCAAATAAGAATCAATCAGACTTAGGAGAGCATTCGGTTTGCCTGAAGACGAGGACTTTTTAGGATCAAATAAGAATCGATCAGACCCTTTTAATTAAACGGGCCGGCGCGTCGAAATGAGCGACTGAGGACGAATCAGACTTTCCAACCAGCAACCGCAGCGGTTCCCAATAAAAAAAGCCGCCGGAAAAACCGGCGGCTTGCTTTTCAGTTTCAGCGAGCGGGCGCGAATTATTCCACGATCACCTTAACCACCTCACGGGCACTGCCGCGCCGAATCTCCAGCAGATACAGGCCTGCCGCCGATTCGATCAGTTCGACCGGCAGCACGTGCTCGCCCGCCACAAGCTCCGAGCGACCGCTCCACACCCGACGACCCGACGCATCCAGCAGCTTGAGCTCCACCTCCATTTCATTCGGCAGGTCAAGGCGAACGCTGAAGGTTCCGCGGTTCGGGTTCGGGTAGACCACCACCGACCCCTCGGCCCTCGCCGCCGCCAGAGCCTCACGCGAGGCCGGCGTTACAAAGTTCACCGCCATGCCCGGCACCGAGATCACATCCCCCGGCTGGCCCGTCGTGCAGCCCGAGCAATTGCTGCGAACCCGCACGCGGTAGCCGCGGCCAGGTACCAGACCCGTAAGCGTCGCACTGGTCTGCGGCGCACACACCGCCTGCGGCGTCCACACGCTGAAGGACGTCGAAACATCGCTCCATTCGACGATGTAACCCGCCGCAGCCGGAACCGCCGACCACGCCACCGTCGCGCTCGTTGGCGTTACCTGCTGCACCTGCAGGCTCGCCGGCGCATTGATCGTCGTGCCCACAACCACCTGCGTATAGGTAATGGCAGGGGCACAGGGCGCGTTCTCCACGCGGTATTCAAACAGGTAGGTGCCTGCAGCCGTCAGGCCCGTCACAAGGGCTGTCGATCCCGAGGCCGTTACCGTCGGCGTAGCCGGCCCGAAGACAAACCGCCACTGTGGCGTACCCACCGCCGGTGAAACCCCCTGCAGGAACAGCTGGCTCCGGCACGTGTTGATCACCGCCGGTGCCTGAGCCGCGCTCGGCGGCGGCACCACCAGCACCGTCGCGTGTACCGTCGGCTGCGGCGGGCAGCCCGGCACCGCCACCACCGCCCGGAACTGAGTCGTCTGCGTCAGCGTGAAGTAATTGAAGACCGGAACCGTGATGTTGTGCGGCGTGATCGTTACCCAGTTGTCCGTCGAGGTCTCCCACCGGACGATGCTGCCCGTAAAGTTGACCAGCTGCACGCTGCCCGTGCCCGAACCGGCACACACCGTCGTGCTGCCAATCACCGTACCGGCGGCCGTGCCCTCACCCACTGTTACATCCACGAAGTCGATGGCATCGGGGCAGCCCCCGTTCGAGACGCGGTACTGGAAGGTGTAGGTGCCCGGAACCGTTACATTGTTCGCAATCAAGAGGTTGCCACTCGTCGTGAAGGTCAGCGACGCCGGCCCCGAAACCTGCGCCCAGCTCAGCGTGGCGTTGGGTACGACGTTGCCCGCCAGCGTGAAGCTGCTGCCACAGACCGTCTGGTCGGGGCCGGCATTGGCCGTCAGCGGCTGCGCCACCGTGATGAGCACCTCCGTCGACTGAACCGTCGGGCAGGACGCTCCACCCACCACCACGCGGAAGCGCGTGCTCTGCGTCAGGTTCGTGTAGCCCAGCTGGGCCGTCGTGTTGGCAATCGGCTGAACCGTCTGCCAGTCATCCGTCGAGCGTTCCCAGCGCAGGATCGGCCCGTTGGAACCGGTCAGGCTCAGCAGGCCGCTGTTGCTGCCTGCACACACCGTCCGCGAGCTGCTCACTACCCCGCCCTGCAGATCGCCCACCGACGTGATGAAAATCACATCCGAGGCCGTGCCACAGCCGTTGTCCACATCCGCCCGAACGATCGTCGTTCCCGAGGCCAGGTTGCTCAGGCCTGCCGTGTTGCCCGAAGCCGTCAGCACCGCATTGCCGCCCGTCGGCTGCGATACCAGCGTCCACGTTACCGGCAGATTCGACGGGCTGGTCGTCGCCTGCAGCAGGGCCGTCGTCGTGCAGACCGTCCGGTCGGGGCCCAGGTTCACGCTGATGTTCGAAGGCAACACCGTTACCGCCACCGGATTGCTGTACTGCGGCGGACACACGCCCTGCTCGATCCGAGCACGGAACCACGTCGTCTGCGTCAGGTTCGTGTAGCCCTGCGTCGGCGTGGTGTTGATCGGAATTGTCGGGTTGGCAAAGGCCGGATTGTCGGCAATTTCCCACCGCGTCAGTTCGCCCGTGTAGCCGCTCAGCGTTACAAAGCCCTGGTTGTCGCCCGCGCAGACGGTCGTCGCACCCGTCAGCGTGCCCGGATTGAGGCCCGGGGCCACGTCGATCGTGTGGTCGTAGGCCTCAGGTACACAGGGCGGATTGGCGATCGTCCAGCGGAAGGTGTACTTGCCCGGTACCACCATGCCCGATATCGTCAGCGTCTCGCTCTGCGGATTGAGCACCGGTGTCGTCGGCCCCGAAATGAAGCTCCACGACGCATTGCCGTGCACCGGAATGTTGCCCACAAGCGTAGCCACGGTGCCGCAAATCGCCGTCGGGCCCGTTACGTTGGCCGTCGTCGGCTCGTGCGAGCGCGTGATACGAACAATGTCGCTTTGCGGCTCGCAGATGCCCAGCTCGCTGCGGATCGTCCACGCAAAGCTGTAAATGCCCGGCGCGTGCATGTTCACAATCGATCCATACCGACCGAAGGTCGTTACCTTCGCCTGAACCGGCCCGTTGACAAAGACCCACTCGCCGATGAAGCCCGGCGGAATCGGGCTGCCGAAGACCAGCGCGAAGGGATTCTCGCATACAAACTGATCGGCACCCGCAAACGGCTTGGCCGGACGGTTCTCGCGAATCAGTTCCGCCTCCGCAAAGCTGCTGCCGCAGGGCGTGCTTACCGTGTAGCGGAAGCGATAAGTACCTGCCTGCGTGGCACCCGTCACGAAACCGTTCTGGTCGATCGAGGCTTGGGCCGGCCCGCTGATGAACGACCACACGCCCGTACCCACCGCCGGTACCTGGAAGCCAAACTGGGCCACCGACTGCTCGCAGACAAAAACCTGCTGCGTGGTCAGCACCGGCTGCGGCGGCGCACTCAGGCGCGTAACCTGAACCGTCGCCATCTGCGGCGGGCAGCCGCCATTCTTCACCTCCCACCCAAATTCATATACGCCATCGACCGTCAGGCCCGATACCAGGCCCCGCGTGCCGCTCGTCGTTACCGAGGCATTGACCGGCCCGCTGAGGAATTTCCACGTGCCCGTACCCGGCGCAGGGTTGCCCGCATTCAGAATCGCCAAGCTGTTGCAGGTCGTAACCGCCGGACCCGCATTGGGTATCACCGGTGCCGTTACCGTAACCAGAATCGAGGTCGCGTTGCTCGTGCCACACACGTTCGAGGCCCGCGCCAACAGGGTGTAGTTGCCCGGCGTGAGCCACGTAACGGTTGCCATGCTGCCCACCGCCGTCAGGTTGTTGGGGCCGGCGGGGCTGAGCGACCAAGCGTAAGTCTCATCGGGACGGGTCGATACCGTGTACGTGGCCGTCGTACCGACGCACACCTGCTGCTGGCCAAAAATGTTGTCGGGTCGCTGCGGAACCTCGCGAACCGTGATCACCACCGACTGGCTCGCTCCCGGCCCACACGGATAGACCGGTGTAACCGTGATCGTGTACTGGCCCGCGCGGGCAATGCCCCAGTTCACCACCAGCTGGTGCGTGCCCTGACCGCTCTCGACAAATGCACCGATGGGCAGGCCCGTCCAGTTGAAGCTTACGTTCGGAATGTTGGTTACCACCAGGTTGTTGATGGTTCCCGAACAGACCTCCGTTGCTCCGACAATCGGCGAAAGCGGCGCGATCGGATCAACCACGATCACCTCGACCGGACGGCGGAGAGCACTCACGCAGCCGTTACCGTCCTGAACTTCCAGATAATAGGTATACGTGCCCGCCGGAATGAGTACCGGCGTCGTGAAGCTGGGCCCCGTACCCAGAGCCGTGCCGCCCGTGGGCTGGGCATACCAGCGGCTCGTCAGGCCCGTAACCGGATTGCTGAGCGTGGCCGAGGTACCCGTGCAGATCGTTACCGGCGGCAAGACCGGTGCTACCGGCAGTGGATTGACCGTTACCGTTACCGTGGCGGTATTCGTGCAGCCGTTGCCGTCGGTACCCGTTACGGTGTAGGTCGTCGTCGAAACGGGCGATACCACCGGATTCTGTACCCCAATCAAATTGCCCGGATTCCAGGTGTAGGTCAGTGCACCGCCTGCGCCGAGGGTCGTGCTGCCCCCCTGACAGATCGCCGCGGGATTAGCTGTGGCGTTGACTACCGGCAGCTGGTTCACGGTTACGGTAACGGTTGCGCTGTTGGTGCAGCCGTTGTTGTCGGTGCCGCGCACGGTGTAGGTCGTCGTCGAAACGGGCGATACCGCCTGCAGCGCACCCGCCAGGTTACCCGGCTGCCAGAGGTAGGTCGCCGCACCGTTGGCCGTCAGCTGGCTGGTCTGGTTGCGGCAGATCGTCGCCGGAGTCGCCACCACCGTTACCGGCGGCTGCGGATTGACCGTTACCGTGATGCTGGCCGTGTTCGTACACCCGTTAACGGTGGTTCCCAGTACATTCAAAGTATAACCACCCGCCGCCGGCGGCGTAAACACCGGATTGGCAATCGTACTCGAACTCAGATTCACTACAGGCGACCACTGGTAAAAATCGGCACCCGAAGCCGTCAGGCCGAGGCTTTCAGTAAAGCAGATGGTTGTCCGAGCCGCGGCGATATTTACCGTCGGACGGTCAAGTACCAGAATCGTAACGCTGGCCGAGTTCGTACAGCCCAGGCCATCGGTTACCGTTACGGTCGCACCCTGCGTGCCGACCGCCGTCGGCGTAAACACCGGATTGGCGAGGTTGGCGTTGTTCAAGGTGCCGCCGGTCGGTGTCCATTGGTAGGCCACGCCACCCGTCGCCTGCAACTGCGAAGTCGTGTGGATGCAGATCGGCGAGGTGGCCTGCGCCGTGATCGTCGGGCGTGGATTGACCGTTACCGTGGTTGTGGTGCTGTTGGTGCAGCCGTTGGCATCAGTACCCGTCACGGTGTAGGTGAAGGTACCCGCATCCAGGGCATTGAAGGTCGGATTTTGCAGCGTCGCATTGTTCAAATACGTACCGGGCGTCCAGACGTACGAAACGTGGCCCGTTGCGTTGAGGGTCGTCGTGAAGCCCTGGCAGACGGTCGCACCGGTGGCGTTGATGGGCGTCAGCGGACGCACCGTTACCGTTGTGGTAGCCGAGTTGGTGCAGCCGTTGGCATCGGTCGCCGTTACGGTGAAGGCGAAGTTGCCTGCCATCGTGCTCGGATGCGTGTAGACCGGGTTGGCGACTGTCGCGCTGCTCAGGTTGGCCGCCGGTGTCCAGAGATAGCTCGTTCCACCCGTGGCCTGCAGGTTCGACGTGAAGCCGAAGCAGATGGTCGGCGGATTGGCCGTGGCATTGACCACCGGTCGCGGATTGACCAGCACGCTGGTCGTAGCCGTGTTCGTACAGCCGTTGGCATCGGTTGCCCGCACGGTGAAGTTAAACGTGCCTGCTGCCGTAGGTGTAAATACGGGGTTGGCGAGGGCCGGATTGTTCAGGCCCAGCGTCGGCGTCCACTGGTAAGCCACACCGCCCGTGGCCGTCAGCTGCGAGGTTGCATGGATGCAGATGGGCGAAACCGCATTGGCCGTAACGGTCGGCAGGGTGTTAACCGTGAAGGTAACCGGTCGACGCGGCAGGCGGCTCACGCAGTTGGTTACCGTGTTGAAGGCTTCCACGTAGTAGGTGTAGGTACCGGCTGCCGGAGCCGTAACCGTGTAGGTCTGGCCTGTAGCCAGGGCCGTACCGCCCGTCGCCACGTCGAACCAACGGTAGTTGATGTTGGCCGGCGGGTTGGGGGTGGCCGTCAGCGTTACGTTCGTGCCTGCACACAGCGGCGTGCTGGTGGTGATGGCTGTCGGCTGAGCGATGGTATTGACGGTCATCCGGAAATTATCGACCGCCAGACCGTCATCGGCACCTGTAATGTCAAAATCCGTCCAGCGAATCCAGAACTCGGCCCCTGGGGCAATGTTCAGGCCCGTAATCGTCGCGGCAATGTTCTGCGTCGCAGGCGGGTTGATCGCTACGTTGGTCAGCGGACCGGTGTTCGGGCTTTCAAAATCCAGGGCATTGAAATCGGTCCACGTTCCCGTCGTCAGCGACGTAGCGTTCGTACTGTACTGGAAATCGAGGCGGTCGGGTGTGCCGTTGGGTGCCGT
>CALDDN010000043.1 GCA_937936615.1 uncultured Bacteroidia bacterium | reverse complement strand
GCCGGTACCGGTGGTCAGGTTCTGGGTGGCAGTGGCGGTGCAGCCACCCGCATCGGTAACGGTTACGGCGTAGGTGCCTCCTGCCAGGCCCGTAAGGTTCTGGGTGATGGGCGCAATGGGGTTGCTGTTACGCGTCCAGGCAAAGGTGAACGGCCCCGTACCCGTTACGGTCAAGTTGATCGTACCGTTGTTGGCATTGGGGCAGCTTTCGTTGGTAAACGAAGCCACGGTAACGGTCGGCCCGCCCGAACCCGGGGTCAGGGTCTGGGTGGCCGTAGCCGTGCAGCCGTTGGCATCGGTTACCGTAACGGCGTAGGTGCCGCCGCCTACAGCAGCCAGGTCTTCCTGGGTCGAAAATGGATTTCCATTTCGCGTCCAGTTAAAGGCAAAGGGACCGGTTCCCGTAACATCGATGAAAATCTGGCCGTCGGTCGAAGCGACGCAGGTCGGGTTCTGGGTCGAAGCGATCGTTACGGTGGGGCCGCCCGCACCGGTGGCGATCACCCGCGAGGCCGTACCCGTACAGCCGTTGGCATCGGTAACGGTTACGGCATAGGTGCCGCCCGAAAGGCCCGTCAGGTTCTGCGTCGTCGGCGGGAAGGGTGTGGCGTTGCGCGTCCAGCTGTAAGTATAGGGGGATGCGCCGCCCGTTACGGTCAGGTTGATCGTACCGTTGCTGGCGTTGGGACAGGTTTCATCCGTAAACGAAGCCACGGTAACCGTTGGGCCGCCCGCGCCGATGCCGATGTTGTGCATGAGCATGCCCGTACAGCCGTTGGCGTCGGTAACGGTAACGGCGTAGAGGCCGTTACCCAGACCCGTCAGATTCTGCGTCGTTGGCGGGAAGGGGTTACCGTCCTTGCGCCAGCTGTAGGTATAGGGGGCCGTGCCACCCGTTACCGTGATGTTCAGAGTGCCGTTGTTGGCACCGGCGCAGCTCTCGTCCGTATGCGAGGCCAGCGTAACGGTGGGACCGCCCGCGCCGGCGGTCAGGGTTCGGGTGGCGGTGGCGGTACAGTTGTTGGCATCGGTTACCGTGACGGCATAAGCTCCTGCGCCCACATTGGTCAGGTCTTCGGTGGTACCGGCAGGGTTGCCGTCTTTGGTCCAGCTGTAGGAGTAAGGGCCGGTACCGCCAGCGGCGGTGATGTTAATGGCCCCGTTGTTGGCACCCGGGCAGGTCTCGTTCGTCGAATTATCGACCGTTACGGTCAGGGCGGTAGCCGGTTCGGTAATGGTCAGGTTGGGCAGCTGGGCCGCACAGTTGCGGCTGTCGATGATCACAAACGTATAGGTGCCCGCCGGAACCCCCGTCAGGTTCTGGGCCGTGCCTACGACGGTCGGGCCCTGCCGCCATTCGAAGGTGTAAGGCCCCGTACCGCCGCGCGGATTGAGGGTAATGGAACCGTCGCTGCCACCGCGACAGCTCACCGGCGTAATGGTTACGGGGTCGACCTCGAAGGGGTCGGGTTCATCGATCGTGTGGGTGAAGGTGGCCGTACAGCCGTTGGCATCGGTTACCGTGACGCTGTAGGTACCGCCTTCGATGTTGAAGAGGTCTTCCTGCGTGGCAGGGAAAGCCTGCGCGTTGCGCGTCCAGGCGTAGGTGTAGAAGGGCGCGGGGCTGCGCTGCGTACCGCCCGATACGTCGATGTAGAGCCGCCCGTCGGGGTTGGTCATACCGCCGCAGGTTACGTTCCGGGTCAGGGTCGCATCGAGGGTGATACTGATGGCCGAGGGCTCGGTAACCTGGAAGGTTGCCGTCGAAACGCAGCTGGCCGCATCGGTAACCGTAACGGCGTAGGTACCAATAGCCAGATTCGTCAGGTTCTGGTTGGTCGAGAAGGGGATAGCGTTACGAGTCCAGTTGAAGTTGAAGGGCGGGTTGCCGCCCGTGGGGTTGAGGCTGATGGCCCCCGTGTTGCCGCCGTTGCACTGCACATTCGTAACGGTCGGGTTGAGCACCGCACAGATTGGCTGCGGCACGAAAATCGTTACGAAAATGCCCTGGCTGCCGTTGAAGTAGTCGCCCGTGGTGCTGAATTCCCGCTTGACCACCCGCACCATGTACGTGTTGTTGGCGTTGTAGACAGGGTTGTTGTCCGTGAAGGTGAGCGGCCCCGTGATCAGGCTGGCAGTCAGGCGGACAGCGCAGTTGGTAGCCGGATCGATGCGGTAGACGTGATAGCCCTGCAGGTTGTTGTCCGTCGATGCGTCCCAGTCGAGTTTGACTTCCGAATCGCTGTTGACGAGCTGGGCCGTCAGGTTGCTGGGCGGAATGACCGGATGGAGCCGCAGCGAGGGATCGCCCATCAGAGCCGTATGCACTCCGCCCGGCGAAACCCCCGCCCAGAGGAAGATGTTGGGGTTGCGGTTGTTCATCGTCATGCGGATGCCCGCCCCGATGGGTTCACCCATGCCCATCATGTGGATGTGGTAGTTGGGGCGGCCCGCCCACATCGAGGCAATGGCGTTGCCCGGTCCAGCGATCGAGGCCCGCAGGAAGTTGTTCGGGCGGTCCCAGTCGCCGAAATAGCTGCCAAAAAGCATCTGGTAGGCCACACGGATGGTGTTGTCGCGGAAGTCGGCCGTGTTGCCCACCGATGCGGCACTCGTATGGCTGCCGGCACCCGCCCCGTAGGCCAGCAGGTAATCCTGCGCTGTCAGAGTCGGGAAATACTGGCCCGAAGGCACCGTCGTGATGTTCGTTCCCCCCACCAGCGACTGGAACGTCGCCCAGGCGTTGCGTCCAGGATATTCGTTGGTCAAGTTGAAGTTGTTGCGCAGCAAGGCCCGCCGCTGCAGTGTAACCTGACGGTGGCGGAACGCGTGGTTCTTGTCGAGGTAACGCTCCAGAAGCTGCTCCTCGGACTCGGGGAAGGTAGCCATGTTGGCGAAATCGACGCGCCCCACCCACAGTTCGATATCCGACGGAAACTCGCTCTGGTCGAACTTGCCATCGCCGGGCACGTTGTGGTTGCGGGCATCGGCGGCACTGGTGTTGTTGACGGTGGCATCGGTCCAGGTGCCGTCCATGTCGCCATAGTAGCCGTCGGCGGGCCAGGCTCCCTTATGGTCGGTGTGGGCATCGGGGTTGATGTCGCCCGAATAAGGCACGGGCACGCGGCCCAGCAGGAAAACGGCCCGCACCCGGGTGGGATCGGCGTTGTAGGCCGCCACAATACGAGCTTTGACGGCCGTTACCGGCTCGGTGCGGTCGCAGGTAATGACCTGCACACACCAGCCGTCGCCGATCAGATCCTCGATCAGCCGGTTGACCTTGGCCGTCAGGTTGGCTACCGACTGGTTTTCGGTAACGAGCAGGATAACGCCCCGCTGATCGTTGAACGGCAGCTGGGTGCCCGTCGAGAGGTGGGCAATGCCAGTCTGGTTGGGGGGCGAGAGCGCGTTGGTGAAAATTTTGCGCAGCTGGAATTCATAATGCACCCCGATGGCCGTCCCCGTAACATTAACATTCAGCAGGGCTGGAGGGGCCGTGCCCAACACGTTCAGGTTGATGTTGCCGTATTGCCGAACAAAGAGTTGCCATTCGATGACTGTCGGATCCGCATCCCATTCCAATGCAACATCGCCGTTGGCCGGATTGGGAGTCGAGCGAAAATCGGGCGCGTAGTCCTTGTCCACCTGTCCCCGCAGGGGGATGCCAAGGACCGTCAAGAGCAATGCAATTCCAAATAATTTAATGTAACTATTCCACTTCATAGATGTGGGGAACGAGTTTCTTTTTAGCGTAAAAATTCTATGCAATATAATTCCAATATTAACCAATTGCAACCTGAAGCCGACAAACGGTATCTTGCTGGGTGTAATCGGTCGGAGCTTGTCGGTACGTGTACAGGCTCGATTTTTGGTTTATCTTCGTAGAAGCTATTTTGATCATGCGTACATCCTTTCGGTTTCAGGCCCTGAGCATCGTGCTGGGGGCGGTAGTGCTGATTTCGGTGGGTCTGTTTTCGGCCTGCAAAAAAGACGAGGACAAACCGGGCAAAACGGGCCTCAACCTTTTCTCCATCGAAGACGATATCAAGCTGGGCCAGCAGCTCGACCAGGAGATTGCCGCCAACCCGCAGCAATACCCGATCCTCGATCCGGGCCAGTTTGCCGCCGCCTACCAGCACCTGCAGCGCATCACCGACCAGCTGCTCAGTTCGGGCCAGCTGCGCTACCGCGACCGCTTTGCCTGGCAGCTCAAGATCATCCGCGACGACAACACGCTCAATGCCTTCTGCGCCCCGGGCGGCTACATCTACGTCTATACGGGGCTGATCAAGTTTCTGGATCGTGAATCGGAACTGGCTGGGGTCATGGGCCACGAGATCGCCCACGCCGACCTGCGCCATTCGACCGAAATGCTCACGCGCGTCTACGGCGTGCAGGTGCTGCTCGAAATCCTGCTGGGCGGCAGCCCGGGCACCCTGGCCAACATCGCCACCAACCTGGCCCTGCTTTCTTACAGCCGCGCCAATGAAACCGAAGCCGACCTGGCCTCGGTAGCCTACCTCTGCACCACCGAATACGACCCCAAAGGCACGGCCGGCTTTTTCCAGAAGCTCCTCGACTCGGGACAGGGCGGCGGCGGCCCCGCCTGGCTCAGCACCCACCCTGCCCCCGACAACCGCGTCCAGAACATCACCAACGAAGCCGACCGGCGCGGCTGTCAGGGAGGCGGCACCTTCGAAAACCGCTACCTCGAACTCAAACAGTCGCTGCCCTAGTCGGTATTTGCCTCCCGGTGCGCGGGTTTTTTCCTATTTTTGGCCAACCTTAATTCCCCCCGCCCCAGCGGGACAGAGCACAGAAGGTATGGCACTTGAAGTGAAAGCCCCCAGCCCGGGCGAATCGGTCGTCGAAGTCGAAATCGGCAGCTGGTTCGTCGAAGACGGTCAGTACGTAGAACGCGACACCCGACTGGCCGAAATCCTTTCGGACAAAGCCTCGCTCGACCTCTATTCTGAGGCCGCCGGTCAGGTCAAAATCCTGCGCCAGGCCGGCGAGGTTGTGCCTATCGACACGGTTATTGCCACGATCGACAGTACTGCAACCGGCACCGCTGCACCGGCGGCCCCTGCAGCAGCAACGCCCCCGCCCGCGGCAGCAACACCGCCTGCAGCAGCAACACCGCCTGCAGCAGCAACGCCCCCGCCTGCAGCAGCAACGCCCCCGCCTGCAGCACCACCCAGCTACGCCACAGGCCTACCCTCGCCCGCGGCCCAAAAACTGATGCATGAAACGGGCCTGACCAACGTGGCGGGCACCGGCCGCGATGGCCGCATCACCAAAGCCGACGTCGTGCAGCACCTGCAGCAGGCATCCGCCCCAGCCCCCAGCGCACCGCCTGCCAGCGTGCCCGCCCCCCGTCCGTCCGCTGCGCCAGCCCCTGCTCAAGCTTCCTCGGCCTTCTCGCGGGGCGAACGGCGCGAAAAAATGTCAAAACTGCGCCGCACGCTGGCCGCACGCCTCGTGGCCGTCAAAAACGAGACGGCCATGCTCACCACCTTCAACGAGGTGGACATGGGTGCCATTCTCGATCTGCGCAAGAAATACAAGGATACGTTCAAAGAAAAATACGATATCGGTCTGGGCTTCATGTCCTTCTTCTCGAAGGCCTGCTGCGAGGCCCTGCGCGAGTTTCCGCAGGTTAACGCCTTCATCGACGGCGAGGACCTGGTCTTCCACGACTACGTGGACATGGGCATCGCCGTGAGCACCGACCGCGGCCTGATGGTACCCGTGGTGCGCAACGCCGAAAGCCTGAGCCTGGCCCAGATCGAAAGCCAGATCGCCGAGCTGGCCGGCCGCGCCCGCCAGGGCCGCCTGAGCATCGACGAAATGACGGGTGGAACCTTCACCATCACCAACGGCGGAGTATTTGGCTCGCTCATGAGCACCCCCATCCTCAATCCGCCCCAGAGCGCGATTCTGGGCATGCACAAAATCCAGGAGCGGCCCATGGTCGTCAACGGCCAGGTAGTTGTCCGGCCCATGATGTACCTGGCTTTGTCCTACGACCACCGCGTGATCGACGGCAAGGAAAGCGTCAGCTTTCTAGTGCGGGTCAAGGACTACCTCGAAGACCCCGTGCGGCTGCTTTTAGGGGTCTGATACCCTGCCCCGCCAAACTACAAACTCGATTCCTGACCTGAACGCTCCATCTAAGATTATGACCGAAGAAAACCAAGACCACCAGCTGAATATCGAACTGAGCGAGGAAGTCGCCGAGGGTTCGTACTCCAATCTGGTCATTATCTCGCATTCGAACGCCGAGTTCGTACTCGATTTCATCCGCATTCTGCCCGGCCTGCCCAAGGCCAAGGTGCGCTCGCGCATCATCATGACGCCGATGCACACCAAGCGGCTGCTCTATGCCCTGCAGGACAACCTGCACAAGTTCGAAACCCACTACGGCCCCATCGACATCAAAGATGGCGATGGCCCTCTGCCGCCCATGGGCTTCAGCGGGCCGGCGGGCCTGGCCTGAATCTGCATTCACCCCTAACCCAAGTCGCTATGAAGCTCCTATCCACCCTGGCCCTGGCCGTGCTGCTGCTCTCGAGCTGCGTCTCGAAGAAAAAGTACGACCAAGCCCTCGCCGACAACGACAAGCTGCGGCGCGACCTGGCCTCGTGCCGCGAAAGCAACGCCAGTCTGGGCCGCGAAGTCAAAGACCTGCGCAAGCAGGTCGACGACCTCAAAAACGACACCACCCGTCTGGGTACCCTCGTACGCGACCTGCAGCGGCAGCTCCAGGACAAAGACCGCCGCATGGCCAACCTCAAAGCCGAATACGACCAGATGAAGTCCCAAAGCTCGAAGGACATCCAGGACAAGATCGACCAGCTCAACCGCCTGCGGGCCGAGCTTGAGGAGCGCGAAAAACGCCTCGAGGAAGTCAAACGCCTGCTCAGCGAGCGCGACCGCCTGCTCGAAGCCCTGCGCGACCGCCTGACCGCCGCCCTCAAAGAGTTCGAAAAAATGGGCATCAGCGTCTACGAAAAAGACGGCCGCATCTACGTCTCGATGTCCGACAAGCTGCTCTTCGAATCGGGCAAGTTCAGCGTCAACAAAGACGGTAAAAACGCCCTCATCAAGCTCTCGCAGGTACTCAACACCAACCTCGATGTGGGCATCATCATCGAAGGCCACACCGACAACGTCCCCCTCAAATCGAGCGGCACCCACCCCGCCGACAACTGGGAACTGAGCGTACTACGGGCCACCACCGTAACCAAAATTCTGGTCGAAGACGGCAAAGTCGATACCAAACGCCTCATTGCCAGCGGCCGCGGCGAGTACTTCCCCATTGCCGGCAACGAGTCGGCCGATGGCCGCGCCCGCAACCGCCGCACCGAGATCATCCTCGAACCCAACATCCAGAGCATCCTCGAGCAGATCAAAAAGACGCAATAAAAAAAACTGCTTGGACTTTCCAGCATCCAGTCAGCGGGGCCACCCAAGGCCCCGCTTTTTTTTGATGTGCAAACAGAGCTTGCAGGCCTCCTGAGCCGGCTACCAGCGCAGAGCCTCGGGCGAATACCAGCGCTGCTGCAGCTTGAGGGTGCGCTCGATGACCTCGCGGACACAGCCCCGCCCGCCCCCGTGCTGCGTGATGAAATCGGCCAGCTGCAGGATGTCGGGGGCGGCATCGGCAGGGGCTACGGCCAGCCCCGCCTGCTGCATGACCTCGTAGTCGGGCACATCGTCGCCGATGTAGAGAATCTGGGCGTTCTGCAGGCCATGGCGTTCGCGGTAGGCCGTATAGGCTTCGAGCTTGTAGGGCACGTTCATGAGCACTTCGCCGATGCCCAGGCGGCGAAAACGTGCTTCCATCGCCGGGGCATGCCCTCCCGAGAGCACGCAGAGCCGGTAACCCAGTCGGGACGCCAGCTGCAGGGCAAAACCGTCCTTGCTGTGCAGGCCCCGCACCACCTCGCCCGACTCGTAGCACAGGACGTAGCTGTTGGTCAGCACCCCGTCCATGTCCATCATGAAGGTGTCGATTTCGAGCCAGCGTTGGGCCAGACTGCCCTCGGGAGCGGGACCGCTCGTTTCGGCTGAAAAAGGAGCCATCAGAACAAAGATACGCCCTGCCGCTCAATCTCAACCCTGGGGCTGTTTCTGCGTATATTTACCTCAAAGCAGCTCATGCAGCGCCTATTGATCTTCCGACGCAACTACCGCGGCGATCGCGATGCGGCCTCGCTCGAGTACGTGCCCGAGCTGTCGGCCATCTGGGTTACCTGGCATGGTGCGCTGACCCCCGACGAATACCAGTACGTGCTACTGCGGGCTTTGGAAGTGCTCGTCGAGCAACGCTGCCACATCATGCTCATCGACGCCCAACACCAGACCTTCATCGACCCGCGTTCCAACGAATGGGAGCAGGAAAAGTTGCATCCCGAGCTTTTCGCTTCGGGCCTGCGGCTGGCGGCCATCCGTCCCCCCGATACTTTCCTCCAGAAAATGAACCTGGAGGAACTCAACGAAACCCTTGGCCACGACCAGCACGACCACTTGGGCTACGAGGTACGTTTTTTTGCCACGATGGACGAAGCCGTGGAGCACGCCCGCCAACGGCACCGCGAATACCAGGACGACTAGCCCCCAGGCCCGGTATCATGACCCGCACCGATCACCTGCGCCGACTGCTGGCCTACGAGGGCTGGGCCAACGACCGAATCTTTGCTGCCGCCCAGGATGCCTGCACAGCCGACGAGCACACCGCCCGCCTGCTCTCGCACCTGCTTCAGGCGCATGCCATCTGGCTGGCCCGTGTCGCCGGCGGAGCGGCCCCCACCGATGCCTGGCAGGTGCTGCCCTGGGCCGAACTGGCTCCCCGCGAGGCTGAACTGCGGGCTGCGTGGCTGGCCCGCCTCGAGGCCGACGACCTCGACCGACTCATCGCCTACCGCGACCTGCACGGGAACCCCTGGACGACCCCGCTGGGCGACATCCTGCAGCACGTGCTCAACCACTCGACCTACCACCGCGGACAGATCGCGGCCCGTCTGGTGGCCCTGGGCTGCGCCGCTCCCGTTACCGATTTCATTGCTTACTGCCGGCTTTGACTTTCCAAGCTCTCGACTTGTCCATCCACCCGATTGATCTCTAAATCACTCTTTTACCGACCCCAATCATGGGACTTCGCGAAAAAAAATTCATCCACGAGCTGATCCATGAAAAAGCTCCAGCGGCCAGCCAGCAGATTGGCTCGTATTTCCACGCCGAGCGAATGCCCATCGAAATCGACGAGGCAGGCTTGCAGCACCTGGACGAGGAACTGCTCGAACGCTTCGAAACGGGTGCCCTCAAGCGCCTGACGGGCCTCATGATTTACTTCTCGCGCCAGGACGATTTCACCGTTCAAACGGTGCAGGCGGCCATCAAAAAGCTGCACATTGCCTGCGTGGACAACAGTGCGGCCAAAAATATGGAGATCAAAGACGGAACCTTGCGCATGGCAGTCAATCCTGCCGATCCTGCCAACGGCTATTTCGACGAGGTGCAGGCCCTGCAGTACGTCGAAAGTCTGCTCTGAAGCCGCCTCCTTACTCGACCTTTGCCCAGGTCTTGTTGGTCTTGGGGTCGTAGTGGAGAGTCAGCCGCTCGATCCTCGTCAGGTCGAGTTTTTCCCAGACTACGTCCTCTTCGGTGGAATAGCCGACCCAGCCGACGCTCAGGTCCCAGAGTTTGGCAGTGGCCTTGGGGTGAAACTCGAGGTGGAGGGTGGCGTTGTTTTTCAGGACGGTTCCCTCGAGCACATCGTCGCCCCAGTCGGTCGACGCGCTGGGCGCAAGGTAGACGCCTTCGATGTCGTAGCCCGTTTTGTTGACGAGGTCAAAATCGAGCTGGGCGTTCTGCGCCAGCAGGCGCGGGGCTGCTGCAAGCAGCAGCCAGAGGACGAGCATGTACTTCATGGTACCGGTAAATCTCAGTGTGGCAAAGATAGGCAGTTTGGAGGCTCATGGGAGGGCAGGAGATTCGATCCTTCGGCAAGCGAATCGGCCGGTACAGCGGAAAGCTGCTGCAGAACGGCACGAGCGGTTTCTGCTCAAAAAATATTTTTTTTCAAAAAAACTGTTTCAGGCTCTGCGCAGGCGGGCCGATGATGCATCGAGGTTTGTTGGTCTGGTTTCTGCCAGCGTGCTGCCACAGGCCTCCTGTGCATCGGTTCCGAGGCTTGCGGACTGCTGCTTACCTTTGCCCCTGAACTAAAATCGCATGCCATGAAACGATGCTACCTGCTTCTGGGCCTGTTGGCCGCCCTGGCACCCGCAGGCCTGCTGGCCCAGACGATCGACGATGCCCGTCGTTTTTCCGAGCACGGAGCCACGGGCACGGCCCGCTCCATCGGCATGGGGGGGGCCTTCAGTGCCGTAGGGGGCGATGTGGCCGCACTGACCCTCAATCCCGCCGGTCTGGGCCTCTATCGGGGGGGTGAGTTCAATTTCACGCCGGCCCTGCAGCTTTTCGGTACGCGGGCCAGCTTCCTGGGCGAGGAACAGGCTTCGCTGACCTCGAACCTGAGCATCGCCGGTCTGGGGCTTGTGCTTCATTTCCCCACCTACCAGGGCAAGGGCCTGCAGTCGATCAATTTCGGTTTTGGCCTCAACCAGCTGCAGCAGCACCGCCGCCGCCTCGAAGTCGAAGGCTTCAACCCCGCCAGCTCGGTAACCAACTACCTGGCCGAGCGGGCCTCGGGCATCGACCGCCGCGACCTCGAGCGCGTGCCCCGCGGCCAGATCGATGCCAACCAGCTCGAAGCCCTGGCCTTCCAGACGGGCTATGCCGTCATCGAACGCGACGGCCAGACCTACGACGTGCGCCTCATCGACAACATCGCCGGTTCGGATTTCGACTACTTCGGGGCCTACAACTACGGCCAGATCAACCAGGCGGTCGAACGTTTCGAGCGCGGGCGCACCAACGAATGGGATTTCAGCCTCGGTTTCAACATCGATGAACGGGTCTACCTGGGGGCGACACTGGGCATTCTGGATGTCAACTGGCGGCTCGAAAATCTGATCCGCGAAACGGATGTCAACCGCCTCTACGTCGTCAATTCGCGCGACACCATCGCCAGCCGGCAGATCGATTTCCGCGAGAACGTCGTAACCTCGGGTACGGGGGTCAATTTCAAACTAGGGGCCATCGTGCAGCCGAGCGACGCGCTGCGCATAGGGCTGGCCTTCGAGACGCCTACCTACATCTGGATGACCGACCGCTACAGCGCGGCCATGCGCGTCGAAGACCACGTACCCAACCGCTTCGACGAGCTGGAAACGTTGGAAAACACCTACGACTACGCCCTGATCACGCCGTACCGCCTGCGGGCAGGCGCGGCCCTCATCCTGGGCAAGCAGGGCCTCATCAGTGCAGATGTAGGTCTGGTCGACTACAGCCTGGCCGAGTTCCGCGCCCGCGCCGGCAACTCCCAGAGTACCTTTAACAGCCTCAACCGGCGCATCCGCAACGAGTTCCAGCTCGGCTACGAGGCCCGCGCCGGTGGCGAGCTGCGCCTCGACGATTACTACCTGCGGGCAGGCTTCGGCTACTGGTCGGGCACGCCGGCCGACAACTTCGCCCGCGCCGCCGACCCGCGCACGGGCGGAACAAGCAGCTACAACGCCGACCGCTATACCGCCACCTTCGGCGTGGGCTACCGCACCAAGGGTTTTTACCTCGATGTGGCCTACGCCCACCAGATTCAGACCGATACCTACACCCTCTATGCCCTGACCCAGCAGCCCTACCGCACCAACGATCCCCGTGCCCTCGTGCCGGTGCAAACCCAGAACCGGCGCACCTTCTCGAACATCATCTTTACGGTGGGCCTGACCTTCGGGGCGTCGAACAACCCTCACGAATGAGCCTGACGGGCCTGTGTGTGGTGGCGGCCCTGTTGCACCTGCTGCTGCTGCGGCCCACGGCCCGCGGCTGGCGCATGCGCCCCCCCAACCGGCCTCCTGAAGCCCCGCTGCCGCCCCTGACGGTCGTTACGGCGGCCCGCAACGAGGAAAGCCATTTACCCGCGTGGTGGGCGGCTCTCCAGGCCCAGGACCTGGCTCCCCGAGCAGTTGTCGTGGCCGACGACCGCTCGACCGACGGCACGGCCGCCCTGCTGCGCCGTTTTCAGGCCGAGGACCCGCGCCTGCGGGTCGTCTCGATCCCGGAAAATGAAGCCCCGTCGCCGATAGCGGCCAACGCTTCCCCCGACGCACATCCAAGGGAAACAGGCCGATTTTTTTTATTTTGCTTAGTAAAAAAATACAGAAAAAATATTTACAAAACAAAAAAAAACAGGCGGATTGCACCCAAAAAGCATGCGCTCAGCCAAGCCATTGCCGCCGCACCGACCGACAATCTGGCCCTGACGGATGCCGACTGCCGCCCGCAGACGGGCTGGCTACGGGCGGTGGCGGGCGCGTTTGCGGGCGGGGCCGATCTGGTGCTGGGCTATTCGCCCTACCGGCCCACGGGGCGGCGGATGCTGGATGCGCTCATCGCTTACGAGACCTTCCATGCGGCCTTTCTGTATCTGGGGGACGCGCTGCGGGGGCGGGCGTGGATGGGAGTGGGCCGCAACCTGGCCTACCGGCGGAGCTGGTTCGAGGCTCAGGGGGGCTTTGACCGGCACGCTGGCCGGCTCTCGGGCGATGACGACCTGCTGGTGGCCTGGGCACCGGCGGGCACGCGGGTGGCGGTGCTGCTCGAGCCTTTGAGCTGGGTGTGGAGCGAGCCACCGGCGGGCTGGCGGGCGTGGTGGCGGCAGAAGCGGCGGCACGTGTCGGCATCGGGGGCTTACCCGCCTGGTCTGAAGCTGCGTCTGGGTGCGCTGGGGCTGACGCAGGTTGTGGTGTGGGGCCTGGGGCTTTGGGCCTTGGGGCAGGCTCTGGTTCAAATGAACCTTCCTGTGCGTTCAATTCTTATATTTGTTTGCTACCTAAAGGGAAAACATACGCTGATGGCACCCGCGGGCGGATTACTGACGCAAGGGCGGGGACTCATTCGGCTAGCAGGTGCAGAGCTGCTGCTGGCTCTCTACCATGCGGTTGTAGTACCGACGGGCTGGCTGCGGGTGGCACACTGGAAATGAAGAAACTGAATTCAAAGTCGGAAGACGAGCTCAAGCTTATCGAACGGGCCAAGGCGGGCGACGATCGGGCTTTCGACCGGCTGGCCCAACGCTACCGCAAGTCGGTCTACTACCTCATTTTCCGCATGGTGCGCAACGCCGAGGATGCCGAGGACCTGACCCAGGATACCTTTGTCAAGTCCTACGGTTCAATCACGAAGTTCGATCCCAGGTTTGCGTTTTCGACCTGGCTCTTTCGCATTGCGACCAACAACTGCATCGACTTTCTGCGCAAGCGGCGCATGCAGATGCTCTCGATCAATGAAACGCTCAACCAGGACGAAGGGGGCGGGCTTTACCTGCAGCTGGTAGACCCCGAGCTGATCCCCTATGAGGAACTGCAGAAGCAGCAGCGGCACCGCTACCTGATGCTGGCCATCGAGCAGCTGCCCGAACGCTACCAGAAGCTGGTGCATCTGCGCTATTTCATGGAGCTGTCCTACGACGAGATCGCCGAGCAGCTGGCTCTGCCCCTGGGGACGGTGAAGGCGCAGCTGCACCGTTCGCGCGAGCTGCTCAACCAGACGCTCGCCGAGGTAATGAAGAGCCTCTACTAGTAGAGGGCGGCAGAGCGCAGCGAGAAGTACTCGTCCTTTTCGGTGGTGTGGACCAGGATCATACCCGCATGGGCCAGCTCGACGACGATGCGGCTGGCGCGGCGTTTCGAGATGTTGACCAGCTTCATGTATTCTTTGAGGGTGATGCGCGGGTTCTGGTCGAGGTAGTGCAGCAGGGCTTTTTCGAGGTGGGTAAAGTGGATGACGGCTCCTTGGTCGCGGGCCTCGCGGCGCATGATGTCGAGCATGGTCTTGGAGGCGAGCTGGTTCTGGTCGGCCACGCGCTGGTAGACGAGCCAGCGGTCGTCCTCGTTGAGGGCGTAGTGGGGCTTCTCGGAGCTGCGGGGGATGTAGATTTCGGTTACAATGCCCTCGCGGCTTGGGTGCATGCGCGAGGAGAAGCGCACTTCAGGCCGGCAGAAAAAGCGGGCCGCGCCCTCGATCATGTGCAGCTCTTCCTCGTGCCGGCAGCCGCAGATGGTACCGTTGTCGCGCACGCCAATGAGCAGGCGGCCGCCGTCGGTGTTGGCAAAGGCCACGAGCGATTTGGCGATCTTCTGGGCACTGGAAATGGTTTTCTTGAAATCGAGCTGCTGGCCTTCGCCCTGGCGGATGAGCTGAAGCAGGGGGTTGTGCTGCGAGGAGGAGACGGAAGAAGCGAACATGGCAGCCTAAAAGTTGGGCTGGCGCAGGGCTGCAACGAAAAAAGGCCTCCTCCTGCCTTCAGGAACAAGCCTTTCAAGTACGTAACAGAACCATGCGCGAGCGGAAGTGAAAACCTGCAAAAAACGAGGAATCTGCTGGAGCGAACCAGCAAACCCCAACCTGGCGGAAGGAGAGGGATTCGAACCCCCGGGGCTTTGACACCCTTCGGTTTTCAAGACCGACGCATTCGACCACTCTGCCATCCTTCCGGTTGCCACAAAGATAAACAGAATCTGAATCCTGTTGGTTTTTTTCAGTTTCGCTCGCGCCAGTTGCTTTTGATGTGCACGTCGTAGCCCAGAAGCAGGATGTTGGACAGCCAGTAGAACCAGACCATGAGCACGATGACGGCCGTCAGCGAGCCGTAAACGCTGTTGTAGTTGGTGAAGTTGGCGAAGAAAACCCGCAGGCCAAAGAGAGCCAGCCACAGCAGCAGGGTAGCCAGCGTGGTGCCCAGCGAGAAAAAAGGCATGTGCATCGACCGCGGAGCGGCCACCTTGTAGGTCAGGGCAATCGAGAAATAGAGGATGGCCAGCGTAAAGGCATTGCGCAGCAGAAAGAGCATCCACACCTGGGCCTCGTCGAAGGCCATGAACGCCAGTACGTTGGCAGCCACCAGCTCCACCACCAGATAAACGGCGATGAGCAGCACCGCCAGCACAAAGAGCAGCAGGGCCAGCAGCAGAGCCAGCAGGTACTTGATGTAGAAGGGCCGCCGGATGCGGCTGTGGGCCAGGTCCTCGAAGGCATTGAACAGCGTGTAGAGGCCCCGCATCGAGCTGTAGACCACCGTAGCAAAGGCAATGGAGAGTATCCCTGCATTACGCGAGACGAAAAGCTCGTGCAGCGTCGATTCGATAAGCTCCATGGCCGCCGGCGGCAGCACCCCTTCCATCCAGCCCTTGGCGTTCTCTTCCAGATTTTCGATCGGGATGTAGGGAATGAGCGAGAAAAAGGCGATCAGGGCCGGAAAGAGGGCCAGAAAGAAATTGAACGCCATGGCCGAGGCGTTGAGGGTGAAGGCGGGCTTGCTCACGTCGCGGCCCACGCGGCGCAGCAGCTCAAGCAGCGAGGTACCCAGGCGGCGGCTCACGGGCACGCGGTCGAGCTGGGCCAGCAGACGCGCCTGCTGGGCTTCGACGCGCTGGCGCAGCTGCTGCCAGCGGGTGGGGGCCGGCGAGGACATGGGAACAGAAGTGCTTTGACTAACTTGCAGTTCGTTTTTTTTTCTGAAAAGAATGTTTGCTTACCTCCGAGGCGAAGTTACGCACAAGGACGGTGCCCAGGTCTGGATCGAATGTGCGGGCGTAGGCTACGCGCTTCGGGCCTCGCTCCAGACGCTGGCCCGCCTCGAGCTGGGGCAGGCCGTACGACTCTATACCTGGCTGCAGGTACGCGAGGATGCGCATGTGCTTTTTGGCTTCGCCGAGCTGGAGGAACAGCAGGCCTTTCTGCAGCTCATCAGCGTGAGCGGGGTGGGGCCTAACACGGCTTTAGCGGTGCTCTCGACGCTGACGGTTTCCGAGCTGGCAACAACCATTGCCCAGGGCGACCGGCGGCGGCTGACGGCGGTGCGGGGCGTGGGGGCCAAAACGGCCGAGCGCATCCTGCTCGAACTGCGCGACCGCCTGCCCGCAGGCGGCGCGGCCGAGACCAGCCCGCAGGCGGCTATACGAAACGAGGCCCTGCTGGCGTTGCAGGCCTTGGGATTTGCCCGCAGTGCGGTCGAAGGCAAGCTCGATGCGTACCTCCGAACCTGCGACCATCCACCAACCGTGGAGGAACTGATCCGCCACGGCCTGAAAAGTTGAACGAAAATCTGGCCCCCGAGCCGACTGTTTTGCAGTAATTTTGCCGACTGTGGTTAATATTTCCCTGCGGGAACCGGCTTCTTTAGAGCCACTCCCCGATTCGATGATTCTGACCTACTTTTTTTCTCTACGCAGATTGGGACGCAGGGTTGTGTTTATTGGTCCTTTTTTGCTTTCCGGGATCGAAGGCCCCAGGCCCCATGCTGGCTGAACGCACGCATCTATACTCGCTCTGGTGTGTGGTGCTGGCCGGGCTGCTCTGCTGGCCGGCAGGCGACCTGCTGGCCCAGCGCGACACCACGAGCCGCCGCCGCGAGCCGTATGGCGATGCGCTGAGCCGCCCCGACTCGGAAAGCCCCCTCAAACTGGATAACCCCAAAAACGTCAAGGTTACCTACGAGCTCTCGGAAGACGGCCAGGGCTATTACATCTACGAGCGGGTCGCGGGCCGCGATGTGCGCCCGCCCTCCTACATCAGCCGCGAGGAGTACGAGCGCATCACCGCCCGCCGCGAAAGCCGCGACTACCTGCGCGACAAATCGCGGGGCGAGTACGCGGGCAGCGGCAAGCTCCTGGCACCGGCCCTCAAGGTCAACAGCAAGCTCTTCGAATCGATTTTTGGGTCAAACAAGGTCGATATCAAACCCAATGTGAGCGTGCTGCTCGATTTCGCGCTGCGGCGCAACGTCATGAAAAACCCCGCCCTGACCCAGCGGCAGCAGCGCAACACCTCCTTCAACTTCCAGCAGCAGATTCAGATGGACGTGGTGGGCAGCATCGGCGAAAAGCTCAAGCTGCGCGTAAGCTACGATACCCAGGCTTCGTTTGCGTTTGAAAACCAGTTCAAAATCAATTACGTGGGCGATGAGGACGACATCATCAAGGGCATCGAGGCGGGTAACGTGAGCCTGCCGCTCAACGGTACGCTCATCACGGGGGGCCAGAACCTCTGGGGCATCAAAGTGGCGACGCAGTTCGGGCCGGTGTTCGTTACGGCGATCGCCTCGCAGTCGCGGGGCCAGCGGCAGAGCATCACCGTTTCGGGCGGCTCGACGCAAACGCCCATCGAAATCCGGGCGGGCGACTACGACCAGAACCGGCATTTCTTCCTGAGCCACCACTTCCGCGCCCGCTACGAAGAAGCCCTGCGCAACCTGCCCATCATCACGTCGGAATTTGTCATCAACCGCGTGGAGGTCTGGGTAACGAACCGCTCCTCGCAATCGACGACGGGCAACCGCAACATCATCGGCCTGATCGACCTGGGAGAGAATGACCCCGAACGGGGCGGCGTGCTCTTCAACCCCGACCGCGTGCAGATCAATCCGGGTCCCGAACGCCGCTTCCCCCAGAATCAGGCCAACACCCTCTACGAACAGGTGAGCCGCACCCCGGGCATCCGTGCCCGCAACACGGCCATCCAGGCCCTGCAGAATCTGGGCTACGAGTCGGGCAGCGATTTCGAGATTTTCGAGAACCTGCGCCAGCTCATGCCTTCGGACTACACGGTCAACACCCAGCTGGGCTACATCTCGCTCAACCAGCGGCTCAACCCCAACGACGTGCTCTTCGTGGCGTATGAGTACACGGTCAACGGGCAGGTGCAGCCCCTGCGGGTGGGCGAGTTCAGCAACGAACAGACGGCCGATGCCAACGGCACCAATACGCTGATTCTCAAGATGATCAAGCCCTCGGGCACGCGCACCGGCCCTTCGCCCATCAACCCCAGTGTGCGGCCCTTCCCGACCTGGGATCTGATGATGAAAAACGTCTACAGCATCGGCACGGGGGCCATGCGCGACGACAAACTCGACCTTCAACTGATCTATGAATCGACCGACGGCAGCGGCGACATCAATTTTCTGCCCACGTCGGGTGTGAAAAACACGCCCCTGCTGCAGGTCTTCCGCTTGGACCGCCTGACCAACAACAGCGAGTTCGGCCCCGACAACAAGTTCGACTTCATCCCCGGGGCCACGGTCATCCCCCAGAAAAGCCTCATCGTCTTTCCGGTACTCGAGCCCTTCGGCAGCTACCTCTACCGCCGCTTCGCCGAGACGGCCGAAAACCCCCTGCAGGCCCGCGAGGATTCAGCCCGCTACGCCTACCCCATGCTCTATCGCTACACCCAGGCCGATGCCGTGAACTACTTTCCGCAGTACAACCGCTTCAAGTTCCGGGGCATGACGGCGGGCGCAGCCGGTTCGGAAATCTACCTTAACTCGGTGCAGGTGGCCCCAGGAAGTGTCGTCGTAACGGCGGGGGGCCGTGCCCTGATCGAAGGACAGGACTACACCGTCGATTATGGCATCGGCAAGGTTACGATCATGAATCCGGCGATTCTATCGACGGGGCAGGAGATCAAGGTCAGCTTCGAGTCGAGTACCCTCTTTGGCATCGACCAGAAATCGCTGGTGGGGGCGCGGGTCGATTACAAGTTTCACCGCGACATCATCCTGGGGGCTACGATTCTTCATTTGAACGAAAGGCCATTAATCAACAAAATATTAATTGGCGACGAACCGGTATCGAATACGATCTGGGGGCTGGATGTGGGCTTCCGGAAGGAATCGCGTTTCCTGACGACCCTGCTCGACAAGCTGCCCTTCTACAGCACGAACGTCATGTCCGAGATTTCGGTCAACGCCGAGTTCGCGCACCTGATCCCGGGCCTGCCGCGGCAGGTGAAAACGGCCCGCGAGAACGGCATCGCCTACATCGACGACTTTGAGGGCACGCGGGCCTTCATCGACCTGACGAGCCAGCAGTTCTGGAAACTGGCCTCGCTGCCGCTCAACCCTGAAATCCGCCGTCCGTTGGGGGCTTACGCCAACCGCGAGCTTCACCCCCGCGGCGAGGGCTACACGCGTGCCCGTCTGGCCTGGTACCTGGTCGACCCCATTTTCTACGACCAGCCCCAGCTTTTTGGCTACAACGAGCAGTCGCCCACGCTCAACAGCCCCTACACGCGGCGCGTAGGCCCGGCCGAGATTTTCCCCAACCGCACCCTGGCCCCGGGCACCAACCTGCTGGCCACCTTCGATGTGCACTACGACCCCACGCAGCGCGGCCCCTACAACTACCTGGCCGACCCCCTGCGCGTCAGCCCCGACGGCCGCCTGAGTCGACCCCTTGAAAACTGGGCGGGTATCATGCGCCGCACCACAGGCAATACCGACTTCGAGGCGGCCAACATCGAGTTCATCGAGTTCTGGCTCATGGACCCCTTCATCGAAAATCCGAACCACAGCGGGGTGGAGCTGTATTTCAACCTGGGCCGTGTGAGCGAGGATGTGCTGCCCGATGGCGACCGCCAGTACGAAAACGGCCTGCCCACCAATGCCAACGACAACGCCAACGGGGCCAACACCCGCGAGACGGCCTGGGGCCGCGTGCCCATCATCCAGACCCCGACTACGGCCTTCGACAACAACCCCGAAGCCCGCCAGTTCCAGGACGTGGGCCTCGACGGCCTGCGCTCGGAAGACGAACGGGCCTTTTTTGCCGACTACCTCGAGCGGCTGCGGGCTTTCCTCAATCCCGAGGCCCTGGCCGTGGCCGAAGCCGACCCCAGCACCGACGACTACGTCTTTTTCCGCGACCCGCCCAACGGCAGCGACCTGCTCGAACGCTACTACAACTTCAACGGCACCGAGGGCAACTCGCCCCTCAACACGCAAGGGCAGCAGTTCTCGCGCATGGCCACGCCTTTCCCCGACATCGAGGACCTCAACGCCGACAACACCCTCTCGGTAACCAACGCCTACTTCGAGTACCGCATCCCCATCACGCCCCGCGACCTGGAAATCGGACGCAACTTCATCGTGGACAAGCGCGATACGCTGGTGCGCCTGCCCCGCGACCCAGCCGGCTCGCCTACGGGGGTCAGCCGCTGGTACCTGTTCCGCATTCCCCTGAACAAAGGCGTTCCCGTGGGCGACATCCAGGACCTAAAAGCCGTCGATTTCATCCGGATGTATGTCAAAGGGGCGCAGGAACCCGTTACGCTGCGCTTCGGCAAAATGGAACTCGTTTCGACGCAGTGGCGGCGCTTCATTGCTCCGCCCCGCTTTGGCGAAAACGGCGAGGTGATCGGCGGTACCGATCCGGGGGCGGTCGACCCCAACGCGCCTGCCTTCGAGATCGGGACGGTCAACGTCGAGGAGAACGGCCAGAAGCAGCCTTTTGCCTACGTCATTCCGCCCGAGATCCAGCGGCAGGAAGTGCCCGGCAGCGCCATCCGCGGCATCCTGCAGAACGAACAGTCGCTGGTTATGCGCGTCAACAACCTGCCCGACGGCGGCGAAGAGGGGGCCTTCCGCGTGCTGCGCTTCGACCTGCGCAACTACCAGCGGTTCAAAATGTGGGTGCACGCCGAAAGCCCCCCGCCGGGTACGGCTCCCTGCACCACCGAACCCGAAGCCTTTGTCTTCGTGCGCATCGGTACCGACATGACCAACAACTACTACGAGTACCAGATGCCCGTACGCCGCTCCGATCCGGCTGGGGGCAACGATCCCTTCAACGTCTGGGCCAACGAGGTCGACTTTGCCCTCGAGGAACTGCAGCGCATCAAGGCCGAACGCAACGCGCGGGGGGGGAACTTCGATGCCATTTACCCGCCCGATCCCGCGGCCCGCTTCCGCATCCGGGGCAACCCGCGCCTCGATGCCGTGCAGGCGGTGATGGTGGGCATCCGCAACCCCAGGCTGCCCAACGAACCGACCCGCGACCCCCTCTGCCTGGAGGTCTGGGTCAACGAAATCCGGGTAACGGACTTCGACCAGACCAACGCCTGGGCGGCCAACGCGCGGGTCAATCTCAAGCTGGCCGACCTGGCCAACGTCTCGCTCTCGGGCACGCGGCGTACGCCCCGCTTCGGTTCGCTGGAGGAAAAGCTGACGCTGCGCAGCCAGGAAGACATCACCAACTACGACGTGGCCCTCAACCTGCAGGCGGGCAAGCTGCTGCCCCCCGTGCTTCGGCTCGAGATTCCGGTCTTTGTAACCTATGGCGAGCGCACGGTGGTGCCGCGCTTCGACCCGCTGGACCCTGACATCCTGCTGACCACGGCCGAGGAACAGGCCCTGCGCCCGGGCGAGAAACGCCGCACCAGCGTCGATTACTCGCGCGTCTACAGCTATTCGTTTACCAACGTGCGCCGCCTGCGCGGCGAAGGCCAGACCGAAAGCCGCCCCTGGGACCTCGAAAATTTCGCTTTCACCTACGGCTACAACGACCGCTTCCGGCGCAGTGCCCAGCTCGAATACCATATCATCCAGCAGTGGCAGGGATCGATCGGCTACGGATTTGTCATCCAGCAGCCGCCGGTCATCCAGCCCTTCCGCAGCCTCAAACCGGCCCTCCTCAAGCCCATTTCCGAGATCAATTTCAGCCCCCTGCCGCGCCAGGTTACCGTCCGCCTCGACGGCAACCGCCATTACGAAACGCAACGGCTGCGCTCGGTAGCCAACAACATCACCATTCCGGCCACCTACAACAAGAATTTCCTGCTGACACGCACCTACAACCTGCAGTGGGAACCCATGCGCTCGATCCGCATCAACTACAACGCTGTCAATGTGGCGCGGGTGGATGAACCCTTTGGCGACAGCCTGGTCGACAACCGCGGCAACCGCCTGCGCGACAACTTCTGGTTTGTGGGCGAGGATACCTCGCGGCTCAAGTTCAACCGCTTCAACCTGGGCCGTACCATCAATTTCAACCAGAGCATCGATGCCTCGTACATGCTGCCCCTGCGCATCCTCAAGCCCCTGGACTGGGTCAACGCCTCGATCAACTACCGGGCGGCCTTCCAGTGGCAGAGTGCTCAGATTCAGAACTTCGACCTGGGGCACAACATCCAGAACAACCGCACGATCAACCTCAACCTGCAGCTGGCGATGAACACGTTTTACCGCAAGTTTCCGGTGATCGAAAAGATCAAAAAGCCCATTCCCAAGAAGTCGGTCATCTCGCTGGCCGACAGCACCCGCAAGGAGGGCGACGACCTGGAAGTTTTCGTCAAACGGGTGGGCAAAACCTTTGCCGGCTTTCTGTTCAGCGTCCAGACGGTCGATTTCCAGTACGGCATCACGCAGGGGACGGCCCTCTATGGCTACATGCCCCGCACCGACAATTTCGGCATGGACTGGAACTACGGCGACCGGTTCAGCGGCGCACGCAGCGATGCCCCGGGCTGGGGCTTCATCCTGGGCGAGCAGCCCCTGGTCGACAACCCCGAACGCTGGTTCAGCAACGCGGCCGACAAGGGCTGGTTTGCCCGCGACGGGCGCATGACGCGCCCCTATGCCGTGAACGACGGGCGCAACCTCAACGTGCGGGCCATGCTCGAACCGCTGAAGGATTTCCGCATCGACGTTACGGCCCAGCGCACCATGAACCGCACCTACGAGGGCACCTTCATCTTCGACGACGACACGCGCGAGTTCAACTACGCCCTGCGTAACGAGACGGGGTCTTTTACCATGTCGACCTTTACACTGGGGTCGGCTTTTGGTGGGACGCGGGGGGCAGTCCGCGCCTTCGAGCGCTTCAGCAGCAACCGGCGCATCGTCTCGGAACGGCTGCGCAACGCCAATCCCGAATACGGCGAAGGGGAGGGCTTCCGTGCCGCGGTGGTGCGCTCCGAGCTACCCGGCGTCGATGGCTACTGGAACGGCTACTTAGGCTCGCAGCAGGATGTGCTCATTTCGTCTTTCCTTTCGGCCTACGGGCCCGGTTCGGCCGATAAAATTCCGCTCACGCCCTTCCTCAACATCCCCCTGCCCAACTGGAACGTTACCTACAACGGCTTAACGAACATCGATTTCTTCAAGGAACGCTTCCGCACCGTAACGCTGCGCCACGGCTACACCTCGACCTACAACACGGCCTACCTGCTCAACCTCAACGCTCTGGACCCCGACGGCAACGGCTTTTCGACCGTCTCGCTCATCCGCGACACCACCTCCTGGCTGCTGGGCGGCCAGCGCGGGGTCGACACCCTCTCGGCCCGCGACTACCAGTCGGTCTACAACATCCAGAGCATCACCATCAACGAGAACTTCGCGCCCCTGCTGGGCATCAACATCGCCTGGAAAAACGACATCAACACAGCCATCGATTTCAAACGCCGCCGCATGGTGGCCCTCAACGTAGGCGCGATGCAGGTCAACGAGATGCGCAGCACCGACATCACGGTCAACATCAGCTGGCGGCGCGACAAAGGACTCGATCCCATCACGCTCTTTGGCAAAAGCTTTGAGCTGAAAAACACCATTACTTACCGCTTCGAGGTAACGGTGCGCAACTCGCGCACCGAAAACCGCTACCTCGATGCCACGCGACCTCCCGAACCGACGGCGGGCAACCTCAACATGACCTTCAAACCCTCGGTCGACTACCTGGTCAACAACCAGCTGACGGTGCGTGTCTACATCGAGCACACCCGCAACAACCCCGTGCTTTCGACGGCCTTCCCCACGCGCTTCACGGCCTACGGCGTGCAGGTGCAGTTCCGGCTCTAGCAGGCAGGAACCCGAATCCGCTTCGGTCCGGCGGGCAGGCAGATCGGGCTATTTTACCAATCCGTTGCCCGAGGCGTCTGCCCACCTCGATTCCCACCCGATCGTTACGGACAAACGCTCAATTGGGTAATTTTTTTGATTTATAAAAATTTTTTATAAAATTGAATCAGCTACAAAATTTTTAGATTAAAAAAATGAAAAACAGGCTCTTGCACAAAGCCAGCGGCAAGTGGCTTCCGGGCTTCACTCGTGCCGCAGAGCCACCACAGGCCGGATGCTCCGCACAATGAGGGCCGGCAGCAGCAGACTCACCGTCGCCACGGCCATCACCACTGCGTTGATGCGCCCGAAGCTGCCCCAGACCCAGCGCACAGGAGCTTCCCGCACGAAGTAGGATTCGGGGTCGAGCTGCACAAGGCCCGTTTCCTGCTGCAGGTAGATCAGGACGTAGGCCAGCCCGTTGCCCAGGAGCACCCCCAGCCCCACCAGCAGTGCCGCCCGCCACGCAAAAATCCGCAGCACCAGCCCCGAAGTTGCCCCCAGAACCCGCAGCAGGCCCACAAAAGCCGTCCGCTCGGTAATGGTGATGATCAGGGCCGTACTCATGTTGAGCACAGCCACGAGCGTCATGAGCGCGAGAATGAAAAAAACATTCTGGTGCTGCAGTTCCAGCCAACTATACAGCTCGGGGAAGCGTTCGCTGGCCGAACGGGCCTGTTTGTCGTAGGGCAGCAGGCGGTCGAGGGTCTGGGCCAGCGTGCGGCTGTCGGTGCCGGGCCGCAGGTGCAGTTCGATGGCCTGGGCGTAGCCCGTATCGGAACCCTGAATACGCTCGATAAGCCGGCGGTCGCACAGGGCCAGCTGGCCGTCGAAATCATAAAGGCCCGTATCGAAAAGACCGGCCACGCGCACGGGCCGCACACGCACGCGCCCCCGTTCCCAGAAGTAGAGGCGGGCCGAGTCGCCGGCAGCCAGGTTGAGTCGGGCGGCCAGTCGCGAAGCCAGCAGCAGGTCGCGGCTCGCCTGCGGGCCGGTAAAGTCGGGGAGCGTGCCCGCCGTAAGGTGCCGCGCAAAAAAAGGCGCGTTCCACCGCGGCCCCACGCCCTTGAGCTGCACCCCTTCGAGGCCCAAAGGCCCGCGCAGGATGGCTTCGCGCATCAGCACCGGCACCGCCAGCTCGATGACCGGATAGGCCTGCATGAGGCGGGCCACATCGGGATCGGCGGCGGGCAGCACCCAGCTGGCCGTATCCGAGCCGATGGCCTGCACCTCGATGTCGCCCGCCAGGGAGGTAAGCCGCCGCTGGATTTCGTCCTCGAAGCCATGGGTTGCCGAGGTGGCTACCAGCATTACGGTTACCCCCAAAGCCGTGCTGAGCAGGGCCAGGGCGGTCGTGAGCTGCGTGAGCGGGCGGGCCTTCCGCCACGAGAGGCGCAGGGCCAGTTTCAGGGCCAGAAACTTCATGGGCGCGGTGGTGCAAAGGTGCGCATCGGCGGTACGTCGGGCAAGGGGCCTCGGGGCGTTTGCTGTCGGAGTGGAGGCCGCAGGCCCGGTTCTGCATCCTGCTTCAAAAAAGGGTTTGGACCGAGGTTTTGGTTTCGAAAATACCAGCCGATCGGGCATCGGTCGACGTGCTGCGCCCGAGGGGTACCTCGTGGTTTGGCACAGGTGGTGGCTGGGGCCTGAAGGTTTGGGCGGCCTAGAACTGCAGGAAAATGTTGAAGCGTATGCCGAAGTTGTAGTTGAAGTCCTGTAGCTCGGCGGGGGCCACGGGGTTGAGGTAATTGAGCCGCCAGATGAAATCGACGCGCAGAAAGCGCAGGATGTTCTCGACACCCACGCCCACCTCGTAGTAAGGCTGCTGTTCGGGCGTGCGGATGGGGATCAGTTCGGCGGCATTGGCGGCTATTTCGGGCTGGGTGGCGAAGCGGGGGTCGAGCAGCGGCGTGTTGATGCGCCGGTTGGCTGGGCTGATGCGCCCCGTGGCCATGCGAAAAGTTAGGACCTCCTTCCACTTGAGCCAGTGCAGGGGCCGGCGCAGCAGCGGCAGTTTGTTGAAAATCCAGCCCTCGAAGTGGTGGTCGAAAGCGGCCTCGAAGTACTCGTCGGCCACAAATTCGTAAAAGTACATGAGGTTGAAGCTCACGCGGTCGAAGGCTGCGGTGCGGTTGCGGTCGCCCAGGTACGAGAGCAGGGCATCGACGTAGTTGCCGCTGGGGTCGGTGGCGTAGGACTGGTTGCCGCGGAAGACGTGCAGGCTGGCATAGGGCACGGTACCCAAGACCTTGCCTGCGGTGGCCGTGTAGTTGGCCCAGCCGATTCGCCCGAGCTTGAGCTTGTCGGTGATCGAGGCCGAGGCTTTGACGTAGTCGAACTCGCCCCCCAGCAGGCCTGCCCGCCCCAGGTCGAGCGTCCCGTAGAGCACGGGGTATTTCGAGCCGGTATAGATGCGCTCGCCGTGGCGCATGACGTACTGCTCGCGGAACGAAAGCCGCAGGCTCAAACCGATCTCGGTAGTCGAATAGCTCGAGCGCAAGCTCTCGCCCTGGATGAAATAAAAGGGAAAGGCGGGGTTGAACTCGTAGGTACGCAGCGAGAAGGTGCCGTAGCCGCCGCGGAAGAAATCGACACTCAGTGCCCCGTAGCGTTCGGTAAAGTAGTTGAGCTTGCGCAGGGGCACGCGCATGGCCACCGAGTTGAGCAGGCCCCGCCCGTCGACGGCGAAGTTGACAAAGCCCATCTGCTCGACCTCCTCGCTCCAGCGCGTGCTGATGACCACCCGCGGCAGCAGGCTCAGCTTGTACGAGCCGTCGAGCTGGTACTTGAGCCGCTCGTCTTTGAAGCCGTAGGCCAGATGCCCCCCTACCTGAAAACGGCGGCTGAGCTTGTGGTTGGTGTAAACCCCGATCTGGGTACGGAAGCCTTCGACGGGGTTGAAGCCCGTGAGCCGCGAATAGGGCCCCAGATCGAAGGGGCCGACCCGCTTCTTGGCCACCGTAATGGCTTCCTGGATCGTGAGGATGACCTGCCAGATGGTGCGCCGCCGCAGGTCGTCCATAAAGGCGTAGGCCAGCTCGTCCGATTTCTCGAGGGCCGTGCCCCGCTGCTCGAGCCAGAAGGTCGAATCCTTTTTGAAGGCATCCTCGGCCACTTCCTGAAGCTCCCCGCGGTAGTATCGCTCCTCGCGCGGCTCGCCGATGCGGTAGTTGCGGTAGACCGTAACCGTGCGACCGATGAGGCCAATGGCGTTCTCGCCGTTCTTGAAGTCGATTTCCACGTCCTTGACCGTAGGCACCCACCGCCCCGCCACGGTGTCGTACTCCTGCCGGATGCGGATATCCTCCACGAAATTGATATTGGGATCGACGTTCATGCGTACATCCAGCTTTTTCAAGGCCCAGCTCCCGCTTTCGATGTACATGAGCCCGCGGAAAACTTTGTCGTATTTGCGCTTGGGGATGATCTGAATGCCGAAAATGCTGTCCTGACCCGCATAGAGCGTGTCGATGAGCATGTAGGCGTAGTTCATCAGGGCACCCGTAGCCAGCGGACTGACGAACTCCTTTTCCAGCACCTGAATGTAGTTGTCGTAGACCTCGACGTTGGCCAGGAGCTGCTGCACCATGTTGGTCTCGTCGGTCTGGTCGGCCCCTGTGGTTTGCTTGGCCAGTACGATTTCCTTGCGGTCGGGCTTGCGGTAGTACACCCTCGAGATCGTTTCCGAAATGAATATGCCCAGCTTGTAGCGTCTGTTGGAATCGACCAGGGCCGTATCGCCTTCCCGTTCCCGAATGAACTTCTTGGTCGGGGCCAGCACCAGCGACTTATCGAGCTTGCGCTGCGTGATGTTGTTGAGGGTGATGGTCGTTTTGTTGTAGGCCTCGTATTCGTAGACGTCGATCCCTTCGAGGCGGTTATTCTTGCGGTTTTTGATGGCGTTATTGACGATGCGCAGCGCGGGGTTGACCCCCGGCCGGATGACGATATCGGCCAGCGTCGCACTGCGGAAGTCCAGTTCGATGCGCAGACCCGAAACCGGCCCCTGGCTCAGGTCCACGTCCACCTCCGTTTTGACGTAGCCAATGGCTTCGACACGCAGGCGGTAGCGACCCGGCGGCAGATCGAAGCTGAAAAAGCCGTCCAGATTGGCCACCGTACCCGTCTTGAGGCTGTCGAGGTGCACGGTAACCAGCGGCACGGCCTCGCCCGACTCCTTCTCGACAACCGTGCCTTCGAGGCGATACTTGACCGGCTCCTGCGCCTGCACAGGCAAGATCGACAGGCCACAGGCCCAGACCAGGAGCACGAAACAGGCAGAAAATGGGCGCATTGAAACGGTCGGGCAAAGGTAGGGCTTTGGCAGCCAGCCTGCATCCAGGACACGCAGCATACGGCCACCATTCATGCCACCTTAATACGAAAACGAATCGCCCTTAGTGCCAAACGTACGACCGCCGGCCGGGATTGCCCCGCCGCAACCCTAGCCCGCTCCGATTCTCTGCTCACCAGGCCGAAGCCTTTTATTCCGGCTTTTCGCTTTTTTACAAAAATCGATAGCCGGTAAAGATCCATTTCCCCAAAAATAAAAAGCCCGGCCCGAAGCTTGCAGCAGGCCCAATCCGGCGAAACGCCGACTTCAGCCCGCCTGCCGCGCCAGCCCGTCGAGGGCCAGCCAAGCCATGAGGCCCGTCGAGAGGGCCAAGGCCTCCTCATCGATATCGAACTGCGGCGTATGCAGGCCGTGGACGATGCCCCGCCCCTCGTTGCGCGTGCCGATGCGGTAGAAGCAGCCGGGCAGGGCCTGGGTGTAGTAGGCGAAGTCCTCCGAAGCCATCCACAGATCAAGATCGACCACATTTTCGGGGCCGACGTAAGCTTCGATTGCTGCCCGCACGCTGGCCGTCAGCTGCTCGTCGTTGGTCAGCACAGGGTAGCCCCGCCGGATCTCCAGTTCGAGGCGTGCCCCCATGCCTTCGACGATTCCGCGGGCCATGTCGCGGATCGCCTCGTGGGCGCGGCTGCGCCAGCTTTCGTCGAAGGTGCGGAAGGTGCCTTCCAGGTGCACCCGTTCGGGAATGACGTTGGTCGCCCCCAGGGCTTCGACCCGTCCGAAGGACAGCACCGAGGGCAGGCGCGGATCGGCCCGCCGACTCACCAGCTGCTGCAGGGCCACGATCAACTGGGCCGCGATACCTACGGGGTCGATCAGGGTGTGGGGCTGGGCGGCGTGCCCCCCGCGCCCGATGATGTCGAGGTAGATTTCGTCGGCCGAGGCCATGTAGCGGCCCGAACGGATGCCCACCCGGCCCACCTCGAGCAGGGGCATGACGTGCTGGCCGACGATGGCCGCCGTGCCTTCGAGGGCGTTTTCGGCCAGCATGACGCTGGCCCCCCCGGGCAGTTTTTCTTCCGAGGGCTGGAAAATGAGGCGCACCGTCCCGCAGATGTGGTCGCGGTGCTGCATGAGCAAGGCCGCCGTGCCCAGCAGCGAGGCCGTGTGGGCATCGTGGCCGCAGGCGTGCATTTTGCCCGGGCGGGTCGAGGCGTAGTCGTGCGTATTGGCTTCGGCGATGGGCAGGGCATCGAGGTCGGCCCGCAGGGCGAGGGTGGGGCCCGGCCGCTGGCCGACGATTTCGCCCACCACGCCCGTGCGGGCCACGCCCGTGCGGTGGGCGATGCCCAGCTCGGTGAGCCGCTCCGATACGAAGGCCGCCGTTTCGTGCTCCTCGAAGGCCAGTTCGGGGTGGCGGTGCAGGTGGCGACGCCAGGCCACCACCCGGGGATGTAGGTCGCGGGCCTCGGCCCGTAACGTTTCGGCCAGATTCATAAGCTCAAACCGTAGATTGAAGATGCGATCGATCTCGAAAAGTTTCTAGCAAAATCTTAACACAGCAATATCTCAATTCATTGGACATTGAAAGTTAAATTTGAAGTTGAAAAGCCTTGTTAATCAGCTCAAAGTCTGAAAACGAAAGAAAGTGTAATTCTTGAAAGCTATACTACGTAACCCGAAATACTAACCGACATGCGTTATCTACTGTTTGCTTGTTTATTCCTGGTGTTGGCCCATGGAGCACAGGCCCAAGGATCGAAGCTCTCGCCGGCCACCCGAAACCTGCTCCGCGAAACCGAGAGCTACCGCACCAGCCCCCAGAAACATGAAGCGCAGCTGCCCGAGGCAGTGGTGCGCAGATACCACCTCAAACAACAGGAGGGCCGTTATTACGTCTCGGGCTTGCTGAAAGTGGAAGCCGGTACCGACAACAGCGGCCTCGAAGCAGCAGGTGCCCAAATCCGCACCTCGACGCGCACCATCCGCACCTTCAGCGTGCCCGTGGAGGCCCTGCCCGCACTGGCAGAAGTACCGGGCGTCAAGTTCCTGCAGATCGACGAGGGCGCAAAAAAAAACCTCAAAGAGGCCATCGCTGAGACGAACACGGCCCGCGTTCACCGCGGCGAGGGCGACCTGCCTAGGGCCTTCGACGGCACGGGCGTGGTGATCGGGGTCATCGACGAAGGCTTCCAGCCCAAGCATCCAGCCTTCCGCAGTGCCGACGGCAGCCGCCTGCGCGTCGTGCGCTACAAGCGCGGCGACCAGAGCCTCGAAACCGAAGCCGCCATCCTGGCGGCAGCACCCGACACCCCCGATCTGCACGGCACCCACGTGGCTGGCATTGCCGGCGGCTCGAACTGGAAAGCCCCGCTGCCCGAACTGACGGGCTACGCCCCAGGCAGCGAGCTGGTCTTTGTTGCATATACCGAGGGCAGCGAAGAAGATGATTTTGTGCTCGAGAGTGCAATAGTCGACGGCATCGGCTACACCTTTGACTACGCCACGGCGCAGGGCAAACCGGCCGTCATCAACATGAGCCTGGGCTATCACATCGGCCCCCACGACGGCACCTCGCTGCTCGACCAAGCCTTCGACGAACTGATCGAGGGGACGAAGGGCCGCGTACTCGTCGGGTCGGCCGGCAACGGTGGCAGTACCCCCCTCTACCTGGAACATACCTTCGCCGCCAAGGACACGATCAAAACGATCATCCAGTTTTTCCAGGGTTTCTACAATGGGCCGGCAGCTGAGGCAATCGCTACACTCGACCTCTGGGGCACGGCCGGCAAGGAATTCAAAGTCGGTGCCCAGGTGATCGACGGCCAGACGGGCCAAACGCTCTACGTTTCGGATGAATTCACATCCTCCAAAACCGAGGGCGACTTCGAACACGTATACGTCGTAACGAACGAAGACACCGCCATCGCAGGCTTTTTGGCCACTGTCAACCCGCGTTTCGTGGGCAACGACCAGCCCAACATCCGCCTCAGTGCCATAAACGACCTGCCGGCCTATCTGGTGCTCTGGATCACGGGCGAGGCTGGGTCGAAGGTACGCCTCTGGAACACGGGTGTGTCCAACAGCGGCGGTCCGCTCGTCGACACGCTCGATGGCGGCACGAGGCTGCCCGGTGCCCGGCACGGTACGACCGCCTCGACGATGGGCGAAATCGGCGGCACGAGCCGCAGCGTGATCAGCGTCGGGGCCTACACCACCCTCAAGCAATTCCGCAACATCCGGGGCGAGGAGGTAACGACCGATCCCTTCACCCAAATCGGCGACATCGCCCCCTTCAGCAGCCGCGGCCCCACCGCCGATGGCCGCATCAAGCCCGACATCACCGCCCCAGGCAACGTCATCGTAGCTCCTGTCCCGTCCTACATTCTGGATCAAGCTGGCGAAATCCTCCAAAGAGTGGTCTATACCGTGAACGTAGACGGCACCACCTACCCCTACATGGCCTTCGAAGGCACGTCGATGGCTTCGCCAGCCGTTGCTGGTATCGTAGCCCTGATGCTGCAGGCCAACCCCAACCTGAGCTTCGAGCAGGTGAAAACCATCCTGCAGAACACCGCCCGCACCGATGCCTTTACTGGCAGCATCCCCGCCGCAGGCAGCACCACCTGGGGCAAGGGCAAGGTCGATGCCTTGGCCGCCGTACGGGCCGCCGTGGGCACGGTGAGCGTCCCCGAAAAACTGGACGCAGCTCCGGTCTGGGCCTTCAGCTGCTACCCC
>CALDDN010000042.1 GCA_937936615.1 uncultured Bacteroidia bacterium | reverse complement strand
GTACTTTTGCAGGCCAGGCGGCACGGGACAAATTTGCGTGCTGTGGGCCATTTTCCCGACCGGTTTTGTTCCACACGCTTCTGCTTTGGCTTCTGGGGTTGGCGTGGATGCTGGCCGCGCTGCCGGTTCAGGCCCAGTTCGAGGCCGACACCCTGGCCCGCGACTCGGTGGCTAAGCCCCCTGCCGACAGCCTGCTGGCCGCCCGGCGCGACAGCCTGACCCTCGACTCGCTGCGCCGCACGGCAGCTTTTGAATCGGAACTGCGCTACAAGGCCCGCGATTCCATCGTCTTCGACCTGCGTGCCCGCACCATGAGTCTCTACGGCGGGGCCAATGTCGTCTATCAGGATAAGGACCTGACGGCGGCCCGCATCCGCGTCGACTGGGGCCGCCAGCTCATTACGGCGGAGGGCGTGCCCGACTCGACGGGCGAGCTGACTGAAAAACCGGTCTTCAAAGAGGGCGACGATACCTACTACACCGAGCGCGTCCGCTACAACTACAAAACCGAAAAAGGCAACATCACCTACGCCCGCACCCAGCAGGGGGCCGATATCGTCATGGGGCAGGCCATCCAGCGCAACCCCGACAAGACCTTCTTTATCCGCGACGGCCTCTTTACCACCTGCGACCACGAGCATCCGCATTTCTACATCCGGGCGGGCCAGATCAAAATGATTCCGGAAGACAAGATTATCAGCGGCCCGCTCTACATGTGCATCGCCGATGTGCCCATTCCGCTGGTGCTGCCTTTTGGCTTTTTTCCGCTTACGCGCAAGCGTACCTCGGGCATTTTGCTGCCCGAATACGGCTCGACGGCCGACCGTGGCTTTTTCTTCCGCAACCTGGGCTACTACTGGGCCATGACCCCCTACAACGACGTGAAGCTGCTCACGACCATTTTTACCAACGGCAGCTACCAGCTCACGCTCAATACCAACTACCGGATGCGCTACCGCTTCGATGGCAATTTCAGTTTCGACTGGGCCGACGAACGCTTCAACCAGCCGGGCGACCCCGACTACAGCCGCCAGAGCCGCTACTTCGTCCGGGGGCGGCACAGCCAGCGCATCACCCCCTTGGCCCGCCTCAGTGCCGATGTCAATTTCGGAGCGAGCAACTTCCTGCAGCGCAACAGCTTCAACCTGCAGGACAACCTGCGCCGCGAGATCACCTCGAACATCGCCTACCAGCACAGCTTTCCCCGCGCGGGCTGGAACCTGAGTGCCAGCCTCAACCACCGTCAGGACCTGCAGCGGCGCAGCGTGGTGCTGGGTCTGCCCGATCTGGCCCTGAACAAAGACCGGATTTTCCCTTTCAAATCGAAAGCGGGCGGCGGCCGCCGCTGGTACGAGTCGATCGGGGTTACCTACGGGGCACAGTTCCGCAACCAGATCGAGACTTTCGATTCGCTGCTTTTCACGCGGCGCATGGGCGAGGGCATGCGCTACGGCCTGCAGCACACGGCCTCGGCCAACACCAACTTCAAGCTGCTGCGGCATATCAACCTGACCCCTTCGATCAACTACCGCGAGGTCTGGTACACGCAGCGCGACCGCTTCCGCAACACCGACCGCGTTTTCGATTCGCTGCAAGTGATCGGTGGCGAGGTGCAGCGCGTGTTCTATACGCAGCTCGTGGCCGATACGACGGTGCAGCGGGGCTTTGCCGCCGCCCGCGAGTTCGGCACGTCGGTGGCCCTCAACACCAACTTGTATGGCACGCTCATCACGGGCGGCCCACGGCAGCGGGCCTTCCGCCACACCATGACCCCCACGCTGAGCTACAATTTCCGGCCCGATTTCTCCGATCCGGGCTGGGGTTTCTACGACTCGTACGACCTCTACACCGACCGGCGCGACGGCACCCGCGACGTGCGGCCCCAGCGGGCCAGCCAGTTTGGGCGGGGTATCTTTGGGGGGCCCGGGGCGGGCCTGCAGCAGGCCCTCAGCTTCAGCCTCCAGAACCAGTGGGAGATGCGCCACCTGCCCGCCCGCGCCCCCAGCGACACGGCGGCTCCCAAGCCCAAGTACACCCCCCTCATCGACAACCTGGGGGCCAGCTTCAGCTACAACTTCGCCGCCTCGCAGTACAAGCTTTCGGATGTGAATGTGCAGCTGCGCAACAACATCCGCCAGGGCCTGCTCACCCTCAACCTCAACGGGCAGTTCAGCCCCTATGTGCTCGACTCGACGACGGGCGGGCGCATCGACCGCTACCTCTGGCAGCGGGGGGGTGGGGGCTGGCTGCGCCTCGAGCGGGCGGGGCTGGCCGTGGCGACGGCCTTGCGTTCGTCCGACCTCTTCAAGGCCGACACCGGTCGCAAAGCCCGCCGCGAGGGGCCTTACGCCCTCTACCAGCCCTTTGACCTGCCGTGGAACATCTCGCTGAGCTACACAGCCAACCTGACCCGTCGTTTTGTGGTGGCCGAGCGGCGCATGGAGGATCAGATCGTGCACAGCCTCAACGCCGCCCTCAATCTCGATCTGACGCAGCTCTGGAAGGTGCGGGCCTCGACGAACTACGATTTTCAGACGGGCAAGCTGGGGGCTTCGAGCGTGGGGGTCTCGCGCGACTTGCACTGCTGGGTCATGGCCTTCGATGCTGTGCCTTTTGGCCGCTTCCGCCGCTACATGCTCACGGTCAACGTCAAGGCCCAGACCCTGCAGGATTTGCGCATCCAGAAGCAGCGCAACTGGCAGGACCGCTTCACGACCTTCTAGGCGTCTTGCCGTCGGATCAAAGGAGCGGGCGTCGGCCCTCTCTGGAATCGCCGTGTTCCTGAGCCGGCACAATTTAGGCTTCTGCGAAAAAAATCATTTTTCATTGTGCTCGGGTCTGATGTATCAATCAGGTCAAAGCTACCGTCGAATGAGCAAGGTTCCGGGCTTGAACGCAGGTCGACTGGATTCTATATCTTGAAAATCCTGGATTTGGAAGGACAGTTTGAGCTGCTGCCTCTTTCTACTAAGTGCTGAGGCTGACAAAAACCTAACATAGCCTTAATGCATAAATAGCATTACTAAATCATTGGTTCGTGTTAAATTGTTACGTGAATCCATGTGTTTTATCTGAACGACATCATTGCAGACCTTTTTTCTTTTCTGCAATGTGCTAGATTGCTCCTAAGCCGATTCCAGACATGATCCGCTGCTTTACCTGCTTGCTCTTGCTGCTGGCCCTGCTGCCGGAACTGGCCCTGGCTCAGACCCCCGGCTGCCCCCGCATCTGGCGCAGCGGCGACTCCCTGCTGACCGACCCCGCGCCCCATATCCAGTGGTACCGCGACGGGATGCCCATCCCCAACGCAAACGACCGCGCCTT
>CALDDN010000041.1 GCA_937936615.1 uncultured Bacteroidia bacterium | reverse complement strand
GGGCTGTGTGCGCAACCTGCCTGGTGTGGTGCTCAACAATCCGGCGGCAGTAACGGCGAATCTGGTAACGAACACGCCGGTAACGGGCTGTGCAGGCCGGAACAACGGTGCGCTGGTGGTTGCGGGACTGGGCGGCACGGGTCTGTTCCAGTACTCGATCAACGGCGGGGTGAACTGGCAGAACAACGGCACGTTCAACGGCCTGACAGCGGGTACCTACACGGTGCGGGTGCGCGACGCGGCCAACACGAGCTGCTTTGCCGACATCACGGCCACGGTTACGGAACCGGCAGTCCTGACGGCGGTTGCCGCTTCGACCAATGTAACGGACTGCAACGGCAACAACACCGGTTCGATCACGATCAATAACGCCGTAGGCGGCAGCGGTACCTACGAGTACAGCATCAACGGTGGCGCAACCTGGGTTACGAACAATGCTTTCGCCAACCTGACGGCGGGTACCTACAACGTACAGGTACGCAGCGCGGGCGATCCCAACTGCGTCTACGTCGTCAATGCCAATCTGGTGATTACCGAGCCGGCCCCGCTGACGGCCAGCTTTACGAGTATCAACCCCAACTGCTTCGGCGCAACCAACGGCTCGATCACCTTTACCGGCATGGCGGGCGGCAGCGGGGTCTATGAATTCAATATCAACGGCGGCATGGGGCCGTGGAGCAACAGCGGTACGTTTACGGGTCTGGGAGCCGGTACGTACGACCTGCGGCTCCGCGACCTCAACAACCCGGCCTGTGTGCGCGTCATCAACGGCGGACTGGTGCTTACCGAGCCGACCCAGATTTCGGGTCTGGCGACGCCGACCAACGTAACGAACTGTACGGCACCCTTCAACGGACGCATCGACTTCTCGGGTGTGAACGGCGGCAGCGGTACCTTCCAGTATTCGATCAACGGTACGACCTGGCTGCTCAGCCCCAACTTCACAAACCTGGCCCCGGGCACCTACACGCCGCGCATCCGCGACGCCGCCAACACGGCCTGTGTCGTCAACCTGGCTGCGGTTACCATCACGGCACCGGCGGCCCTCAATGGTACGATTACGGGCGTAACCAACGTCTCGGGCTGCAATGGACGCACCAACGGTGCGATCACCATCACGGCGACAGGCGGCAGCGGTACGTATCAGTTCTCGATTGATGGCGGTCTCAACTGGGTGAGCACGACGACGATTACGGGCCTGGGTGCCGGTACCTACAACGTGCAGGTACGCGATGCCATCAACCAGAGCTGTGTCTTTGTCATCAACGCCTCGCTGGTGATTACGGAGCCGCTGCCGCTTTCGGCGACGGTCAACAGCACCAATGTAACGATCTGCCACAGCAACGCCAACGGTTCGATCAGCATCGTAGGCCCCGTGGGCGGCAGCGGCAGCTACGAGTACTCGCGCGACGGCGGTGCCACCTGGCAGACGGGCAACACCTTCAACGGCCTGGTGGCCGGGGTATACGACGTCTGGATTCGCAGCCAGGGCGACGGCAGCTGCGCTCGCCAGCTCAACTCGGCGGTAACCCTTACCCAGCCCGACCAGCTCAACGGCATCGTATCGAGTACCAACGTCAACTGCAACGGCCAGGCCACGGGTTCGATTTCGATCCTGACCCCCAGCGGCGGCAGCGGCACGTTTGAATACAGCGTCGACGGCGGCATCACGTGGGTCAATACGGCAACGATTGGCGGCCTGATTGCCGGTACGTACAACGTGCGCATCCGCGATGCGGCCAACCCCACCTGTGCGCGTAATCTCAACACGAATGTAGTGTTGACGCAACCCGCGCCCTTGAGTGCGGATGTCAATTCGACCAACATCACCAGCTGCGCCGCAGCCAACGGTACGATCGACATCTCGAACGTGGTGGGCGGCAGCGGCAGTTACCAGTACACCATCAATGGTGGCGGCCTCTGGACGACGACCACCAATCACACGGGTCTGACGGCCGGTACCTACATCGTGCGTCTGCGCGATGCCAACGCCATTACGTGTGTGGTCGATCTGGGCAACGTCGTCATCACGGCTCCCGCAGCCATCGGCGGTACCATCGCCAGCGTTACCAACGTTACGGGCTGCAACGGCCGCAAGAACGGGTCGATCACCATTTCGCCGGTCGGCGGCAGCGGTACCTACCAGTATTCGGTGGACGGTGGCCTGACGTGGGTGAACACCGGCACAATTACCGGTCTGGGTGCAGGCATCTACGACGTGCGCGTGCGCGATGCCGCCAACCCCAGCTGCACCTTTACCATCAACCCCGCCCAGCCCATCACCGAGCCGCTGGTTCTCAATGGTATTGTAACAAAAACTGACGTAACGGGCTGTTTCAATGAGACCAACGGCAGCATTTCGATTGCTTCGGCTCAAGGGGCACCCAGCTACGAGTACTCGATCAACGGCGGTTCGACCTGGCAGACGGCCAATACCTTTACGGGCCTTGGAGCCGGTACGTATGCCGTCTGGATTCGCAACCAGCTCGATCCGACCTGCGCCCGTGAACTGAACGCGGCCCTGACGCTCACGCAGCCCGATCCTCTGGGGGGTACGGTAACGAGTGTCAATGTCAACTGCTTCGGCGCGTCGAATGGCTCCATCACGATCCTGGGCCAGACGGGCGGCAGCGGCAATTACCTCTTCTCGATCAACGGGGGCCTGACCTGGGGCACCAACAGCACCTTCCCCAACCTGCCCGCCGGTCTCTACGATGTGCGGATTCAGGATGCGGCCCAGCCCACGTGCTTTATTGTGTTGAACAACGCCCTGCAGATCACCGAGCCGGGCCAGCTCAATGCGACGGTATCGAGCACCAACGTAACGACCTGTACCACGCCCAACGGTTCGATTACCATCACGAACATCACGGGCGGCAGCGGCAGCTACCAGTTCTCGATCAACGGCGGCACGACCTGGACCAACCAGACGGTCTACAGCAACTTGAACGGCGGAACCTATGTCGTAGCGATTCGCGATGCGGCGGCACCGGCCTGCCTGCGTACCATTGCCAACGTGGTGATCAATGTGCCGGTGGCCATCGTGGCCACGGCCACGCGCCAGAACGTAACGATCTGCGCGGGTCGCACCAACGGTTCGATCACCGTCAATGCGACGGGTGGCAGCGGCTCGTTCGAATACTCGATCGACGGCGGCGGCTCGTGGCAGACGACGGCCCTCTTTGCCAACCTGGGCGCGGGTACCTACGATGTGCGCGTGCGCGACATCCTCAGCCCGAGCTGTGCGGTAGTGGTCAATCCGGCCCTCGTGGTCAACGAACCCGATCCGCTGCTGGCTTCGCTGGTCTTCACCAACGTAACGGGCTGCTTCGGCAACGCCAATGGCTCGATTACGGTAACGAATGTGAGCGGCGGCAGCGGCAGCTACGAATACTCGATCGACGGCGGCACCAACTGGCTGCCGACCAATGCGTTCTCGGGTCTGACGGCGGGCAGCTACAGCGTGCGCGTGCGCAGCGCGGGCGATCCGGCGTGCTTCATTATCGTCAACCCGAACCTCATCATCTCGCAGCCGCCGCAGATGTCGGCCAACTTCGAGTACACGAATCCGACCTGTTTCAACGGTTCTAACGGTACGATCAATATCTTCAACGCGGCTCCGCTCTCGCTGACGTTTGAATATTCGGTCAACGGTACACTCTGGCAGAATAACGGCAGCTTCACGGGTCTGCCGGCGGGCAGCTATGCCGTCCAGATTCGCGATGCGGCCATTCCTTCGTGCATCCGCATTCTCAACGGCAACCTGACGCTCACGCAGCCGGCGGAACTCAATGCCAACGTAACGAAGACTGACGTTACGAGCTGCGATGCCGCGAACGGCTCGCTGGCCTTCTCGAACATTGGCGGCGGCAGCGGGGCGTATGCCTTCTCGATCGATGGCGGCAGTTCGTGGTCTAACCAGTTGAATTTCAATAACCTGCCTGCCGCTTCGTACATCGTGCTCATCCGCGATGCCAACGACGTTACCTGCTTCAAGCTGCTGGGTACCTACGTCATCGAGGCCCCCAACCCCATCGTCGCCTCGGCGGTTACGAACAACGTTACAGGCTGCTTCGGTCGCCTCAACGGTTCGATCATCGTAACGGCGACGGGCGGCAGCGGCCAGTTCGAGTACTCGATCGACGGCGGCAACTCGTGGAGCACCAGCCCCAGCTTTACAAACTTGGGAGCCGGAACCTACGACATCCGCGTGCGCGACCGCCTCAGCCCCTCGTGCTTCCGCATCATCAACCCGTCGGCTCTGCTCACGCAGCCGGCCCAGCTCAACGCCTCGCTGGTCAAAACCAACGTTACGGGCTGCTTCGGCAACAACGACGGTACCATTACCGTTACCAACGCCGTCGGCGGCAGCGGCAACTACGAGTACTCGATTGACGGCGGTGCCTCGTGGGTCAACACCAACGCCTTTACGGGCCTGATTGCAGGCACTTACAACGTGCGCATCCGCAACCAGGGCGACCCCAACTGCAACGCCATCGTCAACCCCAACGTGGTGATCGAGCAGCCCCAACAGCTGAGCGGCAGCGTGCAGAGCACCAACGTAACCTGCAACGGTGCCTCGGACGGTACCATTACCTTCGTCAATGTGCAGCCGACCTCGGTTACGTTCCAGTACTCGACCGACGGTGGCTCGTCGTGGTTCAGCACGCCCAACTTCACGGGCGTAGGCCCGGGGATCTACAGCGTGCGCATCCGCAATGCCAACTTCCTGAGCTGCGTCGTGAGCCTGGGCACGCTGACCATTACCCAGCCCGCTGCCCTCAATGCCAGCGTCAATACGACCAACGTTACGAGCTGCGCGGCCAACCCCAACGGAGCCATCGCCATCACCAACCTGAGCGGCGGCAGCGGTGCGTATGAAATCTCGATCAACGGCGGGGTCAACTGGAGTCAGGCGTTCAACTTCCCGAACCTGCCCGCCGGTACCTACGTCGTTCAGATTCGCGATGCCAACTCCACGAGCTGCGTCCGTTCGCTGGGCAGCTACACGCTCACGCAGCCCAGTGCCATCAGTGCGTCGCTGGTCGTTCAGGATGTTACGGGCTGCCGCGGCAACCTCAACGGCTCGATTACGATCATCAACGCCACGGGTGGTTCCGGTATCTACGACTACACCATCAACGGTACGACCTGGAGTGCCAATTCGAGCTTTACGAATCTGGGTGCCGGTACCTACAACGTGCGCATCCGCGACCAGCTGAACCCCTCGTGCTTCTTTGTCATCAACTCGGCCCTGACCATTTCGGAGCCTGCCAAGCTCACCGGTACGGTGCTGCAGGATAACGTATCGGGCTGCAACGGCAACACCAACGGCGCGATCGTCATCTCGAATCCGGCGGGTGGCAGCGGCGACTACGAGTTCTCGATTACGGGCGGCAACGTCTGGCAGACCTCGAACATCTTCAACAACCTGCCGGCCGGAACCTACGATGTGCGCATCCGCAACCGCAACGACGATACCTGCAACGAGGCCCTGCTCGTTGTGGTGCTGACGCAGCCTGCTCCACTGGTGGCCACCATCCTCTCGGGCAACCCGACCTGCAACGGTTCGACCGACGGCTTTATAACCATTGTCGGTGCTACCAACGGCAGCGGCACCTACCAGTACTCGATCAACGGCGGCCTGCTCTGGAGCAACAGCCCCAGCTTCCCGAACCTGGGTGCAGGCAACTACTTCGTCATCATCCGCGATGCCAACAACCCCAGCTGTACGGCCATCCTCAACAGCACCTTCACGCTGACGGAACCCGCCCAGCTGCAGGCCACGATCAACAAAACCGACGTAACGAGCTGCGCGGCCGCGCCTAACGGCACGATTACCCTCTCGGCCATCAGCGGCGGCAGCGGCAGCTACCAGTTCTCGATCGACGGCGGCCAGACCTGGACGACCTCGCCCAACTTCACGGGCCTGACGGCCGGCAGCTACGATGTGCGCATCCGCAACGCCGCCCCGCCACTCTGTGCGCAGTCACTGGGCACGGTAACGATCCTGCAGCCCAACCAGCTGACGGCTACCGTAACGGCCATCAATGTATCGGGCTGCAACGGCAACAATAATGGCCGCATCATCATCGACAACACAGCCGGCGGTAGCGGCAACTACCAGTACTCGATCGACGGCGGCCTCACGTGGCCGGGCAGCGGCACGACCTACACCTTCAACAACCTGTCGGCAGGGGTCTACAATGTGCGCATGCGCGATGCCAACGCCCCGCTGTGCGTGGTAACGCTCAACTCGGCCCTGGCCATCACGCAGCCCGACGTGCTGAAAGCTACCCTTTCGTACACCAATCCGACGTGTAACGGCACGGCCAATGGCGTGATCGAAGTCTCGAACCCCGTCGGCGGCAGCGGAGCCTACGAATACTCGGTAACGGGTGGGGTGAACTGGCAGCCCAACAATGTGTTTAACGGCCTGCCGGCCAACACCTACACGGTGCGCATCCGCGACCTGAACAACCCGATCTGTACGGCGACCATCGGTACGGTTACGCTCACGCAGCCCGATGCCCTGACGGCTAGCTTTACGGTGGGCGACGTAACGGGCTGCAACGGCGGAACCAACGGCTCGATTACCTTCGTAACGCCGACAGGCGGCAGCGGCAACTACGAGTTCTCGATCAACGGGGGCCTGAACTGGAGCACGACCCCGATCTTCTCGGGCCTGAGTGCCGGTTCGTACAATCTGTTCATCCGCGACCTGCTCAACCCGCTGTGCGTGCGTCAGCTGCAGACGGGTGTCGTGGTCGGCGAGCCTGCCCAGCTGGTGGCCAACTTCACGGTTACCAACGTAACGGGCTGCACGGGCAACAACAACGGTATCATTGAGTTCACCAACCCGATCGGGGGCAGCGGCCAGTTCGAGTTCTCGATCGACGGGGGCAACACCTGGACGCGTGAGCTGATCTTCCGCAACCTGCGGGCGGGTTTCTACGACCTGCGCATCCGCGACCGCAACCTGCCTTCCTGCCGCCGCACGATTGACAACAACGTGCAGCTGACGGAACCGGCCCCGCTGACGGCCATTGCCTCGGCAACCAACGAATCGGGCTGCTCCGGAGCCAACAACGGTACCATCACCATCACGAACGTATCGGGTGGCAGCGGCCAGTACTACTTCACGATTGACGGCGGTTCGACCTGGCTGCTGGGCCAGACGAGCTTCACGGGTCTGGGGCCGGGCACCTACAACGTGCGTATGTACGATGCCATCAACCCCAGCTGCATCTACACGATCAACAGCAACCTGGTCATTCTGCCGGTATCGCCGCTCTCGGGCAACGCGACCGCTACGCAGGTTACCTGCTTCGGTGGTTCGAACGGTACCATTACGATTACTAACGTAACGGGTGGCAGCGGTACCTACCAGTACTCGGTACGTCCGAATGAGTGGTCCAATACGCCATTCTTCGAAAACATGTCGGCGGGAGCCTATCTGGTGCGCGTGCGCGATGCCATCAACCAGAACTGCGTCTTCATCATCAACAACGCGCTGGTGGTAACGCAGCGTCAGGAACTCGATGCCAACATCACCGTGAATGCTGTAACGGGCTGCAACGGCAACAACAACGGCTCGATCGAAATCTCGAACCCCTCGGGTGGCAGCGGTGCCTACCGCTACTCGATCAACGGTGGCGCGAGCTTCCAGGCCTCGCCCAGCTTCCGCAACCTGCCGGCGGGCATCTACAACATCGTCATCGGCGATGCGGCCGACTTCAACTGTACGCGCATTCTGGCGACGAATATCCGCGTCAATGAACCCGGGCTGCTTTCGGCCCAGGTGCGGGTAACGCCGGTGGGCTGTGCCGGTGGTACGGGTCTCATCGAGGTAGTCAATCCTTCGGGCGGCAGCGGCAGCTACCAGTTCTCGATCAACGGCGGCGGCACCTACTCCAACAGCAACACCTTTGTGGTGCGGGCCGGGGTCTACGATGTGCGCGTCCGCGACCTGGTCGATCCCAACTGCGTGTTCATCGTTAGCACGACGGTGGCCGTTTCGGAACCGGCTCCGCTGAATGCCGAGGTAAGCAAGACCGATGTAACGGGTTGCAACGGCAACTTCAACGGCACCATTACGGTAAGCAACGCCACGGGCGGCAGCGGCGAGTACGAGTACTCGTATGACGGCGGCCTGAGCTGGACGACCAACCGGAGCCGTGGGCTGCTTGCGGCGGGGGTTTACGACGTGCGTATGCGCGACCGCAACTTCCCCGACTGCTTCCGTTCGCTGCAGACGGTAACGATTAACGAGCCGCTGGGTATCACGGCCAGCTTCACAAGCACGGGTCTGGTGTGCGCGGGTGCCTCGAACGGGGTCATCATCTTCACGAACGTACAGGGCGGTGGCGGCCAGTACGAGTACTCGATCGACGGCGGGGTAACCTGGCGTCCCGACAACACCTTCACGGGTCTGCCGGGCGGAACCTACGACCTGCGCGTGCGCGAACTGGGTAACAACAGCTGCGTAACGATCGTCAACCGCAACGTGGTGCTCTTTGAACCGGCTCCGCTGACGGCGCAAGTCCAGACGGTCAACGTGCAGGGCTGCTCGAACCTGAACAACGGTCAGATTCGCATTACGAACCCGCAAGGGGGCAGCGGTGGCTACCAGTTCTCGCTCAACGGCGGCGGCTGGCAGACCAACGATGCCTTCCTGAACCTGCCCACGGGTATCTATACGCTGCGCATCCGCGATGCGGCCAACACCAACTGCGTGGTCGTGGTGGGTACGTACACCATCTTCGGTCCGACGGAACTTTCGGCCCGCATCACCCTCGATCAGATTACGTGCAACGGCGGCACGGGTGTGCTGACCATCACCAACCCGCAGGGTGGCAGCGGCCAGTACCGCTATTCGATCGACGGTGGCAACACGTGGTTCACCAGCCCGCGTTTCAACGTGCGTGCCGGCCAGTACGATGTACGCATTCAGGATTTGAACTTCCTGCAGTGCGTGCAGATCATCAACCCGACCTACCAGGTGACGGAACCCGCCCGCCTGAATGCCACGCTGGTTTCGACCAACGTTTCGGGCTGCAACGGCGCGGCCAACGGCTCGATTCAGTTCACGAACCAGACGGGCGGCAGCGGCGTCTACGAGTACTCGATCAACGGTGGGCTCTCGTGGAGCAGCAGCCCCGTGTTCAACAACCTGGTGGCAGGCAACTACAACGTGCGCATCCGCGATGCCAACGACATCCAGTGCGATGTGCTGCTGCGCCTGACGCTCCAGATCACGGAACCGGCCCCTATCACGGCCAGCTACACCAAAACGGATGTCGACTGCGCCGATGCCTCCAACGGCTCGATTCAGTTCACGACGCCGCAGGGCGGCAGCGGCCAGTACGAGTACTCGATCAACGGTGGTTTAACCTGGCAGACGGGAACGCTCTTTGCCAACATCCCGGGCGGTCTGTATGACCTGCGCATCCGCGAGGCTTCGACCCCGACCTGTGTATCGGTTGTGGCCAGCCGCGTCGAAATACGTGAACCCACGCAGCTCAACGCGACCGTAACCACGACACCGGAGCAGGGCTGCGAAGGCAACCGCAACGGTACGATGACCTTCTCGAACGCCGTAGGCGGCAGCGGTGGCTACCAGTACTCGCTCAACAACGGCCCGTGGGTGCTTGGCCCGACAGTCAGCAACCTGGCGCAGGGCATCTACAGCGTGCGCATCCGCGATGCAGCCAACCCCTCCTGCATCCGCAACATCGGCACCTTCACGGTCTTCGGGCCCGAGCCGATCACGGGCCAGATTTCGGTATCGCCCATTACGTGCAACGGCGGCACAGGTATTCTGCGCATCGTCAGCGTAACGGGGGGCAGCGGCCAGTACCGCTACTCGATCGATGGAGGCAACACGTGGTATACGTCGAATATTTTCTCGGTGGAAGCAGGGCAGTACGACATCCGCATTCAGGATTTGAACTTCCCCAACTGCCGCGTCATCCTCAACTCGTCGTATGCGGTGGATGCACCGGCCCAGCTCGATGCCCGCGTTTCGTCGGAGAATGTTACAGGCTGCGCCGGTAACGCCAACGGCTCGATCACGGTATCGGCCCCGACGGGCGGCAGTGGTCAGTACGAATACTCGTTCGACGGCGGCGTAACCTGGTCGGCCAACCCGCGGGTAACGCTCATCCGCGCCGGCTTCTACGATGTACGCATCCGCGATGCCCGCGACGTGAACTGCGTGCGCGTGCTCAACGGCTCGCTGGCCATCACCGAACCGGCCGGTCTGCGGGCCGATTTCCAGAAGGTCGACCTGACCTGCTACGCCGGTGGCAACGGTTCGATTACGTTCCTCAACCCGCAGGGCGGCAGTGGCACGTATGAGTACTCGATCGATGGCGGCCTGACGTGGCGTAACACCACGACCTTTACAGGTCTCAACGGCGGGGTCTACGACCTGCGCATCCGCGCCTTCGGTAATCCGACCTGCGCCGCGGTCGTCAATTCGAGCGTTACCATCTTCGAGCCGACCGAACTCAATACGACGGTGCTCACGACCAATGTTACCGGTTGCGATGCCACGAACAACGGGGCCATTACCTTCACCAACTCGGTAGGGGGCAGCGGCAACTACCAGTATTCGATCAGTGGCGGTGGCTGGGTCAACGTGCCGGTCATCAGTGGCCTGTCGGCGGGCTTCTACACGGTGCGCATCCGCGACGCGGCCAACCCGACCTGCATCAAAACCATCGGTACGTTTACGATCTTCAGTCCGGCTCCGCTGGCGGCGGTCATCCGCGCCAATCCGATTGAGTGCAACGGCGGCTTTACGACTCTGACCATCGTCAATCCGACGGGCGGTAGCGGTTCGTATCGCTTCTCGATCAACGGTGGTGCCGACTGGTTCAACAGCAACTCGTTCAACGTGCGGGCCGGCATTTACGATGTACGCATCCAGGATGCCAACTTCCCGCAGTGTACGCAGGTGATCAGCGGTAACTTCAACGTCAGTCAGCCGCAGCAGCTCAATGCGACGGTAACGGTCGTTCCGGTAACGGGCTGTGCAGGCAATCGCAACGGTTCGATTACCTTTACGAACCCGACGGGTGGTACGGGCCTCTACCGCTACTCGATCGACGGCGGGGTCAACTGGTTCCAGAACAACAACTTCACGAACCTGCCTGCCGGACGCTACAGCGTAGCAATCGAAGACCTCAATACACCCGGCTGCTTCCGCGTCATCAACGCCAACCTGTTGGTCAACGAGCCGGATCCGCTTTCGGGTCAAGTATCCAGTGTGAATGTAACGGGCTGCGCGGGCAACAACAACGGACAGATTGTCATCACCAACCCGCTGGGTGGCAGTGGCAACTACCGCTTCTCGATCGACGGCGGCCAGCAGTGGTTTGCCTCGCCGATCTTCACGAACCTGCGGGCGGGTACCTACTCGGTACGGATGTACGATGTCATCCAGCCCAGCTGCATAACGGTGCTCAACGCCAATCTGGTCATCACCGAACCTGCGCCGCTGGCTGCCGATGTGCAGATCACGAACATCACCTGCTTTGGACGCAACGACGGCCGCGTGGTCATCACCAACCCGCGGGGTGGCAGCGAACGCTACGAATTCTCGATCGACGGGGAAACGTGGCGCGAAAACACCTTCCAGGGCATCAGCTTCACCGGTCTGGAGCCGGGCCGCTACACCATCCGCATGCGCGACTTCAACGAGCGCAGCTGCGTGGTCAACCTGCGTACCAATGTGCTGTTCAACGAACCGGCACCCTTGGTCGGCAGCGTAACGAGCACCAACGTAACGGGCTGCTTCGGCAACCTCAACGGCTCGATCACCTTCACGGGCGTAGCGGGCGGCAGCGGCCAGTACCAGTACTCCTTCGACGGCGGCCAGACGTGGTTCGCGCAATCGACCTTCAACACGCTGCCGGCCGGTACCTATACGGCCATGATCCGCGATGCGCAGTTCAACGACTGCATGGCTACGATCCGCGAGAATGTTGTCATCACGCAGCCCGAGCAGCTTACTGCCGATGTCGTTACGACTAACGTAACGGGCTGCGCCAACGAAACCAACGGTTCGATCGAATTCCGCAACGCAGCCGGTGGCAGCGGCAGCTTCCAGTACTCGATCAACGCCGGTCAGACCTGGCAGACGGGTACGACCTTCAGCAACCTGCCGGCGGGTCTGTATGCGGTGGCCATCCGCGATGCGGCCAGCCCCAGCTGCGTGCGCATCCTCAGCGGCTCGGTCAACCTGACGGCCCCCTCGGCCATCGTGGCGACCATCACGGGCTTTACCAACACCACCTGCACCAATACCAACACGGGTACCATCACCCTCAACGTAACGGGAGGAACCCCGCCCTACACCTTCCAGTGGTCGAACGGGGCGACGACCCAGAACCTGACGGGTCTGCAGGCCGGTACCTACTCCGTCAACATCCGCGATGCCAACGGCTGTACGGCGACTGCCTCGCAGACCATTACCGCCGAGCAGACGGGCGTTGGCCCCGACGTAGTGGCCGTCTGGGAAAACCCCTCGTGCACCGGCACCAACACCGGCAGCATCACAGCCTCGGCGGTGATCGTCGGCCGCGTGCCCATCCCGACCTATGAGTACTCGCTCGACCAGATCAACTGGCAGCGTTCCAACTTCTTCAGCAACCTGGCCCCGGGCAACTACACGGTCTATGCCCGCGTCGTCAACGAGTTCTGCGTCGGTTCCTACAACCTGACCATCACCACGGGCGGTGGCCCCGCGCAGGTAACGGTGAGCAACATCACCCAGACTTCGGCCGTCGTAACCTGGCAGCCGCCTGCAGGTGCCTCGACCTACAACCTGCGCTACCGCGTCATCAACACCACGACCTGGACGACGATCTCGAACATCCCCACCAGCAGTGCCACCCTCACGGGTCTGCAGGCCGGAACGACCTACGAAGTCCAGGTGCAGGTAATCTGCCAGAGCGGCATCACCTCATCGTTCAGCGAGAGCATTCAGTTTACGACGCAAGCCGGTGGCGGCTCGTGCCCGACCCCGGGCGGACTGGCGGTAACGCCGGTCAACAGTACCACCGTCCGCGTCAGCTGGAGCCCCAGTGCCGGTGCTCTCTGCTACATCATCTCGTGGGGAGTTGCCGCCTCGAACGCCAACACCTGGCCCACGCAGACGATCCCGCACCCCAATACGAGCTTCCAGATTACGGGTCTGACCCCCAATCTGAACTACCAGGTGCGCATCCGCTCCAACTGCTCGGCCTGCTCGCCCTTCTCGGGTGCGCGGTCGAACTGGAGTGCTTTTGTCAACTTCACGACGACGCAAGGCCGCATCGAAGCCCTCGAATGGGTTGAAGAATCGGTCGAGGCTCTGAGTGAGGTCAAAGTCTATCCGAACCCGAACCAAGGCAACTTCACGGTTTCGTTCGAGGCCGCCGAAGCTGCCGATGCCCAAGTGAGCCTGCATGACCTGGCTGGTCGCCGTGTCCACAGCGAGACCGTCCGCGTCAACGCCGGCAGCAACCACCTGCCCGTTCAGCTTAACGACGTACCCGCAGGCCTCTACTTCCTGCGTCTGCAGGTGGGTGCCCACGAAACCGCACCCATCAAGATCATCGTCCACTAAGCGGAGCTTGGTGTAGAACAGTCCATTATTTAGCCCATCGCGCAGCCCCGTCCCCCTCGGACGGGGCTGCGGCTTTGTTGGGCGTTTGCCATTCTCCGCTGCGGGCCGTGCCGTCCGCGGCCGGAACAAATGGCGCGAAGCAAGTACAGGTCAGGGCTTGCCGCTTGCAACTGGCTGTGCTAACTTGCGGGCCAAATCCCCATACAGTTCATGAGCCAGAACGGTAACCCGAAAAACTTTGGCCGCGTGGCCCAGATCATTGGCCCCGTGGTCGATGTTGATTTCGTAGACGAAGGCACCTTCCTCCCCAACATCTACGACGCCCTGACGGTCGATCGCGGCGATGCTCCCACCCTCTACCTCGAAGTGCAGCAGCTTTTAGGCGAAAACCGCGTGCGAACTATTGCCATGGATTCGACCGACGGCCTGGCACGTGGCGCGATAGCCAATCACCTGGGCGGTACCATCCGCGTGCCCATCGGCGAGGACATCAAAGGCCGTCTTTTCAATGTCGTGGGCGAAGCCATCGATGGCATGCCCCAGCCCAAGGCTGAGTCCTACTACCCCATTCACCGGCCCGCGCCCAAGTTCGAGGAACTGGCCACCGAACCCAAAATCCTTTTTACCGGTATCAAGGTCATCGACCTGCTGGCCCCTTACCTCAAGGGCGGTAAAATCGGCCTCTTCGGTGGTGCAGGGGTCGGCAAAACGGTACTTATTCAGGAGCTGATCAACAACATCGCCAAAGCCCACTCGGGCATATCGGTGTTTGCCGGCGTGGGCGAACGTACCCGCGAGGGCAACGACCTGCTGCGCGAGATGATCGAATCGAACGTCATCCGCTACGGCGAGGCTTTCAAGCACGCGATGGAAGAGGGCAACTGGGACCTCTCGAAAGTCGACTACAACGAGCTGCGCAAATCGCAAGCTACACTCGTCTTCGGCCAGATGAACGAGCCGCCCGGTGCCCGTGCCCGCGTGGCCCTGACGGGTCTTTCGATCGCCGAATACTACCGCGACGGAACGGGCGAAGGGGGCGGACGCGATGTGCTCTTCTTCATCGACAATATTTTCCGCTTTACGCAGGCCGGTTCCGAAGTGTCGGCCCTGCTGGGGCGCATGCCTTCGGCGGTAGGTTACCAGCCGACGCTGGCCTCCGAGATGGGCGCGATGCAGGAACGCATCACCTCGACCAAGCGCGGCTCCATTACTTCGATCCAGGCCGTCTATGTGCCGGCGGACGACTACACCGACCCCGCACCGGCCACCACCTTTGCCCACCTCGATGCTACCACCGAGCTGTCGCGTGCCCTGACGGCCATCGGGATTTACCCCGCCGTCGACCCCTTGACTTCGACCTCGCGGGCACTCGATCCGCTCATCGTTGGCGATGCCCACTACGAGTGTGCCCAGCGTGTCAAGCAGATTCTGCAACGCTACAAAGACCTGCAGGACATCATCGCCATCCTCGGTATGGACGAGCTTTCGGACGAAGATAAACTCGTCGTGGCCCGCGCCCGCCGCGTGCAGCGTTTCCTGAGCCAGAACTTCCATGTGGCCGAGCAGTTTACCGGCCAGCCCGGGGTTCTCGTTTCGATCGAGGACACGATCAAAGGCTTTAACATGATTCTGAACGGCGAGCTTGATCACCTGCCCGAAATGGCCTTCTACATGGTGGGCAACATCGATCAGGCCATTGCCAAGGGCGAGAAACTGATGGCCGAAGTCCGCGCATGAGTACGTTTCAACTGGATGTCATCGCTCCCGACCGCACCCTCTATTCGGGGCCGGTCATTTCGGTGCAGCTGCCCGGGGTGCTGGGCAGCTTCGAGGTGCTGCTCGACCATGCGGCCCTCATTTCGCCCCTCGAAGCGGGTACGGTGCGTCTGCGTGATGCCGGGGGCCAGGTTCAGGACCTGTCGGTGCAGGGGGGCGTGGTCGAAGTCCTCAACAACCGCGTGGTAGTTCTGGCTTCCTGAAGCAGCCCGTTTTTACGACTGATGGGCCGGCTGAATTCCTGGGGTTCAGCCGGCCTTTTTTGGGGGCTCTTTGTCGGCATGGCAGGTAAAAAAAAGGCCGCTACCGGAAGGGCAGCGGCTCGGACAGGCACTTGTTGGGGCGAAGGCCGGTGGTGCCGGCTGGCAGTTCAGGATTGAACTACGCTGACGTTTTTAGCGGTGTAGGTACCCGGCTTTTTGCGCGAAGGCTCCAGCTCGAAGGTTACGGAGTCGTTGATGTCGATCCGCTGGCTGTCGTCTGCTCCTACCTGGCTGATGTGAAAAAATACGTTGCCCGCTTGGGGCGATTCGATGAATCCGTAGCCTTTGTCTTTGAAATAGACCTTTACTACGCCTTGCTGATGACTCATAATATAAAAAAGAAGAAAACGAATAAGCGGGGCGAACAACCTTAGGCAAGGCTAACGTTCTTGGCGGTATAGGTGCCGGGCTTTTTGCGCGAGGGTTCGACTTCGAAATAGACCGTGTCGTTGATGTCGATGCGCTGGCTGTCGTCCGCACCAACCTGGCTGATGTGGAAGAAAATGTTGCCCGTCTGGGGCGATTCGATAAATCCGTAGCCTTTGTCTTTGAAATAGACTTTTACTACGCCTTGATGTTGACTCATATAACTGGGACGGAAAAAAGAATGCAATCGATTGAAGACATCAGGCGTAACTATCGGAACGGATCGAATCGTAGAATACTGACCTTAATGCTACCCCGGTAGGGGGCACTTCAGGCAACAAATATAAACCTGAATCGGGCAAATCCAAAGCCTAGTCGTCAAATGAAGTGCCAAACTAGCCGAATCGCTGTTCGAGAGCCTGGCTGGCCTGGGTCAGGTAGGCGCGTTCGCTTTCTGTTACGCCGTCCACTTCCATGAGCTGGCCCAGTACTTCGAGCAGTCCGTCGACGTGGCGATACCGGGCTTCGCCCAGATCGACGAACTGGCCGAAGTATTCAAGTCCCCGTTCCAGGTGGTCGTGGGGTTTCCAGTCGTGGTAGTCGGCATCGGCCAGCAGGGCCGTTACGAAATCGGAGGTGGCTTCGGGGCTGCCGGGCAGTTGCCGGGCCATGCGAACCACGAGGTTATCCATGCGGATTTCCTCGTTCAGACTCACCTGGCCGTCGCATTTCATCAGCCCTACCAGCACGTGGCCGACGGCGGCTGTGGCCAGACCTGCCGGGGTGTTTTCGATTCGAAGCATACCAGAAAACAGGAGGCTGTGTCCTTTGGGGTAATATAAAGCTTGCTGCTGGCTTGCGCAAGTCTCAGCGGGTGCAGCCGCAGGAATACCGCCAGATGCGGCCTTGGGAGTCGCTCAGTTCGAGGTGGCGCGATTCGAGGCGCACGATGCCGTAGGTGCGGTTCAGGGCGGCGATGTGCACGGCGGTCTCGCCTTCGGTGAAGGCCCAGCGGGCCGTGGTGTCGCGGTCGGTGGCATCGCAGGGCGTGCCACCGTTATCGTTGCGCCAGGTGCCGTCTTTGGCGAACCACATTTGGTCGTCGGCCTGGCATTCGGTTCGTGTTTCGGGTGCCTCGGGGCTTGGGCGAACCCCTTCGAGCCTCCAGGCGCGGCTGCTGCGGTTGGTCAGCAGGTCGGTGCGCGTGAGGCTGGTGGGCTGGTCGTCGTTCTTGCAGCTTTCGAGCGTCGAGAGGGCCCACACGCAGCCTGCCCCGTAGAGGATCATAATCAGGTACTTCATGCCATTTTTCGCGGCTTGGGGGGACAAGCCCTTGCCGCCATTCCCCGCGAAAATACGAAGCAAAATGCTTCTAAGTATAAATAATGCGTAAAAACAAGACTTGATCTATTAGGTTTTAATGAATTTTAGGTTAATCCATGGTTTGATAGCCGTCCGTGCCTGAAGCAGGGGCTGATCGGTCGGGTGAGGTATCGTCCGCCCGTCGGTCAGAGGCTGGCGATGAGCTCGTGCATGATGTGCGTGAGCTGCGGCTCGGTGGCCTGGGCTACGGCCACGATGTCCTCGAGGGCCACCGGCTCCAGGTGGTCGGGGTCGCATTCGTCGGTCAGCACCGATATGGCGAAGGTGCGCAGGCCCATGTGGCGGGCTACGATGACCTCGGGTACGGTAGACATGCCTACCACATCGGCTCCCATCTGGCGGAGCCAGCGGTATTCGGCGCGTGTTTCGAGGTTAGGGCCTTGTACGGCTACGTATACGCCTTTGTGGACGCGGGTACCGGCGGTTGCGGCAATGGCCTCGGCCCGGGCGATGAGTTCGGGGTCGTAAGGGCGGCTCATGTCGGGGAAGCGCGGCCCGAAGTCGGTCAGGTTGTGGCCCCGCAGCGGATTTTCGGGCAACAGGTTGATGTGGTCATCGATGATCATGAGCTCGCCACGCTTGAAGGCGGGGTTGAGGGCACCGGCGGCGTTGGAGAGCAGCAGCGTCTGGATGCCCAGCAGCTTCATGATGCGGATGGGGTAGGTGAGCTGCTGCATCGAGTAGCCCTCGTAGTAGTGCAGGCGGCCCTGCATGGCCACGACACGCCGCTGGCCGATGCGCCCGAAGATCAGCTTGCCGAAGTGGCTTTCGACCGTGCTGATGGGGAAGTGCGGGATGAAGTTGTAGGCCAACTGCTTTTCGATTTCGATGCGGCTGACCAGCCCCCCCAGGCCCGTGCCCAGCACGATGCCCACCTCGGGCGTGTCGCTGTAGTACTTGCGGATGTAGGCGATCGTTTCGTTGTAGTCTTGTGGTTTCATGGGCGGCCGAAGTTGGCGAACGCTTGAATTACGGCTTCAAAGCTATCTTTTCCGCGAATGACTTCCAATGCGATTTCGAGGTAATAGAAGGGGTAGCTGCCATACTGCTCCACAAACCAGGGCTGGGTGATGAGCCGCATGGCATCTTTTTCGGTCGTTACGAGCAGGGGCGTATCGCGCAGCGCGTTCTGATTGGCCAGCCGCTTCCAGCGGCGGATGATGCGCCGGAAGTTGCCCGGGCGGTAGCGGTGGTGATCGCTGAAGCGGTAGCTGCGCATGGGCAGCAGGCCCAGCTTGCGAATTTCCAGGTAGAAAGGCTCGGGGTTGCCGATGCCTGCGAAGGCAATGCATACCCGCCGCGTCTGGTTCTCCAGCTCGATGACCTCGGCACCCGACCAGAAGGGCACCAGTCGCAGGGCCACTGTCCGCGTGAAGGCCAGTTTGCCGCCGATCCGCCGCTGAAACGAGCGGATTTTGTCTTCTTCGAGTACCTTGTTCACGACCACCAGCTGGGCTCGCTTGAGGCTGCTCAGGGGTTCGCGCAGCCGGCCCAGGGGCAGCAGGTGGTCGAGCCAGGGCGGGCGGTTGGCATCGATCATCACCAGGTCGAGCTCCCGGCCGATGCGCCGGTGCTGGAAGGCATCGTCGAGGATGACGCAGCTGGGCTGTGCCTCGGCCAGGAGCTGGCGTACACCTGCCACGCGGTCTTCGCAGACGGCTACGGGCAGCTGGCGGAATTTGCGGGCCACCTGCAGGGCTTCGTCGCCCACGCTTTCGGCGGTATCGGTTTCGGGATCGACCCGGTGGTAGCCCTGCGTCCGCCGTCCGTAGCCCCGACTCAGGTAGGCGGGGCGGTGGCCTTCTTCCGAGAGGCGGCGCAGTAGCAGCTCGGCCATGGGCGTCTTGCCCGTACCGCCCGCCGAAAGGTTGCCGATGGCCAGTACCGGTACCGGCAGTCTGTGCACCGGCAGCCAGCCGCGGTCGTAGGCCCAGTTGCGCAGGCCAACTCCCAGGCCGTAGAGCCGCGAGAGGGGCCAGAGCAGCAGCCAGCGGTAGAGCCAGCGGATCGGAAGCCAGAGGGCCGACATCGGGCAGCTAAGTTAGCGTAAAAGCTGTCCGGCACCTTGCGTAAAAAAAGCCTGCCCCGCAAAGGGGGCAGGCAGCAGCAGGTGTTGTACATGGCGGTACAGCGAATGCCCTCAGCCTTTCAGGCGTGCCTTCCAGGCTTGGCCCATTTGGCTAAACTTGGTCTTTTGCTCGGGTTTGAGTACCGACTCGATGACTTTGTTCATGTCGTTGATGATGTCGTCCTCGCTTTTGGTAGCGGGTTGTGTTTTGATGGCCTGCAGTGAATTGGCCGCTGCCAGGAGCGTGGGCTGAATCGCGGCTTTCTGTTGCTCGTCGAGGCTCAGTTCACCGGACAGGTACTCCAGCCATTGCGTGGCTTGGGTCTGGGTATCAACTTGTCCTTCTTCGGTTGTAGGGTCGGTGCTGTGAGCGAACGCAAGCGAGGGGCTGGCTGTCCAGAACAGCAACGCAACAGACAAGAGCAAGAGGGATTTCAGTGCATTTTGCATAGGGCACATGTAATTGAAAAAGATGAATGAAAAGTATGGCTGTAGTTGGGCCTTTTATCTGCTTTTTCTTTGCTGCCGGCTGCAAAGAATGATACAAAATTAGCTGACTGCACTTTTTATGGCAAATTCAATAACTTAACCCAGTGCTGTTTGCAATTTTTTATAAATCAAGCCTAATCGCTTCTTGCGTAAAAATTTATTTTTTATTACGAATAATTAATCTGGCTTAGTTAGCTATCAGTTTGGATTAGGTCAAGGCTTAATCGAAGCTGTTCCGATAAGTAATTTACCCGCCTCGGATGCCTTGGAGTCGGCTTGGCAACGCAATTTCGCCCCGCAGGGGAACCTTGACCCGGCTACGATTCGGCTCGTATTGCAGTTGCTTGCTCGCTGAGATGCGACTGCTTTCCGTTTCTTGACTTGTGCGAAAAGCCAAGAAAAAAATTAAGGAAAAATTACGCTTTGTTGTGCTTTGTTATTTTCAGCTTGCACCATTCCGAGACCTGCCAGCTGGTCTGTAGCCTTTCGATCCGGGCCTGCCGACGGGCTTGGAACGTCCAGAGTGCCGAGCGGATGCTCAAGCGATGTCGGGCACCGGCCAGCGTTCGGAAACAGCCATTCACTTTATTCTGACCTTGAGTCTAGGCAAGCTGCGTTCTTGGTAAAGGGCACGCGAAAATCACTCCACATGCCCCCATCGTCCGGCGTCCCGGGTGGGGACTCCGCTAAAGCTGCCCACGAAAAAGACCGCTTCCGTACACCAGAAACAGAAAACCGGCAAATCAGCCTGAATAACTGCTTAAAAATTTTTTAAATATTTAATTTTTGTTTAGTAAAAAATTTTTTAAAGTAAGTATAAAATTCAATATTTTTTTAAGTTTTCAAACTGTGAACGAATCAAACCATTGCATTCAGACCCAGGGCCTGTAACCCCAAACCAGCCAGTTGCGTACAAGGCAACTAGTTATTCGTGCTGGATGCACTCGATGCGTACCCTCCTCCACTGCCTGCTGGTTTCGGTCTGGCTCGTACAGGCTTTCGTTCCCCGCAGCGACCTGCATCAGCTGGTGCATTGGCCCGACCTGGTAGCCCACTACGAGGCGCACCAAAGTCAGGGCCAGCACGCCTACGCCGACTTCTGGGAATTTCTGGCAGCCCACTACCTCGAGATCGACGGCCACCCCCACCCCGAACACGACAACTTACCCCTTTACCACAGCCACAGCCCCACCTACTGCCTGCCCTTGCTTCGCTGGCGGCTGTGTTTTCCGACGGCCGAAGCGGCCTCTGCTTTCATTTCGCGACCCGGCCCCAGGGCTGCGGTCGGCTACCCGCACACCGATCCGCGACCGCCTCAAAAGGCCTGAGTCGCGCGAACTGTTTCCGTCTGCCTGCCCCGCAGGGCAGGCGTATCCTCGGTGTGTATTCGGTCTCCTTTTGAAATGAAAGCTTAAAAAACCCCATTTTCCCATGTTTGATGCCATCATTCGGTGGTCGGTTCGGAACAAACTGGCCATCGGATTCCTGATCGCGCTCTGGATCGGGGGCGGGCTGTATGCGCTGCAGCAGCTGCCCATCGATGCAGTGCCCGACATCACCAACAACCAGGTGCAGGTTATCACAACGGCTCCGCGCCTGGCCGCCCAGGAAGTCGAACAGTACCTGACCTACCCCCTCGAAACACAGCTCAACACCCTGCCCCAGCTCGTGGAACTGCGTTCCATATCGCGCCAGGGCCTGTCGGTCATCACGCTGGTTTTCGATGAGTCGGTCGATCCCTGGCTGGCCCGCCAGTGGGTGAGCGAACGCCTGGCCGAGGTGCGCAACCAGATTCCCGCCGAGCTGGGCAACCCCCAGCTGGCCCCGCCCACCACGGGTCTGGGCGAAATTTATCAATACACCCTTGAAGTCGATTCGGCCTGGCGGTCGCGCTACTCGCTGACCGAGCTGCGCACCCTGCAGGAATGGGTGGTCAAGCGGCAGCTGCTGGGTACCCCGGGCGTGGCCGAGGTCAGCAGCCTCGGCGGCTTCACCCGCCAGTACGAAGTGGCCCTTGACCCCGACCGGCTGCGGGCCTACGGCCTGGGCTTTGGCGACATCATCCGCACCCTCGAAACCAACAACGAGAACACCGGTGCGGCCTACCTCGAACGCGGCCCCGAGGGCCACTTCATCCGGGGCTTGGGCCTCTTGCGCACCCCCGACGAAATCGAAGGGCTGGTCGTTGCGCTGCGGGGCGGACAGCCCCTGACCCTGGGTCAGGTGGGGCAGGTGGTCGAAGGGGGAGCCTTGCGACTGGGTGCGCTCAGCCAGAACGGTCGGGGCGAGGCCGTGGGGGGCATCGTGATGATGCTCAAGGGCGAGAACTCGAACGAGGTGGTGCAGGCCGTGCGCAGGCGCGTGAAGGCCATTCAGGCCAGCCTGCCCCCGGGCGTGCGGATCGTTCCTTTTCTCGACCGGTCGGACCTGGTGAGCCGCGCCATCGCCACGGTGCGCAACAACCTGACCGAAGGGGCCTTGATCGTCATTTTTGTTTCGACCCTGCTGCTGGGTAACCTGCGGGCAGGGCTGGTCGTGGCTTCGGCCATACCCCTGTCGCTGCTCTTTGCCCTGGCCATGATGCACTTGACGGGCGTTTCGGCCAACCTCATGAGTCTGGGGGCCATCGACTTCGGCCTCATTGTCGATGGAGCTGTAATTGTCGTCGAAAGTCTGGTGCACCGCCTGAGCACGGCGCGGCAGTGGTCGGCGGCGGGTCGCATGGATCAGGCCCAGCTCGATGCGCTGGTCATCGATCAGGCCTGCCGCATCCGGCGGGCTGCCGCGCTGGGCGAAGTCATCATCCTCTTGGTCTATCTGCCGCTGCTTACCCTCGAAGGCATCGAGGGCAAGATGTTCAAACCCATGGCCCTGACGGTTTCGTATGCCATTGTGGGGGCTTTGATCCTCTCGCTGACCTATGTGCCGGCCCTCTCAGCCCTGGTGCTCAACCGGCGGCCCCGGTCGGCCCACAGCTGGGCCGACCGCCTGGTCGAACGGTTGCAGGCCCTCTACCGGCCGGTGCTGCGTGCGGCCTTGCGGCGGGGGGGGCTGGTGGTCATGCTCGCGGCCGGTCTGCTGGGTCTTGCGGCCTGGGGCTTCAGTCAGCTGGGCGGGCAGTTTCTGCCCGACCTTGACGAGGGCGACCTGGCCCTGCAGCTCAACCTCATGCCCGGCAGCTCGCTGCAGCAGACCCTCGAAACGACTCGCGCCATCGAAACCGACCTCATGCGCCACTTCCCCGAAGTACGCGGCGTGGTCTCCAAAATCGGCTCCTCCGAAATTCCGACCGATCCGATGTCCATCGAGACCGCCGACATCATGATTCTGCTCCATCCGCGGGCGCAGTGGCCCGTGTCCCGCAGCCCCGACGAGCTGGCTCAGGCCATGGAGGCGGTGCTGGCCAGCCGCCCAGGCCTGAGTCTGGGCTTCAGCCAGCCCATACAGATGCGCTTCAACGAGCTCATGACCGGTGTCAAAGCCGATGTGGCCATCGAAGTCTACGGCGATGACCTCGATTCGCTGGCCCGACTGGCCCGCCAGATCGAAGCCCGGGCCAGCCGCGTGGCCGGTGTGCACGATCTGTTTGCCGAGCAGGTTTCGGGGCTGCCGCAGCTGACGGTCGTCTACCGGCCCCTCGAACTGGCCCGCTGGGGCATCTCGCGGCGCGAGGCCAACCAGACCTTGCGAGCCGCCTGGGCCGGTGAGCGCGTCGGCTCGATTTACGAAAACGAGAGACGTTTCGATCTGGTCGTCCGGCTGCCCGAGGGCCAGCGGCAGAGCCTCGCGCAGCTGCGCGATCTGCCCGTCCGCGCGACCAACGGCCAGCTCGTGCCCTTGGGCCTGATTGCCGACATCGACCGCGTGGAAGGCCCGGCTCAGATTTCGCACTACGCCACCCGCCGCCGCCTGACGGTGAGTTTCAACGTGCGGGAACGCGATGTCGAATCGGTCGTGGCCGACCTCAAAGCCCAGCTGGCCGATCTGCCCCTGCCCGTGGGCTACCGTCTCGATTTCGGGGGCGAATTCGAGAACCTGATTCAGGCCCGCCAGCGGCTGCTGGTGGTGCTGCCGGTGGTGCTGGCACTCATTGCCATCCTGCTCTTCTGGAGTCTGCAGTCGTGGTCGCTGGCCGGGCTGATTTTTCTGGGCATTCCTTTTTCGACGATCGGGGGCGTGGCGGCCCTGCTGCTGCGGGACATGCCGTTCAGCATCTCGGCGGCGGTGGGCTTCATTGCCCTCTTCGGGGTATCGGTACTTAACGGTATTGTGCTCATCGCCCACTTCGAGGAACTGCGCCGCGAGGGCATGGGCAATCCCCTGCGGCGGGTGCTGGTGGGCAGTGCCGATCGCTTGCGGCCCGTGCTCATGACGGCACTGGTGGCGGCTCTGGGCTTTCTGCCCATGGCCCTCTCGAAGGGCGCGGGAGCCGAGGTGCAGCGACCCCTGGCCACGGTGGTCATCGGCGGCCTGATTTCGGTAACGGCCCTGACCCTGGTGCTGGTGCCCTTGTTTTACCTGGCCCTGCATCGACGCCGGTACCGGCGGGGCATGTCGGCGGCACTGGCGGTGGGGGTGCTCTTGCTCATTGACGTACCACAGGCGCAGGCCCAACCCAAGAGCCTGCCGCTCGATGCGCTGCTGCAGGCCGTCGACCGCCACCCCAGTGTGCGGGCCGCCGAGCTGGACATCGCCTACGAACAGAAGCTCGTACCGGCCACCCGTGCCCTGCCACCGGCTGAACTGGGCCTGCAGTACGGACAGCTGCAGATCAAATCCGTTCTGGATTACACGGCTACCGTTACGCAGCCGTTTGCTTTGCCGATGGTCTACGCGGCCCGCCGCCAGACGCAGGAGCAGCAGGTTCGCGTGGCCCGGGCGCAGACCCGGCTGACCCGTGCACAGGTTGCCCGCCAGGCGGTAATCGATTACGCAGCCTGGGCCTACAGCCGCGAGCGCGTCGACTTGCTGCAACAGGAAGTGGTCGGCTGGCGCGACCTGCTGCGCGAGGTCGAAAGCCGACGCCGGGTGGGCGACCTGCCCGCCGCCGATGCGCTGAACTTGCGCCTGAACCTGCAGCGCGTCGAGGCCTTGCTGGCCCTCGAAAGGGGTACGCTGGCCGAGTCGCTGGGGCGGATGCGTTTCTGGCTGCAGGATTCGACTTTTGCAGGCCAGCCCGACCCGAACTGGCCCCCAGCTGTCGATTTGGCGGGTGAGGAACCGCCCACCGACTGGCAGGTCGCCCTGGCCGATTCCCGGCTGGAGCTGGGCCAGCTTCGGCTGGAGCAGTTCCGCGCCGAACGCCTGCCTACCCTGAGCCTGACCTACTGGCACCAAAGCCTCGAAGGGCAGCCCAACGCGCAGGCCGTCGGGCTAGGGCTGAGCCTGCCCTGGGCGGTGCAGGCCCTGAAAGCCCAGCGCGAAGCCCTCGAAGTCCAGCTCGAGATCGAAGCCCAGCAGCGGCTCGCTGCACAGGCACAGGGCCAGCAGCGGCGACAGGCCCTCGCCGAGCGGCTGAACGCCCTGGCAGCTGCCCGCCAGCAGACCGCTGCCGCTGCTCCTACCGATTCACTCATCGCGCAGGCCCGCCAGCTCTACCGCGCGGGCGAAATCGACATCAACGAGTTGCGCCAGCATGTAGCCCTGGCCTTCGAGCATCGCCAGCTGGTTCTCGATCTGCGCCGCCAGTACTTGATGGCTTGGGCCGAACTGCGGTATTTCTTTGGTTTTTAATTTTTATTTACTGTATTTATTCAAAAAAAATGAGATCAATTTCTTTTTATATAAGAAAAAATATTGGCTGGATGCTGGTTTTGCTGGCGGGCTGCGACCGGCCTGCGGCCGATGCCCCATCGGCCGCGGCAGCTGTAGCTGCCCCTCAGAGCCGCTTGACAGTCGAGCTGACGGCAGACCAGTTGGGCCACATCGACTTGCAAGTGGGGACCCTCGATTCGGGCGAGGTGGTGCGCGGCTTGCGCCTGCGCGGCCAGCTGGTCATTCCACCCAACAACCGCGAGACGGTGGCCAGCCTGCTGGCGGGTGTGGTCGATTCGGTGGCCGTCATTCCTGGGCAGTCGGTGCGGGTGGGGCAGCTGCTGCTGCGCCTGCGTCATCCCTCGATTGCCGAATTGCAGGAGCAATGGGTGCGGTGCGAGCTGGCTCTGCTGCAGGCCCGTCAGGAATACGAACGGCAGCAGCAGCTGCAGCAGACGGGTGCGGGTGTCGAGCGCAAGTGGCAGGAGGCCCAAACCCGCCTGCAGGTGGCCGAGGCCGAGCTGCAGCTGGTGAGCGAGAAGCTGCGCCTCAACCGCATCCCCAAGCCTCAGCCGCCGGCCTACCGCCTGCAGAACACGCTCGACCTGACCGCCCGAACGGGGGGGGTGGTGGCCCGCCTGCTGGTCAACCGCGGCGATGCGGTGGCTGCTGGCCAGCCCCTGCTCGACCTGATCGATCCGCGGCATGTGCACCTATCGCTGCAGGTGCCGGAGCAGGAAGCGGCAGCTGTGCGGGTGGGGCAGCGGCTGCGTTACCGGCTGGCGGGCCAGTCGGAGTTTCAGCCCGCCCAGCTTATACTGGTGGGGCTGGAGGTCGATTCGCTGACGCGCACCGTCGAGGTGCACGCCCATCCGCTGGGGCCTGCACCGGTGGTGCTGGCGGGGGCATCGGTGGAGGCCGAGCTGGAACTGAAGCTGAGTCCGCAGCTGCTGGCACCGGCCGATGCGATCGTGAGCTACGGCGGGCAGGCCTATGTGGTGGCCGCTGGGCCGCCGTCGGCTCGGGGCCGGGCGTTCCGGCTGGTGTCCGTCGACGAGCTGACGGGCCAAAGCTCCGATGGCCGCCGCCCTGTCCGGCTGCGGGAGTCCCTGCAGCCGGGCGAGCAGGTCGTTCGCCGAGGTACGTACGCCATCGTGGCCGAAATGCGCCGGCAGGAAAGCAACTGATTTCGTTGGCCTGAACTTTGCGCCGGCGTGCCCTTTGCTTTCATTGATTGCCCCATGCCCAAGCAACGCCTGTATCTGCTGCTGCTGGCTGCCATCCAGTTCGTCCACGTGGTCGATTTTCTGGTCATTGCCCCGCTGGGGCCGCAGCTCATGCGCCTCTTCGAGCTGACGGCCGAGCAGTTCAGCTACGTGTTTTCGGCCTACACCTACAGTGCGGGGGCCATGAGCCTGGCGGCTGCGTTTTTTCTCGATCGCTTCGACCGTAAAACGGCCCTGCTCGTCTCGTTCTGCGGGCTGATTGTGGGTACGGCCCTCTGCGGGCTGGCTGACAGCTTTGCGCTCTTGCTGGTGGCACGGGTGGTGGCGGGCCTTTTTGGTGGACTGATCAACGCGCTGATTTATGCCATTGTGGGCGATATGTTCGGGGAGGCGCAGCGGGGGCGGGCCATGGGAACGATCATGGCGGCTTTTTCGGCGGCCTCGGTGGCGGGGGTGCCTCTGGGGCTGGCCCTGGCCGACTGGCAGGGCTGGGCGGCTCCGTTTCTGGTGGTAGCGGGTCTGGGGGTGGTGTGTGCAGGGGCGGCGGCGTTGCTGCTGCCGCCCCTGCGGGCGCACCTGCACGACCGGGCTGCGCAGCCCCGCCGCAATCCCTTCGAGGTGTTGGCTCAGGCGGCGTCCAATCCTTCCGAGCGGGCCGCGTTGGGCCTGATGCTGCTCATCATGCTGGCTTCGTTCGCGGTTATTCCTTACATCAGCCCTTACCTGGTGTTCAATGTTGGCGTGAGCGAGAAGCAGCTGGCCTATGTCTATCTGCTGGGCGGTCTGGCCACGTTAGGTACATCGCCGCTGGTGGGCCGGCTGGCCGACCGCCGGGGCAAGACTCGTGTCTTTGGGTGGATGGCGGTGGCTTCGGGGCTGGTGTTCGTGGCCCTGACAACGCTGCCGCCGGTGCCGGTGGTGGTGGCACTGGGGGTTACGACGCTGTTTTTTATTACAGTGAGTGGGCGGGCGGTGCCGGCCATGGCGCTGATTACGGGTGCGGTACCGGCAGCGCGGCGTGGGGGCTTCATGAGCCTGTCCTCTTCGGTGCAGCAACTGACGGCAGGTACTGCGGCTCTGGTTACGGGCCAGCTGGTGCAGAGCCACGCCGATGGCCACCTGACGGGCTACCCGCTGGCAGGCGGGCTGGCCGTGGTGGCTACGGTGCTTGCGCTGCTGGTGGTGCGACGCGTGCAGCCGGCGGGCTGAGTGGGGCTGGGCCATTGCCCGACGCGGTCTCGCCCGATCGGGACCGCACTGGGTGGGCTGGCAGCGGAATTTGTAGTTTTGCTCCTGTCAAGTTTCGTTGAATCATTTCCGATGGGTGTATTGAAGTGGCTTTTCCGTCTGCTGTTGCTGGGCCTGCTGGCAGCGGGTGCTTGGTACCTTTATCAAAGATATTTCGGGCCGCCCCCCTCGCAGGCTTTGGGGCTGGTGCCGGGCGATGCCGTTCTCATTTTCGAGTCGCGGCGGCCCATCGGCGGCTGGAAGGAGTTTTCGGAATCGGCTCTCTGGACGCACCTGCGCACCCATCCGGCCTTTGCCGATATCGATGCCCAGGCCCGCACCCTCGATTCGCTCATCCGCGAACACGAATTGCTGCTCGATATCGCGGGCGATCGCACGCTCACTTTTTCGCTGCACCTGACCTCGGCCCGCGACTTCGACTTTTTTTACGCCCTCGATCTGCAGGAAAAACAGGCCCAGCTTCTGGGCGAGGTGCTGCCGCCCATTCTGCGCGAGTTCGACCCGCGCCTGCGCACCCGCCAGTTCGAGGGGCACGAACTGATCGAGCTGCGCGAGGCGGGCGATCCCTCGGTGTTGACCCTCGCTCTGGTGGACAACCTGCTGCTGGCTTCGTACACGCCCCGCCTCGTGGAAACGGCTCTCACGCAGCGGCGCAGCAGTCCCTGGCAGAGCGATACGGCTTTTACCCGCCTGCGCCAGCTCGTCGATCCCTCCCGCTTTTTCAATCTTTACATACGCCTCGACCGGCTCGACGATTTTGCCCGCCTCTACAGCGACTCGCAGATCGACCTGTTGCGTCAGCTGGCCGAGGTGGCCCCGCTCGCAGGCCTCGATTTCGATACGCGGGCCGACTGGACGACGCTGCAGGGCCACTTCGTCCTGCGCGACTCGGGCACCACCTACCTGCATGCGCTGCACGGGGTAGGCCCGGGCGAACGCCTGGCTCCACGTATTGCTTCAGAACGGACGGCCGTCTACCTGGGGCTGCTCTTCGACGACTACCTGCGGGTCTTCGACACGTTCGAGAGCCAGCTGCGGCGCAGCGACCCCAAACAGCATGCCGACTACCGCCGCCAGCTCGATCAGGTGGAGAGCTTCCTCAAGATCGATATCCGCAAGCACCTGGTCAGCTGGTTCGGGCGCGAGGTGGCTCTGCTGACCTATCCGGCCCGCAAGTATTCGGGCCGCACCTCCGAGCGGCTGCTGCTCATCCATGCCCGCGACCGGCAGCTGGCCGAGGCTGGCCTCGACCACATCCTGAAGCAGATTCGCCGCCGAACGCCGCTCAAATTCAAACCCTTGGCCTACAAGGATTACACCATTCAGGTGCTGGAGGTAAAGGGGCTTTTCAAGCTGGTGCTTGGCAAGCTTTTCGCCAAGTTCGA
>CALDDN010000040.1 GCA_937936615.1 uncultured Bacteroidia bacterium | reverse complement strand
GGGCGAACGGGCCTTGGGCATGATCCAGTCCGGCAACCACGAATCGACCTTTGGGGTTTGGTTCGAGAACGCCACCGGCAAGACCATTACCTCGCTGGAGGTACGCTACGTGGGCGAGCAGTGGCGGCGGGGCAAAGCACCGGCGGGCGAGGCCGACACCCTTTATTTTGAATATCACCTTAGCGCGACGGGTTTGCTCACCCCGCCTGCCATGGGCTGGGTACGGGTTCCGGAGCTGCACTTCGCCAGCCCCAACACAGCGAATTTTACCAACGGTCAGGCTCTGAACGGCAACGCGGCCGAAAACCGCCGTACCCTCTCGCACACCATCTCCAACCTGAATATCGCCGCGGGATCGAAGTTCTGGATTCGCTGGCGGGACTTTAACGTCAGAAATGAGGACGACGGTCTGGCGGTCGATGAGTTCCAGATTACGGCCTTCACCGATCCGCCGCCTGCTTTGACAAATGTCAATGGCCCGCGCGAAACTTGCCCCGTGAGCCAGAACTACACTGTGCCCAGTCCGGTGGCCGGTGTCGATTATGCCTGGACCATCGACCCGCCTCTGACGGGCTTCACCAACGGTACTACCGGTACAAGCCAAAACTTGCCCTGGAGTAATGTAGCCCCCCCTTATCCCCAAACGTTCGCAGTAAGCGTAAGGCCGGAGGATGCCTGCGGTACGGGTCCGGTCTTCAAGTTTGATGTAACTGTCATCGGCCCGCCGGTCATCACCTCGAGCACCCTGCCTGCCACGGTGCAGCAGGGCAGCCGGGTCGATTACAGCGTGGTGGTCAATCCACCGACGGCACAGGTCAACTGGCGGTCTTCCAAGGAATTGAACACGCCCCCTCCGGGCAACTCGGCGACCATTGATTTCAGCGGGGTAGCGGCCCGCCGCTACTTGCTGCGGGCGACGGCCAGCAACGAATGTGGCAATTCGGCACCGGCGCAGGTGGCCATCACGGTGCAGAGTTCGAGCACCGAAGCCCCGCGCACCTGCCAGCCCGAGTTTACGTGGTCGCGCTTCATGGCCTCGGCGGGGGTAGACAACGCCAGCAGCGTGTCCACCGACGGCGACGGCAACGTCTACGTAACGGGTTCTTTTTCCGACAACATCAACTTTGAGAACCTGACGCTCAATACCAACGGTGGCGACGATATCTTTTTAATCAAATACAGTCCGGCTGGGGAACTGCTCTGGGCGCGTTCGGCGGGCGGCCCAGGAGCCGATGCCGGCAACCGCGTCGTCGTCGATGCCAACTACAACGCCATCATCGTGGGCAGCTTTTCGGGCACCTGCGTTTTTGGTACGACCAATCTGGTGAGTGCGGGCGATACCGACTTTTTTGTCGCCAAATACGACCGCGACGGTAACCTGCTGTGGGCCAAGCGGGGCGGTGGATCCGGTGCCGATGTAGCTTATGGGGTCGATGTCGATGCCAGCGGAGCTTTCATCTACCCCACAGGTATCATGAGCCAAGGGGCAAACTACGACGGCAATCCCCTTAATCCGATTGCCGGCGGGGCCAATGGCTTTGTGCTCTACGTGGACGCTAACGGCCTCTACGTAACCCACAACCGCGTGGGGGGAGTTGGCAATGCCGTGGTTCGCGACATCAGTGTCGGCCCCTTGGGTGAACTCTACGCGATTGGCAACTTCGACGGGCGCGTGCGACTTGATTTCGTTGCTCCCGCCCAGTTTACGGACATCGACCCCGTGGGCGACGAAAGTATTTTCGTAGCCAAATACGCCGAAAACAACACCGCCGAGCTGCAGTGGGTCGAAGTCATCGGCGGGTCGGCATCGGATTACGGAATGGCCATTGCCGCCGGCCCCACGACCGATGTTTACATTGCAGGCTACCTCAACAGCCCCTCGGTTACCTTTGGTGCCCTGCCCCCGATCACGACTATGGGTTCCTCCCAAATTTTCATCGCCCGAATCAACGACGAAGCCACTCGAATCTACGCTTGGGCGCGATCGGCAGGCAATCCCAACGAACCCAGTCTGGCTGCCGACCTGGCAGTCGATCTCGTTACTGAGGACGTTTACCTCGGCGGGGCGGTTTCGCCCAACCCGACCTTTGGCCCGCCCAACCAGGTTGTAACCGCGACAGCCCCACTCTCGGGCTTTTTGGCTAAGTACCGCATGTCCAACGGTAACGTGGACTGGGTGGTTCCGGTGGGTCAGGCTGGTTTCAACTTCATAAATGGTGTGGCTCTGGATCAAACCGGACGCATTTACGTGGCCGGAACGGTTCAAACGGCCATATTTGCCTGCCGCAACTACGAGCATAAGGGGCTGGGGGATGGTTTTGTGGCACAGCTTACCTGCCCCATCACGCCGTTGACGGCCAGCCTGAGTGCCACGCCAGTCAGCACCCCAGGGGGTAACGACGGAACGATTACGGTTACGGCTGCGGGTGGTGGCGGCACCCGCCACGAGTTCCAGCTCGATAACGGGCCGTTCCAAACCTCGGGTCTCTTTCAGGGCCTGACGGCGGGTACCTACCGCGTAACGGTGCGCGGAGCCAACTACTGTACCCAGACGCTGGAAATACAGGTGCAGGAAAACGTAACCTGCGATACGCCTACCGCTCTCACATCCGAAAACGTGCGGGCCGGCTCGGTCGACCTGCGCTGGACGACCGTCCCCAACGCATCCGGCTACCGGATTGAATACACCAACCTGAGCACCAACCAGACGCAGACTTTTGATGTCAACACCGCTACGCCGACTTTCCCCGTACGGCTCAGCCCCCTGAGCAGCTCGACGAACTACCGCATCACGGTTCAGGCCCGCTGCGGCCAGAGCGAGTCGGGCAAGTCGTTGCCCATTGAAATCAGCACGCCCGCGGGCTGCGATCTGCCGCTGCTGCAGGTGGCCAGCACGGGCCTGAGCACGGCCCGCATCACCTGGAATGCCACCGCCTCCGACGTGCGCTTCGAGGGCGAGATCAAGCCGGCTGCCGATGCCAATTGGGGAGGCAGCTTCCAGACTACGGAACTGGAGCGCAGCTTTACGGGCCTGCTTCCCAACACCGCCTATCAGGTGCGGGTGCGCCGCGTCTGCACCGATGGCACATCGGAATATGCCGTCATCAACTTTTCGACGGCTGCCTGTACGGCTCCCACCGGTGTAACGACGAGCTTTACGTCCACCGGCATCCTCGTGCGCTGGACAGCCCTGCAGGGAGCCTTGAATTACGAAGTGGGCTACCGCCTGCAGAATGCGCCCAATTTTACCGACCTGCCGCCCGTTACGACGAATGAGGCCTTGATTCCCAATGTACAGGCCAACCAGACCTACGTCATCCGCGTGCGCACCCGCTGCAGTACAACCGAAACCTCGGCCTACAGCGAGCTGACGGTGGAGGTGCCGCGCTGTGCGGCACCGGCTGTAACGGCTTTTCCGGTTCAGATGGCCCTGCGCGTGGCCTGGCGGCCAGTTTTTGGAGCGGTCGCCTATGAAATCCAGTTCCGGCCCCTCAATACTGTATTCTGGAGCGGCATCATCACCACGACCGATACGTTCCGACTTTACACGGGTCTGCAGGCCAATACAACCTACGAGTTCCGGGTTCGGGCGGTCTGCGTGCCTAATGTGGAGTTCTCGGCCTACAGCACGACCACGTTTGCCTTGGCGGGCTGCGATGCCCCTACTGGTCTGACGGTCTGTGGCCTCAATCCGGTGCGGGTGCGCTGGACAGCCGTACCCAACGCCGAAGGCTACCAGATCAGCTATCGGCCCGTCAACCGCACCACCTGGACGCTGGCCGATGTGATCCAGCCTTCGGCCAATCTGGCGGGTTCGTTCAACCAGACCCCTTATGTGGTGCGTGTGCGCACGGTGTGTGCGGGCGGTGCGGTTTCGGCCTACAGCGATGTCGTTACCTCGTCGGACTGCCCCAGCACCTGCCCCACGCCGACCAATCTGCGCCTGAACGACTTCCTGTTGACGAGCCGCCAGGCCGAAGTTACCTGGGAGGCCGCCACCGATGCCGTTTCGTATGAAGTGCGTTTCCGCGATGTGCTGAACGGCAACTGGGTTTCGTTCTTTACGACCGATCAGAATTACCTGCTGACGGGCCTCTCGCCTAATACCCGCTACGAAGTGCAGGTGCGTTCCATCTGCGAGGGCAACGAGCTCTCACCCTGGACGCCCTCGCTGCTGTTCCGCACGCCGACGGGCGGTTGCATCACGCCGGAAGACTTCCGCCTGACGGCCCGCACCGATACGACCCTGACTTTTGCCTGGACACCGCAAATCGGCGTGCTGAATTATGAAATCCGCTGGCAGGCTGCTGGCGATCCCGACTGGCAGTCGCGCACGGTGGCGCAGCCACCGCTCGAGCTGCGCGACCTGCGGTCCGGCCAGCCTTACTTGGTAACTATTCGCAGCCTCTGTCCGCTGTCGGATGTATCGACCTTCAGCCCGCCGCTCGAAGTCATTCCGCAGGGCAACTGCCAGGCCCCGACCAGCCTGCAGGCTCTGGTTCCAACAAAAACAGAGGCCGAGCTGGAATGGAACGCCGTGGCCGGTGCGCTGGCTTACATCGTACAGTACCGCCTGCTGGGCGAAACGGAATGGACGAGCTTCCAGGTGCCCGCCAACCGCGCTACCCTCGGCCTGCTGGTTCCCGATACGACGTATGAGTACTCGATTGTAACGGTCTGTGGCACCAACTCGCGCTCGCCCATTTCGCCGATTGCCAGTTTCCGCACCGATGGCCCCTGTCCGGCTCCGCAAAACCTGACCGTCAACCAGATTACGGCAACCACAGCCCAGCTGCGCTGGACGCCCGGCAGCAGCGAATCGACCTACGAAGTCGAATACCGCCGCATCGGCGGTAGCGGCTGGACGACGGTTGCACCCGTGCTTGGCGATGCCCTCACCGTTTCCGGCTTAAGCCCCGAAACCCGCTACGAAGTGCGCATCCGGACGGTATGTGCCAACAACCGGTTCTCGCCTTATGTGCAGGATACCTTCCAGACGCTGGCGGTGGGCTGTACGGTACCGGCCAGCATCGAAGTAACGCGCCTCAATGAAAGCGACTGGGCCATTGCCTGGACGGGTGCTTCCGATGCCACGAGCTACACGCTCGAATACCGCCTGCTGCCCCAGGGGGCGTTCATTGCCCGCGAAATCACAAGCGGTACCCGCGACACCCTGCGCAGCCTCAATGGCTTTGCTTCGTACGAAGTGCGCATCCGCTCCAACTGCGTCAACGACGTGCAGTCGGCCTTTTCGCCGCCGGTGGTGCTTCAGGCCCTGCCTTGCGGCAACCCAGGGCCGGTGCAGATCATCGACCGCCAGGCCACGAGCGTGCGCCTCGAATGGCGGCCCGTACTGGAGGGGCAAGGTTATCTGCTGACGGTGCGCAACCTGAGCACCGCGACCGAAAGCAGTCTGCCTGTGGCCGACCCGACAATCAACGTTTTCGATTTGACAGGCCTAAACCCGGGTACGCCCTACCGCGTTACGGTGCAGGTGCAGCCGGCATCGAATTGCCCTGCAGCCTCGGTCGAGTTCACGACGCTGGGCGAGAACAACAACCCCTGCCCCGCACCCTTCGATCTGCGCATCGTCCAGCCCAGCCCGACCCAGGCCTTGCTGAGCTGGACGCGCCTGCCGAGCGTGCAGCGTTACGAGCTGTCGTACCGGCCAGCCAATCGCGCCTCCTGGACGACCATTCCGAGTGTTGTCGGGCCGACGTTTTTAGTCCAGCCCCTGGTACCCAATACGCGCTACATTTTCCGCCTGCGCAGCGTCTGCAATTTGCCCGACGCACCCTTCTCGGAATACGTCATCGACTCGGTGCCGCGTCTGGTTACGTGTCCGCCGCCGGTCAATCTGAGACTGACCAACCTTAGCCCCTCGTCGGTAGATGTCAGCTGGACGACCCTGCCCAACGTGCCCGATTACGAGGTGCAATACCGCGCCGCCAACGCCGCCAACTGGACGGTACTTGCGCCGGTGGTGGCCCCGCCCGTGCGGCTCAGCAACCTGCAGCCCAACACGCTCTACACGGTGCGGGTGCGCTCGCGCTGTTCCGGTGCCGATCAGGAAGCATTTTCGGCCTTTAGTTCAGAAGAATTCACCACGCCGGTGGCTGCGGGCTGTTCGGTGCCTTCGGGCATCAGCGCAACCAACCTGACGGTCTCGACGGTGCTGGTGCAGTGGAACGGCGTTTCCGGTGCCATCGGCTACGTGCTGGAATACCGCCAGCTCAACACCAGCAGCAGCATTGGCCGCACGCTGGGTGCCGTTACCCGCGATACGCTGGTGGGCCTGCTGCCCGACGTAAGCTACGAGGTGCGCGTGCGTGCGTTGTGCCTCGACGATCAGGAATCGGCTTTCACGGCTTGGCTGCCCTTCACGACGGGCACACCCTGCCCGCCGGTGAGCAACCTGCAGGTATCGCCCGCCCAGAATTCGGCCCTCGTTTCCTGGACACCGGTCAGCGGCGCGACGGGCTACACGATTGAATGGCGCATCCGCAACACCGCGGCTTTCAACGTCCTGTCGGTGGTCAATCCGGCGGCCAGCACGGCCACCCTTCCGGCCCTGTTGGCCGACACGCCCTATCAGGTGCGCATCCGCACCAACTGCGGGCCGCAGCAGAACTCGGGCTTCGGTGCATGGATTGACTTCCGTACAACGGCCGCTCCGGTCTGTCCGCTGCCTGCAACCCTGACTCTCGAGCCGCAGGCCACCAATGTACTGGTGTCGTGGTCGCCGGTGGCCGGCGCGCTGGGTTACGAAATCGAATACCGCCGCATCAATACCACGACCTGGACGCGCGTATCCGTTTCGGGCGGCAACACCAGCAGTGCCCGCATCGTGGGCCTGACGGCCGATACGGCCTACGAACTGCGCCTGCGGACGGTCTGCAGCTTCGGGAACTCGCAGTTCAGCGACGAAGAGCTTTTCGTTACCGAGCGTCTCGATCCCAGCCAGTGCCCTGCACCCTTGGGCCTGACGGTGCAGCCGGGCCTCGACCGGGCTACCATTTCGTGGCTGCCCGCCCCCAATGCAGTCGGTTATGAGCTGGAATGGCGCGAGATCAGCGAACTCAACTTCCGCGTGATCCCTGTCAATGGCCCGACCAATACGACGTTGGTGCTGCAGCCCCTCGATCCGAACCGTACGTATCTGGTGCAGGTCGTTACGCGCTGCCCCAACGGCAGCTCGCGGGCCACGGCACCGGTCGAGTTCACGACGCGGCCCGGCCCTTGCCCCACGCCTACGGGGGTAACGGTGGTGCCGCAGCTGACCTCGGCGACCCTCAGCTGGCAGGCTCAAAACGGAGTCATCGGCTACGAGATCGAATGGCGCGAAGTCAACGCCAGCTTCACGCGCATCGAAACGATCAACAACCCCGCCCAGACCAGTTTCGTGCTGCTCAACCTGACGGCCAACCGCAGCTACGAGTTTACAGTGGCCTCCATCTGCTCGGATGGCTTCTCGGCCCCCTCGCCCCTTCGGGAGTTCACGACGGGTTCGGCCAGCTGCCCGGCTCCGGCCAACCTGCAGGTTCGCCCGGGTCGCACGACGGCCACCCTGACCTTTACGCTGCCACCCAACGCGACCGGTTCGGTGATTCGCTACCGGGCTGTCAATTCGACCCGTCCACCGGTAACCATCACACTCAATGTGGTAACCTCGTCGTTCCAGATGACGGGCCTGCAGCCCAACACCGACTACGAGTTCTCGATCAGCACGCGCTGCGGCAGCGAGACCAGCGGCCCCGCAACCCTCACGTACCGGACGCTGCCCGCTGCCCGCGAGCTGGCCTCCGCTAGCGAGGAAGCCGACTTCGGCCTGACGGTCTACCCCAATCCCAACCGCGGCCGCTTCACCCTGCAGCTTCAGGGCATGGCCCAGCAAGCGGTGCCCGTGCAGCTGGTCGATCTGGCGGGCCGCAGCCTCTGGCGGACGGTGCTCTATCCTGCGGTCGATCGCTTCGACTACGAAATTGCTCCAGAAGGACTGGCAACCGGCCTCTACCTGCTGCGGGTGAGTACCCCCGTCGGCGAGGAGGTCGTCAAGGTCATTGTGCAGTAATCGGTTACCTTTTCAGCTTGAAATCAGGAAAGGCCTCCGCTTTGGCGGGGGCCTTTCCCGCTTGTACCGGATGCTTCGATTTCGATGTGTTTCAATCGTTGCGAGCGGTATTGTTCCGACCAGCCGGCAGTTTGATCTGGTTGATGCAGTTGCTCCTGGCAAGGCGCTGCAGGTTGCGATCGGACTCTATTTTATAGTTTTTTTAAATAAAAAATAAAATTTTTTATTGATTAATAAAGGTTTATTTGAAGCATTGATAGAAGTAGGGTTGCAGGCAGTTAATGGATCAATCGGGGGGATCGGTGGCTGGCAGGTCGATCAGCCTGACCTGAAAGCGCGGGTTTCGGCTGCGTTTGCCGGGCGGGTTCTGTACCACCGTCAGCGCAGCCCGACCTGCGATCAGGCGCAGGGCATCGTGCCCGAAGACCTCGGCCCGCCAGCCCCGCAGCAAGGGTGAATCGGCTTGGGGGCCGGCCTGGATGAGTTCGCGCAGGTCGTCGCGGGTGGCGATGAGCCGTTCGGCCACGCCCTGCTCGGCGGCCCGCAGGCCCAGCAGCAGAGCCAGCAGGTCGAGGAGTACCTGGCTGTGGGGGGGCAGTTCGGGGGGCTCGAGGGGA
>CALDDN010000039.1 GCA_937936615.1 uncultured Bacteroidia bacterium | reverse complement strand
CCAGCCCCCCTCGACGCGCTCGCGAACGCCCAGCGAATCGCAGGCGAAGTGCACATAGCCCGGCGTGTGAATCCAGGTATTGGCGAACACTTCACCCGGCAGGCCACCGGCCTGGCTGATCGTCTGAATAAACAGCATGTTGTTGCCTACATCGAACGAAAAGTTCTGCAAATACTGGCGCAAGGTTGCAAAGAATGCTTCGTCGCCCAGCCAGCCGCGCAGGCTGTGCACGATCAAGGCCCCCTTGTCGTAGACGGTGCTGCCATAGGTGGCGTGTGCGGGCACCCGACCTACCGGAAAATGGCCGCCGTCACGGGTGGCCGCGTACTCGAAAACCTTGCCCTGGATGCCGCGTATCACGTCGCGGTAGGCCTCGGGGCCAAAGTGAATCTCGGCATGAAGGGCTTCGGCCCAGCGGGCAAAGCCCTCGTTGAGCCACATTTCGGCAGCAACGGACGTAGTAACCAGATTGCCAAACCAGCTGTGGGCCAGTTCATGCGCCCAGAGCCGCTCCATGCGGTCGGTGCCGTCGATGGCCGAGAGGGGGTAGGCAATGTTGGTGGCGTGTTCCATGGCACCCCCTTTCATCGGTACGCCCACGTAACCGACCCGCTCCCAGCGGTAAGGGCCAAACCGCTGCTCGAAGCCCGCGAGTGTGCCTTTGAGGCGGGCAAACGAGAGCCTGGCTTTTTCGACCAGGGCGGGCGGAACCCAGATCGAAATGGGGATCGTGCCGCTGTTCGCGCTCTTCCATTCGTCGCGGATTTCGGTATAGGAGCCGATGGCAAAGGAGGCCAGATAGGGCGGGATGTCGTTGCGCAGCGTCCAGTGCCAGCGTTCGCGGCCCTGGGCCAAGGCCTCGCGCTTCTGCAGGCTGCCGTTGCAGACGGCGGCCATGCCCGCAGGCGGGCTGATCCAGAACCGGAATTGGGCTTTGTCGTGAAACTCATCTACGCAGGGGAACCACGCCTTGCCGTGCGAATGCGACGGCCCTTCGATGTGTACCCCCAGGTTGTAGGCGAAGCTGTCGCTGAAATACACGCCCCCGAACCACGCGGGAGGGGCGGGCGTGCCGCGGTAGTCGATGCGGACGGTGTGCGTGTCGAAAGGAGCCTGAAAATTGGCCGGCGGGGGCAGGGGGATGAGCAGCAGCGAGTCGCGCCGCTGAAATTTGACGGGCTGCCCGCCCAGGCGCACCTGCTCGATGTCGTAGCCCTGGAGCGTCAGGGCCAGCTGTGCGGTGCTGCCGTGGCGGCGGAAATGCACATCGGTACGTCCCACCAGCTGCCGCGCTTTCAGATCGGGCACATCGAGGCGTATGTCGTAGCGCAGCACGTTGATTTGAGCATTTCCGGCTGTTGCCACTGCGACCAGCAGCCAGCCCAGCATCCACGTAAAAGTTTTCATCCGAGTACAGCTTTTGGGACAAAGTACGAAATTAGAGTGGCTTTGTGTTTGAAGCCTTGTTTTTTGAACCTGAGCTGAAGTCGAACATGAAATCACCCCTTGTTGTGCTGGCCGTTTGCCTGCTGCTGACGCTCGTTGCCCTGCCGGTGTGGGCGCAGCTGAGTCCCAGTCAGGCCAAGGCCCACCGTGCCCGCATCGAGAACTCGCGTCGCCTCGGTAAAACCGTCTGGAGCTACGATACCATTTACCACAAAGGCGAAGCCTACGGCATCCTGCGTTCGGTGGGCGGGGCCAACCGCGATTTCTCAGTCTTTGCCCTCAACAATCCCCAGGAACTGATTCTGGTACAGAACCTGATGCGTGTGCGCCAGGGCAGCCTCGAGGTGCTCTTCCGTTTCCTCGATGAGGCAGGCGGGCAGGGAGTGGTGCGCTCGTCGATCGACGTCCGCGATTTCGTCTGCCAGGTGCTTGTCGATGAAAAACTGCTGACTCCTACGGGCCTCAACCGCCCCGCTGTCAATCATTTTCTGCGCAAATATGGCATTGAGGAGGCCAGCCCTGCCCGCCTGACCGATGAAGAAGACGAGTCGGAGGGCCACAACCTCTATCGCGCGGGCGAGGTGCAGGCTGGAACCCAGCCGCCGCCTGCCGGCGGAACGGCTAGCCCCCCGCGCGACCGCGGTGCCTTCATTCTGCATCGCGGCGAAGACCTGATGCAGGATAATGTGCTCATTGGCCGCGTGAAGATGGAAACTAATTTCGATTTGCCCCACCTGCAGCAGTATCTGTTCTACGATCCGCAGGGGCAGCCCGTCGCCACGATGCACGAGGACGAGAGCCACGACCTCGTCCTCGTTACGGCCCGCGACGGTCGCCAGCATCGTTTGACGCAGGGCAGCTCCGACTACGACCGCAGCGATCTGCCGGTGATTGGGGCTGCCAAATTTTTGATCAGGTTTTTCTATTTATAGAAACAAAAACTTACCCTCAGTCTTCCGAAGCAGGCTTCTTTCGGAGGGCTTCGAGCAGCTGCTTGTAGAGGGCTTCGCGGATATCGACGGTCAGAAACTGGTTGTGGTGCACGCGGTGGCGGAAGGTGTACCAGGTGCCGGCGCGGCACTGGCCCTCGATTTCGACGCGGAACTGGCTGCGGGTCAGGATCAGGGGGGCGAGCTGGACCAGGGCGCGATAGGGTACGGCGATGCCGGCGGTGAACTCGGTACTGCGCCGGCCTGGCAGGCGCAGCCGCTCGACCGGGTCGAGCTGGCCCAGGTCGATGCCTTCAACACGCAGGCGGGCCGTGAGGTCGCGCACATCGAGGCGGCTGCCGTTGGGGTTGTGCACGCTGCACACAAAGCGCAGGTCGAGGTGGTCGGCCCGCAGGCGGGGTTTTTCCACTCGAAGTACCCGAAACTGGTCGGGGCCTTGGACGCAGCCCGCGAGCAACAGCAGCATGAACAAAGGCACCAGACTGGCCGGGCGGATCGGACTGGCAGGCCACATAGGCAATAGGGGCTTTGCAATAAAAAAGGCTTGCGTCGAAATCTACCCGCAAGCCCGATGCCAGATTTAGAACCTGGGAACGTGCGAAGGGAAGCGAATTACTTGCCCTCGGCCCATTTGATGGTGCAGCCGATGGCTTTCGTTTCCTTGGTGGGGACGTCCTTGCCTGCGAGCAGGGCTTCGATGGCATCTTCCACGTACTTGACTTTGACTTCCTTCGCGTTGGCGTTGTCGTCGATCGCACCGATGTAGCGTACCACGAATTTGCCCTGTTCCTTGTTGAGCACGTATACATGGGGGGTTTTTTCGGCCCCGAAGCGGCGGGCCACTTCCTGGGTTTCGTCGTGCACATAGGGGAAGACGAACTTTTTCTGCTTGTGCCGCTCGATCATCTTCTCGAACGAGTCGTCGGGCTGCCGCTGGGCATCGTTGGGGTTGATGGCTATGAGGGGGAAGCCCTTCTTCTGGTACTTTTTGGCCAGCTCGTTCATGCGGTCTTTGTCTGCCGGGCTGAAACGCAGTTACAGAATCGAACGAGCGACTTCGGGAGTGAAGTTCGGGTTCTCCGGTCCGACAACCCGAG
>CALDDN010000038.1 GCA_937936615.1 uncultured Bacteroidia bacterium | reverse complement strand
GGCACCCCCCACAAAGCAGCAGCACCAAAGCCCCCTGCAGCCAGCCAAGTAGCGGATACTCGCGCCCCAAAGCCTGTGTAACTACCTGATACCCCCCCGAGCCGAATACGGAGATAATGGGCACTTCGAAGAGGGTGTTCTCGCCTCCACGCTGGTTGGTCAGATGTGCCACCGGAAAAAAAGCAAAAGCCAGCAGCAGGGCCGCAGCCAAGGCCAGATACAGTTGCTGTACCCGCAGGAAATCGGGGTCTTCGTAGAATCGGGTTTGTGCCACGCGTGCTTCTCTTGTAACTTCGGGCAAAGTTAGAAAATCAACTATGAAAGAGGTTTTTATCGTCGATGCCTGCCGCACACCCATCGGAGCTTATGGCGGAAGCCTGAGCCGCGTCCGGCCCGACGACCTGCTCGCCGAAACTATCCGCGCCATTCTACGCCGCAATCCCAAGCTCAATCCGGAAGATATCGAAGAGGTTTACAGCGGATGCGCCAATCAGGCCGGCGAGGACAACCGCAATGTAGCCCGAATGGCCCTGCTGCTGGCCGAACTGCCCCTGCAGGTGGGCGGAGTTACATTCAACCGACTGTGTGCCTCGGGCCTTGAAGCCTTGATCGCAGCCACCCGGGCCCTGCGCTGTGGCGATGGTGAAGTCTATTTAGCCGGCGGAGTCGAAAGTATGTCGCGAGCACCTTTCGTACTGGCCAAAGCCGAATCGGCTTTTGATCGAAAGGCCGAAATCTATGATACAACCATTGGCTGGCGGTTCACCAATCCAGCCCTTGCGAAGCTTCATTACCCCTACTCGATGGGCGAAACAGCTGAAAACGTGGCTGAAAGGTACGCCATCAGTCGGGAGGAGCAGGATCGCTTTGCTTACGAGACCCAACAAAAGTACAGGAATGCCCACGAGGCTGGCCGCTTCGCTGACGAACTGATCCCCATTTCGATCCCTCAACGCAAAGGAGACCCGATACAGATTATCCAGGACGAGCATCCGCGGCCCGACACCACGCTGGAGAAACTTGCCCAGCTGAAGCCGGTATTCCGCCAAGGGGGCACGGTCACGGCCGGCAATTCGTCGGGAGTAAACGACGGTGCGGCCATGCTGCTTTTCTGTTCGGAAGACTATGTGAAGCGCAATAACCTGACGCCCATGGCCCGCGTAGTGAGTCAGGCAGCCGCAGGGGTTGACCCTGCTGTGATGGGAATCGGTCCGGTACCTGCGAGCCGCAAGGCCTTGGCACGGGCGGGGCTGCGGATTCAGGATATCGATTTGACCGAGCTTAACGAAGCCTTCGCCGCACAGTCGATCGCGGTAATTCACGACCTGGAGCTCGACCCAGCGATCGTCAACGTCAACGGGGGGGCGATAGCCTTGGGGCACCCATTGGGCTGCTCGGGAGCACGCATCACCTGCACGCTACTGCACGAAATGCGACGCCGCAAGTTGCGCTACGGCCTTTCGACACTTTGTATAGGTGTGGGCCAAGGATTGGCCATGGTTGTCGAGAACCTGCACCGATAACGAGACTTCACCAGCAGCCAGTTGGTTCAGACGGCTTCGACGCTTTTTACCTGATCCGGAAAAAGGCGCTGAAGCATCGACTGGATGCCCTGCTTGAGGGTAACAAGCGAAGAAGGGCAGCCCGAACAGCTGCCGCGCAGCTTGAGTTTTACCACACCGTCCTCGAAACCCTCAAAAATGATGTCGCCTCCATCCATGGCCACAGCAGGACGCACCTGCTCCTCGATCACCTGGATGATACTGCGGGTCGTCTCGTCGGTATCATTGAACGCCTGAACCACTTCTTCCGTTTCGACAATGCGCTCGCCCGATTGCAGAAAGGTTTTAACTTCTTCCTTGATTACCGGAATGACATCCTCCCAGCGGGCTGCCTCATCCTTGGTAACCGTAACGAAATTACGCCCAAAGAAAACGCCCCGTGTAAAGGGATATTTGAAAATGCGCGTAGCCAGTTTAGAACCCAACTCGGCGGACTGGGCATCGGGAAAATCGGCGGCACCGCCGCTCAGAATCACCCGATCGACCACGAATTTGAGGGAAGCCGGGTTGGGAGTTACTTCGGTGTAGATGTTCATGGCACTGGAAAAAGGCAAAGCCTTTGTTTGCGTAGAACGATTCTACCTTGTGAATAGTTGCCTAAATCGATTGTAAAGGCTCAACCCGCTCCAAAATTTGCTCCACGTGGCGGCGTTCGTTGCTCAAGCGGGGTACCTTGTTCTGGCCGCCAAGCTTGCCCCGTTCTTTCATCCAGCTATAGAAAGTACCCGGGGGCACCACATGCAGGCGCGGGCGGCGCAAGGCCAGGTCGCCTGTTCGTTTAGCCTCGTAGTCGGTATTCACCTGCTGGAGGGCGCGGTCGAATTCTTCGACAAACTGATCGAGTGAATCGGGCTGGCGACTGAATTCAATCACCCATTCATGGCCTCCGGCCTGCTCGCGCTCCAGAAAAATAGGAGCTCCCATGTATTCGGAAACTCGCGCACCGGTGCGCTCCATGGCCTGTGCCAGGGCCTGTTCCACGTTCTCGACCATGAGTTCCTCGCCAAAAGCGTTTATAAAGTGCTGGGTGCGACCCACGATGCGGATCTTGAGAGGCTGCAACGATTCGATGCGCACCGTGTCGCCGATCAGATACCGCCAAAGGCCACTATTGGTACTAAGTACGGGGGCATACACCGCGCCCCGCTGAAGTGATTCGATGCCTACGGCCTGGGGGTGTTCGTTTTCCAGCTCGTTGAGGGGTACAAATTCAAAGTAGATACCGTGGTCGAGCATCAGCAGCAGGCTGCTGTCCGACAGGTCATTCTGCAAGGCAAGAAAACCTTCAGACGCGTTATAAATCTCCATGAAGCGAAGCTCGGGGCACATGCTGCGAAAGAGGTCGCGATAGGGCACGAACGATACCCCGCCATGAAAAAACACCTCGAACAGCGGCCAGATGGCCCGCAGGTGCGTCTGGTGATTTTCGCGCAGAATGCGCTCGAATAGAATAAGCGTCCAGGTGGGCACGCCTGCCACGGCCGTGATGTTGACTTGAGGCAGGTAACGGACCATGCGCTCCAGCTTCTCCTCGTAATCGGCAATCAGGGCGATTTCGTTAGGCGGAGTCTGCAGCAGGCGGAACGGCCGGGGCAAGTTGGCCAGGATGACCGCACTCAAATCACCGCATCGGGCGTGGGGGCCTTGAACAGAAACCTGATGGCTGCCTCCGATCGAGAGCGTACGCCCGGACAGCATGCGGCTCTCAGGCGTATTCTGAAAATACCAGCCCAAAACATCGCGTCCGGCTGCGTAGTGACAATCTGTCAAATTGACAGGGGTAATGGGGATGAACTTGCTGCGATCGTTGGTCGTACCCGAGGACTTGGCAAACCAGCTGACCCGTCCGGGCCAGAGCACATCGGCTTCGCCCTGCAGACTGCGCTCGATCCAGGGAAAAAGCTGTTCATAGGTGCGGATGGGCACCTGCTCACGATATTGATCAGCCGAACGGATGGAGTCGAATCGATGCTGGCGGCCAAAAGCAGTATTTTTGCCCTGTTCGATCAAGCGGGCGAATAAAAGCTGCTGCACCTTGTCGGGGTGTTGCATCCACGATTTGAAACGGCGGGTGCGGCGGCGGAACCAACCCGCTGCCAATCGCTCAAGAAGTTGTCGCATGTCGGCTGACGGCCGGTCTTTTCAGTTCAAAATTCGTTCCTAAGTATACCTTGCGGACCATTTCATCCAACGCAAGTTCCTCAGCCGTTCCCGACTTGAGCAGCTTGCCCTGAAAGAGCAGGTAGGCGCGGTCGGTGATGCTCAAGGTTTCCTGCACATTGTGGTCGGTGATGAGCACTCCGATATTGCGATGCACCAATTTGATGACAATTTGCTGGATTTCCTCAACGGCGATGGGGTCTACCCCGGCAAAAGGCTCATCCAGAAGAATAAACTGCGGGTCGACGGCCAAAGCGCGGGCGATCTCGGTGCGTCGGCGTTCGCCGCCCGAGAGCAGATTGCCCAGATTCTTGCGAACATGAGTCAGGCTGAACTCTTCGAGCAGTTGGTCTGTCTTTTCAAGCATTTGTTTACGCCGCAGCCCGCCCCGCATCTCAAGAATGGCCAGAATGTTGTCCTGTACCGAAAGCCGCCGAAACACCGAAGCTTCCTGAGGCAGGTAGCCAATTCCCAATTGCCCGCGTCGGTACATGGGCAATGCCGTAATATCGCGGCCCTCGAGCAGAATGCGGCCTTTGTTGGGACGGATCAGGCCCACAACCATGTAAAAAGTTGTAGTCTTGCCCGCACCATTGGGACCTAAGAGGCCCACAATTTCACCTTGGCGAACACAGATGCTCACATCGTCAACGACGAGGCGTTCGCGGTATTTTTTGACCAACTGTTGGGTTTCCAGCAGCATCGAAGGAGGGCAGCCATTGGCTTTATTCAAAATTACGGATAAAATTGGGCTGCTCTATGGACGCGCCTCTGGAACCGACACCCGCGCAGCTCAAGACACAGCTTAAAGCCACGCTGGTACGCTTGCGCCGCCTGCAGCGGCTCTGTCGCCGGCAGGGGCAGGCCATGACCGAACTGCAAACCGCTCAGGCCAAACTGGAGCGGGAACGCGACCAGTGGCGCGAAAAAGCCGAGGCCTTAGAATTGCAACTGAAAGTTAGTAAATTAGCAACGAGACTCGAACAGGAATCGCAACGAGAGGATATGCGGCGGTGGCTCGACCGACTCATCGCCCGAGTGGATGAGGCTCTGAAGCACTTGAGCTGACGAGCCACCAGAGCCTGCGAAACCAACTGTACATGGAACGCTATCAAATCAAAATTGACTTGCTGGGCCGCACCTTCCCCATGATGGTGAACCAGGCTGAAGAGGCAAGTATCCGGCTGGCCAAACAGCTGATAGAGGATAAGCTGGCCCTCTACCGCGATAAATTCAACATCCGCGACGAGCCTTTTCTGGTACTGATGTGCTGCCTCGACATAGCCAATGAATACGTCAAGTCGGAACACGAACACCAGCAAGGACGCAGCCAGCTCCAGCAACAGCTCGAGGTAATTAACGAGCTGATCGACTCGTCGATGTCGGCCCTGCAGGCTCAGCTCTGACTCCCGCGCCCGATCTCCAAGCCGGTCTCACATAATCTGTTGCCCGATCGATCGGGCTGGTTCAACATATATACATGGTTTATCCCAACATTCATGGATGTCGTACTACTGATTGTCGCAGCGATAGCCGGCTTGGTTGCCGGGGTGCTGCTCGACCGATTTCTGCTCGCAAAGCAATTCAATAAACTGGAAGAGGCATCGCGCATGAAAGCCGATGCCCTGTTGCGTGAGGCCCAGGCGCAAGCCGAGACCTTGAAGAAAGAGAAACTACTGGAAGCCAAAGCCGAACTACAGGACCTGAGAACCCGGCAAGAAAACGAATACCGCGAACGCGACCAAAAGCTTCAGGCCGCCGAGCAGCGTGTAAAGCAAAAAGAAACGACCCTCAACCAGAAATACGAGCAGACTAAGAAAGAACAGCAACAGGTGGAAGCGGTCCGCGAAAGTCTGGCCGAACAAGCCGAAGTGCTCAACCGTCGTCTCGAAGAAGCAGAAAAGCTGCGCAACCAGCAGCTTCAGCAATTAGAGAAGATCGCTGGTCTGACTCGGGAAGAGGCTCGCAACCAAATGGTGGAACTGGTGAAGGATGAAGCCCGCTCGATTGCAGCAGCCCAATCCAAGGAAATCGTCGAAACGGCTAAAATGACCGCCAACCGCGAAGCCAAGCGCATTGTCATCCAGACGATTCAACGCACGGCAGCGGAAAACGCGATCGAAAATGCCGTATCGGTTTTTCACTTGGAGAACGACGAAGTCAAAGGGAGAATCATTGGCCGCGAAGGCCGCAACATCCGTGCTCTGGAAGCAGCGACCGGTGTCGAAATCATCGTCGATGACACGCCCGAAGCCATTATCATTTCGGGCTTTGACCCTGTGCGCCGCGAAATCGCCCGCCTTTCACTGCACAAACTGGTAGCCGACGGGCGCATCCACCCCGCCCGCATCGAAGAAGTGGTCAACAAAACGACCAGACTGCTCAACGAGGAGATCATGGAAGTAGGCGAGCGAACAGCCATCGATCTGGGCATCCATGGCCTGCACCCGGACTTGATTCGCTTGGTTGGCAAGATGAAATACCGCTCCTCGTATGGCCAGAACCTGCTCCAGCACTCGCGCGAAGTGGCCAACCTGTGTGCTATCATGGCCGCGGAACTGGGAGTCAACGCCAAGCTGGCCAAACGCGCAGGCCTGCTCCACGATATTGGCAAGGTCTCGGAAGAAAACCCTGAAATGCCCCACGCCTTGTTGGGCATGACCATCTGCCAGCGTTACAACGAACATCCCGAGGTCTTAAACGCCATCGGCGCACACCACGACGAAATCGAAATGACCTCGCTGCTCTCGCCCATTGTGCAGGCCTGCGACGCCATCAGTGGTGCCCGACCAGGTGCCCGCCGCGAGATCGTCGAGTCCTACATGAAACGACTCAAAGACCTGGAAAATCTGGCCCTCAAATACCCGGGGGTTTCCAAAACCTACGCCATTCAGGCAGGACGCGAGCTGCGGGTTATCGTCGAATCGGATGAGGTATCCGACCAGCAAACCGATCAGCTGGCCTTCGATATCTCATCGCAAATCCAGAATGAAATGCAGTATCCGGGCCAAATCAAAATTACCGTCATTCGTGAAAAGCGATCGGTTGCCTTCGCCAAATAAAATTTCAAACCCACTATAAATCCGAACCCCGCCGAACGCGGGGTTTTTTGTTTTTTCATGGCCGGAAGGTTCCCCAAGTCAGCCAAAAACCCGATATGCGGACAGCCCACCAACTGCCGTGCCAGCAAAAGAGGGGATGCCGCAGAACGGCCCGTGCCAGACCCTCGGACTGCTTGACGGGATCGAACAGCAATGCAACATCCAAATGCCGCTGGAATGAAAGACCTTCTTCGAACCGATGACTGACCAATTTGTATATGCCCTCTTTGATACTCCACAACAAAAAGTAGTGCAAAACGGATTGCTTGCTACGACGAAAAACGGCGTACTCAGCCGGATTCATAAACCTTTCGGCGGGTTGCAGCGAACGGTTCCAGTCGATCCATTCGAGATCAACTCCAACGGGATGAGTCGCTAAGGCTGCCGCCCCCCATCCCTTGCTGTGCGAAAGAGACACGTATCGGGAATCGCCCTCGAGAATGGGCTGGCCACCGGCTGTTTTCAATATACGCGTGCCGGAGGCAGACGAACCAAGCAGCGAGACTGCCGCGCAACGGGCTGCTTCGCGTTCCAGCTGCTTGCGGGACGAACCAGCCGCTGGCAGTGCAAGCCAGCTGGAATTGCAGGCATGCAGGACCTCATTTTCACGGCCATCGGCTCGCCAGAGTGATACACAGCCATGGCACACAGCATCGAATGCTCGGTAGACTTCGGGCATAAACAAATGCGCCTGCCACAAAGGGCAGGCGCATCGAATTTCGGAAGAAAAGCCGCTTATTCAACCACCACTTTTACCGACTGACTGTGCTCACCCTGCTGAATGCGAACGAGGTAAAGTCCAGATGAGGCACCGTTCAATTCAAGCGGCAGGTCCTGCTCGCCCAGCTGGGCATTGAGCACAGTTTCAACCAGGCGACGGCCACTGAGATCGAGCACAGTGATCAAGACCGGTTCATCGGTACGGTCGGTGCTGAAACGAACGACAAACTGGCCACGGTTGGGGTTGGGATAAACACTTACCGGGGCAAGGCCTGACATCGCAGTAGCAGATTTCTGAAGCTTCGGAGCCGTGCAGCCTACCGTAACCGGAAAGGCATTGAAACAGAAGGGCGCGGTTACACCCGAACGAACCACTGCCGTGTAGTTGCCAGCCGGAACCACTGGGAAAAGCCGCTGGCTTTGGTATTGATTGGCAGCGATGTTGTCGATCGACTGGCTAGCTGGAATGAGGGCGAACTGGAGATTCGGGCCGCCTCCTTGGGTTACAATCTCCGCACTGCCGTTGGAGCAGACGGCGTTGGTAGCTGGCGTAACATTGACACGGGAAATGGCCGGAATCTGCTGGTTGCACAGAACTACGTTCAGAGTTTCGGAACAGGTCGCGTTAGCAGGCGGGCCGTAACGTACTACAACCTGATAGAAAGCATTATCCAAGTTGTTGAAATTAACTGTGATTTGGGTAGGCCCCAAACCAAGTGTACGGGCAGCGACCTGCACACCATTACGGAAAAGAACGGCTTGACGTGGCTCGCTGGCACGACCGCCCGAAACCGTAACCCGAATGCGGCCGGAATTGGGGTTGCTGGCATTCGGCGGAGTTGGCTGAACGTCTACGGTAAAGCCTAGGTCGGTGCCTACCGACAAGGTCAATTCATCCTCGCAGCCCTTGTTATCGGTAACTCGCAAGGTATAGTTGCCGGGTGCAAGCCCCGTAACCGTATGCGATAGATTGGTAAACTGGCTTTTTTGATGCACCAGGTTGCCGTTGAGGAAGTAGCTGATGGGCAGCTGCTGGGGATCGTTCGTCGTCAGATCATAGAGCCGGAAAGTAATTTGTCCGTCGTTGGAACCCGGACAGGTTTCATTGAGAACATCCGAGGGACTGATGATCTGCTGTGATACCAGATTCAGACCGCCCGGATTGAGAATGTTGATGCGCTGGCTCCATTCGACCACGCAGCTCGGCTCGTCAGCATCTCGAACCGACAGATTATACAGGGTAATTCGGGGAAGTGGTGACGGTGGGTCAACCAGGTTAATGTCTGTGGGACGCAGCCCCTCGAAGACATTACTCCGCTGCCAAGTCAGACCATTATCGATCGAGTATTCGAGTGTTCGTGCCGGATCAGGTACGGTTATGACTTCTATTCGGCCCGTTTTGCGGCTGGTGCAGTTGGGATTCTGTACCAGAACGTTGTCGATGATAATCGGGTTGGGTTGACTGATCTGGATGACAAAGAGGCCGGCACGAGTAGCGCAGCTGTTGGCAGCAGAAAAATTACGCACACGCAGGGTATAGGTTCCTGGCGGCACATTAGTCATGATTATTTCTCCCGTTGGAGGTACCGTTCCGACGACTTGAAGAGGGCCCGGAGAAAGCGGAACCGGCGGTGGAACAATCATCGGATCGGGCGGGGCCGAGTTGTTGAGGGTATAGGTAACGAGTCCTGCCGCAAGGTCGGCTTGAGGCGCGTAGATTTCGATGCGCAGCTCACCGTTGTCGGCTCCGAAGCAAGTTACATTGCGGCCACTGAAGCTGTTGATGGCCAGGCGCGGAACGCCGGTTCCGGTTAAGTTGTAGAGGGTGGAACCTCGGCAGCCTCGGTTGTCGGTTGCGTAGATGCGGTACGTGCCGATCGACAGATCGGTAAATGGTGGTGGGTTGTAAGGTACAATAGGCGTGTCGAAGAGGCTGAAGAAGTAAGGGCCACCATCCCCACCGGTTGCGGTCAAGGTTGTAATTTCCCCGCCGCGGCAAGCCGTCGGACGGATCACCGTATTGACAGCCGGCACAATGGGAGCCGGCTGGTCGATGAAAATCGAGCGTTCGTCGCCGCAGTTACGCGAATCGATTACCCGTACCAGGTAGTTGCCCGACCGCAGGCCGGTGTAGGTAAAGCTGGAAGCCGAAGTCGTGGCAAAAGGTTCCCCATTGAGCAGGTAGCGGAAAGGCCCAACGCCACCAGCAATATTGACAGCAATGCTGCCGTTTGACTCGCCGTTGCATCGTGGCTGGGTAACGGTCGGGCTTCCTGTAATCCGCAAGCCCGATTGTGTAGTCAGGGTAATGGGGAAGGGCCACTCGAAGAAACAGTTGGAGTCTCCGGCCTCACGTACCCGAACCCGAATAACGTTTGCGCTCGAATTCAGGTTGTCGAATACGTTGCTGGACTGCCAGGTCGCGCCGTTATCAATCGTGTACTCCAAAGTGCGTCCACCTTCGGCTACAACTGTAATGCGTCCGTTGGTGCCGCCTGCTTCACAGGTAGGCTGCCTGACATCAACCGCTGTGATTCGAATGATCGGCGGTTCGGTAATGGTGCGCAGACCGCCATCAGTTATGCAATTATTCTGGCCGACAACGTAAATATTATAGTCGCCAGCAGGCAGCGGATCACCCGATTGGTCGACGACGGTTGTGAAGGTGGTAGCCGGACCGATGGCTACCTGACGAATCGATGCCACGGTCGGACTGGCAACAGCTATCTGCTGCACCTCTCCGTTGGTGAAGACTGTAATCGAGCCCCCTTGGCCTGGGCCATTGACGATGTTACAGGTACGATCCTGCGAGAACAGAGCTACAACCGAAGGACCGCCCGTATTGAAGAGGCGCACAGTTCGGGTCAGAATACAGGCTGCAGGGTCGCTTTCGTCGCGGATTTCAATATCGTAAACTCCAGGGCGCAAGTTAGGAATCGTAATAGGAGACGTCTGACCAGTAACCGGCCCGCCAGAAACCAGCTGCGGCCCATTGAGAATATTTGCCGTGTAGGCACGGCCTGTAAAACTATAGCGATAAGGACCGGTTCCGCTCATCTCGAGAACAATCGAACCATCTGCCTGACCACAACTCGGCGGGTTGGTACTGATGGTAACGGCTGCTACATCGGGCATGACTACACGGGTCTGCACACGGCAACCCGTCGCATCCCGTACCTCCACGTCATAAATACCCCCCGTCAGACCGGTATACTCATAGAAAGCGTTGCTGTTCGTGGCCTTAAGCTCGCCGTTGAGGAAATACTGGCGGGGCAAGGTACCGCTGGTCGGTGTAACGCGTATACGCCCCATGCTGCCACCACAAGCTGGGCCTGTAACAATGGGTGCAGGCATGGTTAAACCCGACGGATTGAAGAGGAAGATGTCGCCACCGTTGACGGTACAGCCGTTCTGGTCACGCACTTGGACGGCTATGCCGCCCGGGCGCGGATAAAGGCCTGTCAGCGTAGGACTGCTGGAAAAACCCTCATTACGGATCCCATAGAACAGGTCGCCTGAACCTCCAGTAGCCGAAAGAGTTATCGAGCCGGGCTGTGGATTGGCCCCACAAATCGGCTGACGGATGCTTTCCAAACGGACTGTAATGGGAGGGGGTGGCGTGAGGCGTACCGGCCCGTAAAAAGCACGACAGCCCAGTAGATCATCCGAAGTCGAAACAACGACCGGATAGGTGCCCGCTGTCAGGTTAGGGAAAGTGTAGCTTCCAGTAGAACTGGACACGAACGGGCCAACCAGATTATTTATCGAATAGTATACAGGGTTGACAGGTAGCGTTGTACTGATGATAATCTGGCCCGTCGCATTGAGGTTGGGATCGTTGGAACAAAGCGGATTGGTGAACGAAACGTTCAGAATCTCCGGCGCACCATTATCATTGAGCGCGTAAGTCGTCTCGGCACGACATTCGTTTGCATCGACTACTACGACAGTATAAAAGTTGGTTGGCAGAGCCAGGAACTCGGGATCATTTTGGAAAGGACTTTCAAAGTTTGATTCCCGAATCTGGTAGTTAAGCTCACCCGTACCTCCGACTGCGTTGATGGTGAGCGATCCATCAAGACCACCACAGAACGTCGGTGCACGGCCCGTAACGCTGGTAATGCGCAGTTCGGGGGCATCATTGACCACCACATCACGCGGGCCACCAAAGCAGCCATTCCCATCGAGGATGAGCACGGTATAGGTGCCTGGGGCCAGGTCGCTGAACGTCCGGTTCAGTTCAGGTCCTGCAGGGCCTTGCTGAACGCCGTTGAGGAAGTAGGTGTAAGGAGCCTGGCCACCTGAAATCAGTACATCGATCGAGCCGTTGGTTTGACCTGTACACAGCGTAGGATTGCTGATGGTTTGCTGAATGACAACCTCGTTACTCGGGTTGATCGTACCTGAATACTCAGGCGACAGGCAGCCGTTGGCGTCGCGTATACGAAGCGTGTTTAAACCCACCTGCAGTCCGTCTGCGATGCGATAGATCGTCTGGCTGGTGAACGGACCGCCGTTAAGCGACACAACGTAAGGAGGCGTGCCACCGCTAGGTTGGATACGCGCCTCGGCCTGCTGGCCCGTTGCACAATTGCTTTGCTGGAAAACGGGATTCAAGCCAACTACCGGACTGGGCTGATTGATCGTTCCGCTAAACGGATTCGGGGCTGAACAGCCATCCTGATCCGTTACCGTCAGCGTAACATTGCCAGCCGGAACGTTATTGATAGTGAAAAATGGAACAGGACTTATGCCATTGATCGGCACAGCACCTGCCAGCAGGGTGTAGGAAAACGGAGCCGTGCCGCCTTGAACCTGAACCACAACACTGGTCGTACCACCGTTGCAGGACACCGTTCCAAATGTAACCGAACCGATTCGCAGGGTATTGGACGAACTGCCGATCAAGAGCGGATCGGTAAAAGCCGAACAGCCCAAGGGATCGGTAACCCGAACAAAGTACGTCTTGGCCGGAACGCCATCGAACCGAACATTAGGCTGTGGTCCCCGAATGAGTTGCAGGCTCGCTGCATCGAGCAGCTCATAGGTAGCCCCAGGGATCGGAGTCGTAACCAGAACCACACCGTTTTCCAATCCGCAAGTAGTTGGAGAACCGACTGCCGTAACAATAAAGGGGATATTCTGACGCAAGTCGGCCGTTGTACTGGAAGAGCAGTTCCGGCTATCCGAAACCTGAACCGTGTAGATGCCGGCCACGGAAAGATTGAGAAAGCTGGGTACCAGGCTTTGATCGACCAGTACTGTACCACTTGGAGACACTAAGGTGTAGCGATAAGGGGGAGTGCCTCCGGTAGCCACAACACTGATGCTGCCATTGGCCTGACCGCAGTCAAAGGGCGTAGCCGTGGCCACCGGCTGAATAACTTCCGGATTGACCAGTACCTGATTAGGCAGGGTAAAGAAGCAGTTGGCTACTGACGTATTGATTACTCGCACCGTATAGGTGCCGCCCGGCAGGTTGTCAAACCTTTGATCGGCCTGTTCCGGACGATTGACCGGACCTTGAAGCGCGTAGCGATATTGGGGGCCGACCGGCTCGAGCACGGCGATTTCGCCATCGGTATCGCCGAAGCAGGTAGGGTCAACACGGAAGGTGCGAATATCAACCGGGGTACAGGTAATATCAGGAGCGTCCTCCAAAAGGATCAGCAACGCATCGTCATTGGCTAGGCCGGGCGATGGCTGCGTCGGCAGTGGATTGAACAAGGGCACATTAGGAGAATTGGTGTAGCCTCCGAGGGCAATGCGTCCGGTAGCCTCAGCTGCCAATGTTCGGGCAGCGTCGTCTTGGGCTCCACCATAAAGTATCGACCATGTCCGACTATTGTTATTCAAGTTTATTTTAGTCAGGAATATATCTAAAAAGCCGTTGTTTCCTGCTTGAAAAGGCAGGTTTACTGCATTAGGGTTAACCAGCTGAAAATTGGTGCTATTCGAGGCCCCAGCAATGTAAAGGCTGTTCTGGAATCGAGCGATTCCAAACGCTTGGTCGGTTCCGTTTCCTCCAAGGTAGGTCGAAAAGAGATAGGCCTGACCTGTAGGCGACAGACCGGTTACAAAAGCGTCGTTAAGCCCACCATTCACGGCTTGAATCGCATTTTGCGTCGGGAAGTTCGTACTGCCAGTAAAGCCGGTTATATAAGCGTTACCTGCGTCGTCGCTAGTAATAGCCTGCGCGGCATCGCTGCCCGAACCGCCTAAGTAGGTACTCCAAAGGCGGCTGCCTGCCGCCGAGTAGCGGGCTACCCACGAATCGGCCCCACCCGGACGGGCTGTCTGCACTACGCCAGCTGTTACTGGCAGGTTGCTGCTGCTCGTCAGACCAGTTGCCAGAATATCACCATTAGGGGCCAGCGTTACGGCGGTGCCTTGGTCATCCGATCCTCCTCCAAAGTAGGTACACCAGATCAGACCGCCCGAAGGAGTGATACGAAGCAACACTGCATCACGGTTGCCACCGATCGTAGTTTGATCGGCTCCCGAGGTAGCCAGCCCGCTGCTGAAGGTACGGCCAACAATCACCGCCTCACCGTTGGGCGATGCAGCGATTCCTGCCAGGTAATCGTTACCAGCACCTCCAAAATAGGTGGCCCAGTTGCGGGTACCGTTGCTGTTGAATTGAAGGATGAAGCCGTCGCCGCTGCCGCCCGGCGTGGTGCGGATCAAGGCATTGGATACGGGGAAGTTGGTGCTGGTTGTATAGCCGACAACGGTCAGCAAGCCATTGGCAAAGGCGATTCCCCAACCTTGGTCTGTTCCACTTCCACCGTAGTAGGTCGCCCAATTTAAGCTTCCATTAGGATTGAATTGAGCAACGAAAGCATCCTGCTGGCCGGCAAAAGAATTCTGTACTGCTCCAACGCTGACAGGAAAATTAACAGCGGTAGTCGTACCTGTCACATTAATCCGTTGGTTGTTGTCAAAAGTTACCGCTTGGATGCGGTCGAAGGCCGATCCACCATAGTTGGTGGCCCAAAGGCGAGTCAGGGGGTCGATAACCAGCGTCTGACTGGCATCGTAGCTGCCCAGCTGAAAGCTTAGGGTTCCATTTCGCAGCTCGTATCGACTGGCCACCAGCTGTTGCTGGCCGTTGGATTGAATGAAACTGACGGGAGCCTCTTCTTCCAACCGGCCCAATTGGGTCTCCGAAAGCAGGCGACCATCCCGACCGAGCTTTACCTGGCCAAAACCCTTGTACTGAAGGCGGATTTGAGCTGGATTCCCGCCGGGGCGGACGACAAAGTCGTATTTCAGGCCTTTATCTGACGTGTAATAAACCAGGTCGATGTTCGGGTACAGGTTCTCGTAAATGACCCGTTCGACGCCCCGCGTTTCGATGGTCTGATCGGCCAGGAAGTAACGAATAACGGCTCCGGGCTTACCTTCGGTGCGGATGACGGGAGCCGGATTGGCACCAATCCATTCGACATCTGCTCGAAGGCTGCGCAGTCGCTCACGATCCGAGTGATGCTCCGTCCGAGCGAAGACGTAGCTCAGGCCTGTAGAACGCAGGAAAACCGCCCCATCCGGAGTCTGTACCACGTAACGCAGGTCGGGCCGTAACTGCCCTTCGCTGTCGCGAAGCTGACCGCGGTTTTCAACAAAATAAGGACGCGGCTGGGGTGTGGCGTAAAGCACCGAGCACCAAGTGGTGGCCAGCACCAGTCCAAGTACCCAAAATCGTAAAGATAGAAACTGCATATTTCGGTCAGATTAGCTCAGACATTAATAGCTTAATTCGCAAATTTAAGGAATTGGCACGGCTTAATGCAGTGCCAATCGACCAGAAAGCCCGAGCGTGGTATTTTTCCACAAAAAAGGGGGAACCCTGCGGATTCCCCCTTTTTTCAGCATACACTGTCGGCTATATCAGTTCTTGACAACGCGCATCGTTTCGATGTGCTGACCAATTCGCAGCCGGATCAGATAGAGACCAGCAACGTAGCTGCTCAGATCGAGTTCCGTTACATTCGAACCGATTCGAGCCGCTCCCGTCTGACGCAGCAGGCTCCGACCCTGAACATCGACAACTTCAAGGACAAAGACTTCGGAAACAGCACTGGCAAACTCAACCGAAACCAGATCGCGGGTCGGGTTGGGATAGACACGGATTGATTCTGCGGTTGCTGCAACCGAAAGGCTGCGCGGGGTCGAGCAATCTACCGTAAAAGGCCCAGCGTAGACAAAGCAATACGGAGATGAGGTGCCACTGCGAACGCGGACAAAGTAGGAGCCGGTGCGAACGCCGGAAAAGATATTGCTTGTCTGAAGAGGAGACCAGCTGAAACCATCGCTGCTGTACTGGTAACGCAAATTGAGGGCACTGCCAGCTATAAATACCTGCATCGAACCATCGTCGCAATTCGTATTGGATGCAGGCAGAGTTACGACGTTGGTTATCGAGATACCACTGGGATCTTGCAGCAGAAGCAGTCGCCGGTCGGAACAACTTTGGCCCGTATTACGCACATCAAGAATGTAGATGCCGGCACTGAGGCTGTTCAAGGTCTGCTGCGGGGCCGAGGGACTGCCCGCGTTGACCGGCTGCCAAGGCCCGGGCACTCCGTTACTGGTAAGGCGGTATTCGCGGTCGCCGAGATTGGCATCATTTCCACCATCTACCGTGAAAGCAATCGAACCATCTGCAAGCGAGCATGAAGTCGGATTGCCGGGTATCGCCGTCAGGGTGAGTTCTGGATCACTTGAGATGAGAACCTGACGCTCGATGATGCAGCCAAAGTTATCCACGATTCGCAGCAGGTAGCTGCCGGCAGCCAAGTTGTTGATGGTCGTGGCGGTTGTTGGGCTGCTGACCGTAGCAACCAAGCTGCTGTTTAAGAAAAACTGTACCGGATAGGCACCGGCTGTCGGCTGCGTAATCGTAACCGTCAGGCTGGCATTGGCTGCAGCCGCACAGGAATTCGATGTGGTCGATACCGATACCACATCAATACCTGAGGGATAGGCAAGCGTGATCGGAATCGGCCAGGTCGAAGGGCCACAGGTTGAGTTTACATCTTGAACCCAGATGTTGTAAGTACCAGGCCCTACGTTGGTAAAGAGGCTGCTTGATTGGGTAGTGGCACCGCCGTCAATCGAATAAACGTACGAGGGCTGGGGATTGGGTACGTTAACCGATATGCTGCCCAAACTCGGATTGGCCCCGCATTGAATTTGGCTGATGGTTGGGGCATTGACCGTGATCGGAAGCGGCGTCGTAAGGGTTACCAAACCACCGTTTATCGTACAGTTTCCATCCGAAATCGTTACCTGGTAATCGCCTGCCGTGAGGTTGGTAAAAGCTCGCTGCACGACGGTTGGCGGTGATATCGCTTGAGACTGCGCAAACAGCCCCGGAGGAGAAATTCGACTCAACGTAAATGTAGCCGTGTTGCTCAGAGGGTTGTTGAAGTTAGCCCGAATGACAATCGAACCGTCCGTTCCGGATTGACACGTGGGATTGGTGGGTATGATCTGAACATTCGTGATATCGGTGCTTCCCGATACAACCACCGATTTCACAACCCGACACAGACTGGGGCCACTTCCCCGCTCGACTACCACCGTGAAAGTGCCCGGACTCAGGTTCGTGAAAGTTTGGGTAGTATTGGTCGTTGTTACAAATGTCGCCCCGCCGTCAACCGAATAGCGGTAGGGTGCTGCGCCTGGTCGCACCAGATTGATTTGAATGGCACCATCGGTGCATCCGTTAGCTGGGGTTACCGTCGTATTGAAATCGAGGAACAGGTCTTGTATCTGCTGCGCCACCGTACGGAAGGTTACGCAGCCGTTGGCATCGCGGATTCCCACCGTGTAGGTTCCTGCCGGTGCTGGAGCAATGCCTGTAAAAGTGTAGTTCAGACTGGTTCCCGTTGCGACAGGCTGGCCATTGAGCGTGTAAGTAAAAGGCGGAGTGCCCGGGCCGTTCAGCTGCATGGTGATGGTACCCGAGACCGGATTCGCACAGCGCGAGGGCGTTACCGAGATGTTGTTGAAGGTAATACCCGAAGGATTGGGAATATCCACCGTCAGGGGATACTGGAACTGGCAGGTTGTGCCCGTACCCACTTCCCGCACCCGAATGTTAGGATACGAAGTACCCGGGCTGAGGCCCGAAAATACGGGGCTGCTTTGCCACGGGCTGTTGCCCAACGCATCAAGAGTGTACTCAAGGTTTGTTCCGCCCTGTGCAATTATACGCAGCGTAGCTGTCGGATTGCTGCCACAGGTAACCGGATCAACCGTAACGTTGGTGATAAAAATCGGCTCCGGCTCGGTGATGGTAACCTCGCCACCATAAACTACACAGTTTGCAGAACTGCTGGCAAAAATGCGGTACGTACCTGCAGGCAGGTTGTACGGTGGATTCGATAGAATGAGCGAACCATTGGCATCAGGCAACACGATGCCCGATACGGGGCCATCAATATAAAATTCATCGATACCAAAATTGTTGGTCAGGGCCGTTATGGTTCCGCCGGTACCTTGACCAGTCAGGATATTGCAGCTGCGGTTGGTCGATTGCAGAGCAATGAACCTCAGCAGACCAGACTGACTTTGCAGAATTACTTCTCGTCTCACCAGACAGGTACTCGAAGTTCCTTGGTCTTCTACTTCAATCGTGTAGATTCCGGCTGTCAGATTGGTAATGGGAACGATCGTCCGCCCCGATGGATCGCGAGGAATATTGCCAAATGGCCCTTGAACCGGATTTTGGGGAACGGGTGGGAAGGGGATGGCGGGCGGGTCAAATACCAAGCCATTGATTCGAACAGTGAACGGCCCCGTACCGCCATTAATTACGACATCGAGCTGCCCGTTGCTGGCATCGCAGGCAGGCTGACGTACCGTTACAATATCGACGGGAAGGGTACTCAGATCAACCAGAGCTTCGGCAATGCAGTTCTGGCTGTCGCGTACACGCACGCGGTGCACTGCATCCGAAAGACCCGTAAGAGTAAATGCGCTGGCAACGCTCTGCGTCTCGGGGCCACCATTGACCGAATAGAAACGAGGCGGCGTGCCACCAATCACTTGAAGCGTAATACTGCCATCGGTCTGACCACAAGTGGGTCGAATTGAACTGGTCGTCAGTACATTGAGACCCGAGGAATTGATCAGTTGATAAAAACCACCCTGCACGCGGCAACCATTGGCATCGCTGACAATCACGCGGTAACCGGTCGTACCGTTGGGATAAAGGTTACCGAACGCGGGGTTGCTGCTGAATGTCTGGCCGTTGTCTATCGAGTAGGTCAGGGGTGGCGTACCACCAAGTGCCGTAATGGTCAGACTGCCAGGCTGCGGGTTGTTGCCACAAACGGGATTGACTCGAGTAACATTAGTAACCGCAATGGGGGCAGGCGCATTCAAGGTTACCGGACCATAAAAGCTGGCGCAGCCTTGAGCCGTCGAGACCCGCACATTGTAGGTACCTGCCGAAAGATTCAGGAAGGTACGCGAGCCTGTACTCGAGGGGAAGTAATTCACTCCGTTATTGATCGAATAAAACAGCTGTGGTGCGGGGCCTACAGCATTAATGACAATCTGGCCATTGCGATTTTGGGTGGCATTCGTCGAGTTGGAGCACAGCGGGTCAACGGCAATCACGCCCAGAATTTGGGGCGAATTGCGGTGATTGAGTGCAAATGTTGTTTCAGCAATGCAGGCGTTGACTGCCCGGTCGCGATCGCGAACCTGAATGCGATAAAAATCGCCTTCGATCAGGTCGAAGGTATTGGAAGTCTGGAATGTCAGACCGTTGTTAATCGAATACCAGACGGTACCGACACCACCACTAGTTTGGATGACGATTCGGCCATCACCGACAGTGCAATTCGTGGGCGGCGTACCTATGACGTTGGTAATGCGGAAAGGCTCTGGATCGGTCAAGGTTACCGTCGTCTGGGTGCGGCAGCCAGCACCGTCTTCAACCACCACATCGTAACTACCCTGAGTCAAATTAGTAAAGGTGAAAGTACTCGACGTACTCGAAGCGGGCTGACGTCCGCCGATGATATAACGGAACGGCCCCGTACCGTCAACCCGTACCATGACCTGCCCATCGCTGCCGCCCGCACAAGTCGGGTTAGTAGGCATCACCTCAACGATCTGCACGCGGGGAACCGAACCAATTGTAACGGTGCGGGTCACTGGTTCGGCTACGCAGCCATTGGCATCCTCAACACGTATTTCGTAGGTACCGGCTTGCAGTTCAGCAAATCTGTTGTCAGCCTGAAGCTCCGAGCCATTGATTGAATAGCGGTAAGTGGGCGTACCTCCCATCGCATTCACTACGATCGTTCCCGTTTCGGGCAGGGGGCATCCCAACTGCGTTACATCCAGCTCAAAGGCAAGCGGCATCAGGGGCTGTGCGACCGCGACTTCGGTCGAACCCGAACAGCCCCGGCGGTCCGTAACCGTTACCACGGATCTCCCCCCTGGTACGGCAGCCAGCTCGAAGGGAGTTGCCGGTGCTGTGATCGGTTCGCCATCGTTGATCCGAACAGTGAAGGGGCCTTGCCCGCCCTGCACAGTCAGAATTGCGCGTGCCGTACCACCGAAGCACTTTGCCCCCTCGAGTGGTGTAACCGTCGGTAAAACTATAACTTCCTCGTTGGCAACAACAATCGAACTCGAAACCGTGCATTGAGTCAGGATATCGACACCCGTTACAGAATATTCCCCTGGCAATAAGTTTACAAACGTTGTAAAGGGCAAAGCTGGGGGAGAAGTCGGTCCTTCAATAAGGTAGAACATCTGTCCCTGATTGCCGGTTGCGAACACCGTAATCGAGCCGTTAGCTTGTCCGCAGACGGCTGGTGTCGAACTGAGCGTAATTTGTGGCGCGTTCTGATTGCGAATCTCAACATTGGCAGTCGCTGAACACCCGTTAACATCCCGAACCACTACTGTATAATCGCCTGCAGGCAGACCCGTAAACAGGCCGTTGTTCTGCTCAGGTCGATTTTCAGGACCAAGTAATTCAAAAGTCAGCTGCCCGACCCCACCGGCAACCGACGTTACCTCCACCAGACCTGCATTCGAATTGCAAGGAATGGTATTGCCCCGGGCCTGCAGAGTCAGGGGAGCAGGTGCAGTCAGCTCGATCACTGCTGAGAGCGTCGGACAGTCGCTCAGGTCTCGCGCCTCCACCTGATAGAATCCGGCCCCCAAATCTTCGAATGTAGGATTGGTCTGGAATGGCCCAGGCGGGATCACCAGCCGGTAGCGGATCTCTGGCCCTGCGGGGGAGAGAACTACCAGCCGTCCGTCGTTTCGGCTGGCACAGCGCGGGTTGGTCTGCTGAACGACAACCGGCGGCAGAGCCAGGGGTGCCGTCAGTACAACAGGAGTGCTTTCGTATACGCAGTTATTGGCAACATTAAGCACGCGAACGACATAACTGCCGGCAGCCAAATTTTGGAAGAGTGCCGAAGTCTGCTCGGGTCGATTGACCGATCCTTGCAGGCTGTAGCGGAAATTGGCCCCCGAAGGTGCCGTTACAGTAATGCGGCCTTCAGGCAGACTGGCGCAGCGCAGGTTTTCACCCGCAGCCTGAACCGTAAGCGGCGGGCACGGATTGCTTGCCGCCGGTTCATCGAGGTAAAGCAGGAAAGCATCATCGTTGGCCAGGCCGGCCAGCGGCTGATTAGGGATCGGGTTGAACCGCGGCACGTTGTTGCTGTTGGTGTAACCACCAATGGCCAGACGCCCCGCAGCATTAACCCCCAGGCTCCGTGCGACATCATCCGACGCTCCCCCGTAAACCAGACTCCAGTCGCGAGCACCCGTTGAGGGAGTATAAGCAGCTACGAAGATGTCCAGGAAGCCAGCCGTGGCAGTCTGCAAAGGGAAATTAGGTCCCGCAGGATTGGTCAAGGGGAAGTTGGCACTGTTGGTTGCACCAGCTACATACACCTTGCCGTTGGCAAAACCAACGCCGAATGCCTGGTCAGTACCACTTCCACCCAGATAGGTCGCCATAATAAGGCTGCCGCTGGCATTGAAACCGGCCAGGAAGGCATCATTCAGGCCGCCGGCATTGCTCTGCGCCGGATTGAGCAGGTTCAGATTGGTGCTCGTACTCTGTCCGGTGATTACGGCACCGCCTGCCGGCAGCGCAACAATCGCATTGGCGGCATCCGTACCGCTGCCACCGTAGTACGTACTCCACTCCCGCTGACCCTGAGCCGTCAGCTTGGCCAGAAATGCGTCATTGCCTCCCGCGTTGGCCGTCTGATGGGCGTTGGTCGTGGCCAGTCCGGTGCTTGTGGTCAGACCCGCAACATAGATCGATTCATTCGGGCCTACAGCAATACCCGTAGCTTGGTCATCAAGCGTTCCCCCCAGGTACGTACTCCAGATTCGCTGGCCTGAGGTCGTAAAGCGGCCCACCAGCATGTCGCGGTTGCCCGCAACTGCATTGGGACCAAGAGTAGCCAGTCCATTGCTGAAGGTGCGTCCTGCCACATAGAGATCGCCACTGGTCGCCGAGTAGGCGATGGCCGTCAGCTGGTCGTTCTGCGTGCCGCCCCAGAAGGTAGCCCAGTTCAAGGTACCATCCGGATTGAACGATGCCAGAAAGCCATCACCACTGCCCGCATTCGTCGATTGGAAAGCATTCTGGACAGGCAGATTGCTGCTGACCGTGTAACCTGCTACATAGGCCATGCCGTTCGGCCCCACGGCTATTCCCAGCCCCTGATCCTGACCCGAACCGCCATAATAGGTTGCCCAGATGCGCTGCCCCGTAGCACTGAAACGAGCTACGAATGCATCCTGCTGGCCGCCATACACCGTCTGAACCACGCCGGGTGTAGTCGGGAAAACCACGCTGTTCGTGTAACCGGTTACGGTTACCGTTCCCGCGTTATCGATGGCTGTAGCCAGAATGCGATCGGCTGAGCCACCGCCATAATTGCTGGCAAAAGCACGGGTTACGGGGTCGATCACCAGCCGACGGCCATTGGCCGAACCCTCCACCACAAAGCGAAGCTGACCGTTACGCCAGTCGTAGCGCGAGGCTGCCGGCTCGCGCATGCCGTCAGCTTCGTACCAGCTGATGGGCGCGTCTTCCTGCCAGCTACCCAGAGCCGTTTCAATCTGGAGGTTACCCTCGCGGGATAGCCTGCCACTTCGCAGGCCGCGGTAGCTGAGGCGAATCTGGCTGGCATCGGCCCCCGGATGTACTACAAAATCGTACTTGAGTGCAGGCTGGCCGTTGACCTCATGAGCATATAGCACCAGATCGATGCCGCGATAGATGTTCTCATAAGTAACCCGCCCGTAGGTTCTGGCTGCCACTTCATGCTTGAACTGGCCCAAGAAGTAGCGCAGGATTTCGGTACCCGGATCCGCGGCAACGACGCGGGCCTTGGGACTGGCCCCTTCGAGGCGCACATCGACGCGAAGCAGGTGCTCGCCCAATTCGCCCTCGGGCTGACGCAGCACGTAGTGCAGGCCCTGCGAGCTGAGGTAGACTTGCGCCCAACCCAAGTCGAGACTATGCGAAAGCTCGGGTCGCACCTCCCCGCGGGTGTCGAGAATCTGGCCGCGGTTTTCGACCCAGCGTGGGGTCGCGGCATCCGTGCGGGCTGCCGCCGCCCCAAGAAGCAGCAGAAGCAGGAGTAGGTTTCTTATCATAATTACTATTCTATCTATATAAAGTTCGAGAATGGTACGGGTACGCTGGTGGCAAAAATACCAAATGACACTGGCAATTACCAACGGCAATCGACCAGCATCGTTCTCCGGTGTATAAGTGCGAAAAGGGGCCATATGGCCCCTTTTCAGCAGGATGAAGAAAGGTTACGCTTAGTTTTTCGCGACTTTGACGGTGCGTACCTCGCCGCCGTCGATCACCTGCAGCAGGTAGATGCCGGCTGCGGCATTGTCGATGTTCAGGTCGATGAGGTTTTCGCCCGCACCCAGCTCGCGCGTGGTGCTCAGGATTTCCTTGCCCGTCAGGTCGATGACTTTGATGGCAACCGAAGCGGCAGCCGTCGTCGTGTAGTTCACGGTGAACTGACCGTTGTTCGGGTTGGGGTACACGCTCAGATCGGCCAGCTTGGTAGCTTCGAGGCTGGCTTCGCCTTTCTGCGAGGTGCAGCCCACTACGATGGCGTTACTGAAGGAATAGCAATAGTTAGGACCACTTCCTGTGCGTGCACGGACGAAATAGGTTCCGGCCGGCAGGTTCAAGAACAGGCGGCTGGTCTGCGGAGCACTCCATGAGAACCCGCCATCTGGGCTTATTTCGTACATCAGGTTCGGACCGGTTCCGGTGAACCTTGCCTCGAGCACTCCGTTGTTGCAAGCTGTATTTCCAGCAGGCAGAACGACTGCATTGTTAAACGTAGGAGTAGATACATCGTTGAGTAATACCACTCGCGTAGCGTTGCAAGCAGTATTGTTCTTGTTGCGAACCTCGATCTGGTAGATACCCGAGCTCAGGTTATTAATTGTGAAGGGACCTCCAGCTGTAGGAATATCCGTGTAGCCATTGGCATTGGGACCAGGCTGTACGACACCGTTTGCAGTAATTCGATATTCCCGCTGATTGGTGGGAGTCGTTACACCACCGGTAACGCTGAATACGAAACTGCCGTTGTTATTCACTTGGCTACACGTCGAAGGAGCCGTAGTTCCGGTAACGTTTATTTCCAAGGGTGCCGGAGCAGTCAGGGTAGCGGTGAAGAAGTCCTCACAGTTCGAAGCATCGATAGCGCGAACCGTGTACATGCCCGGCACCAGGTTTTGGAACAAATGACTTGTTCCGGAATTCAAAGTAACGGTCTGCACCTGCGTGTTGCCCATGCTCAGCACCAGCTGGACGGGGTATGTATTCGCTGCGATTGTAACCGGAATTCGTCCGGTCGGGCTGTTCACACAAGTTGGCTGCACGAGCGTACCCGATGAAATATCCAGACCCGAGGGATTGGAAATCGTAAAGGGATTGGCACCCCAAACCGCAGTATTGCAAGCTACGGGCAACGTTGGATCGCGAACTACTACCCGGAAAACGTTGGTTGCGGGTGTTCCGCGACGCACATCAACCGGATTGAAGACCGGACTGCTCTGGAAGGTTGTGCCATTGTCGATCGAGTAAAGCAGGCTGCTGCTCGAACCACCCGAAGCCGTAACAGTGATGGAAGCCGGCTGATAAGGCGTACCACAGACCGGCTGGGTTACCGCAACATTCTGTACAATCAAGGCAGGCGGGTCGGTTAATGTAACCGAGGGAAGCGTAATGGTCAGGTCTGGGCAGCTGGTAACATTAGCGTCGGTTACCAATTCTAAAGCATAGGTTCCTGCAGGCAGGCTGCTCGAGGAAGTGGTTGCCCCGTTACCCGTGCGTGTCGGGTTGGTAGTGGCAGGGTTACCACCAATATTCGCTGCGGTTACACCGATTGGAGCTGCGCCACTGACCGAGAAGCTGATGCTGATCGTACCATTCTGACCAACGCATGGCGGGTTGGTGAAGCTAATCGAATTGACGAAGATACCCGGGTTGTTGCCAGTGAGGGTGTAGTCCCGCGAAATCCGGCAGCCGCCTTGATCAATTACAACCAGTCGATAGTTGCCTGCTGGAAGATTGGAGAAGGTAGCGTTATTGGTCGGCAGAGTAACGTTGGTAAAGCTTCCACCATTGTTAATCGAGAAGCGACGGGTTCCAGCTGTATTGCCACCGACCGTATTTACGGTAAACTGACCGTCATTGCACGTGGGCTGGGTAACAGCTGTGATAGCATTCGTTGCAAAATCGAATATGGTTCCCAGAGCCACGGCCTGAGAACGAACGGCTGGACAGTTACCTGTCGCATCTACCACGCGAATGATATGAGTTCCAGCACTTAACTTAGTGAAAGTAAAGATGTTGCTGAACTGGGGAGCAGTAGTAGCCTCGACCCCATCAATGAAGAAGCGGTAAGGCGCCGTTCCCCCTGTTACTGTCGCAGTAATCGTTCCGTTAGGTTGTGCGCAGTTTTGAGGAGTAGTCGCTGTCGTAAAAGTAAAAGCAGAAGGATTGGTCAGGACGATAGCCTGGCTTGTGCTGACGAAGCAGGTCGTGGCTGAAGCGTAGCGAACGCGCACATTACCGGCAGCAATCGTCTGTGGATTCAGATTTTCAAAGACATTGCTCGACTGCCAGTTCGTAGTACCCGAAATGGTGTACTCCAGTGGGCCTGAACCCGTAGCCGTAATAACGATTCGGCCCAGGCTGCCATCGCAGGCAGGCTGACGGACTTCAACATTGGAGATGACGATCGGATCAGGAGCCGTCAGGGTGATCGGCGAGCCAAAAGCCAGACAGCCTGCGTTCGCACCACCGGTTTGACGAATCACAGGAACGAACGTGCCTGCAGGAACAATGTTGTTAAAAGTACCTGTGATTTGACCTGCGCCCGTTCCTGTTACTGGACCAAGGGTTGATGAACCCAGCAGGTAATAAGTATTGCCATCTGGATTTGCAGCTCCAGTGATTACTACCGAACCGTTACCACCCGCGCAGGCAGGCTGAGTAACCGTAAACGAATTGATCCGAGGAAGGGTGCTCGGGGTAGTTCCAATACTGATGGTACCGGAAGCGAGGCAGATGCTCGTACTGCTAAGATCACGAACCGTTATCGTGTACACACCTGCGGGTAAGCCGTTGGGAAATCCCGTGATCGTGCCGCCACCGAAGATGAATTGCGTTGCGTTTATTGCCGAAGAGCTGAACCAGTTAGTCGGGCTGGTAATCAACGTTGCGCCATCAAAGTAGGTGCCAGTAATGCTGTAGACAAAAGGCCCTGTGCCGCCATTGATGGTGGCGGTAATGGTACCCGTGCCTGCATTTGCGGCGGCATTGCAGCCCGATGGCGTTGAGCTTAAGTTGAGCGAGAGCGTAACCAAGCTGACCTCTTCCTCGACAATGCAGCCGCTGTTATCGCGAATTCGAATTCTGTAAACACCTTCGGTGAGATTGGAGAAAGTAAAGCTGGTTGCAGTGCTTGACGTTTCCATGCCACCGTTGATCGAGTAGAATCTGGGCAGGGTTCCACCCATGGGGACAACGGTTATACTTCCATTGCTTTGGCCGCAATTGGGAGCTGTCTCCTGAACATTGGCAATGGCGAGGCCGGATGGGTTGAAAATGAAGTATGTACCCCCATTCGAGCGACAACCGTTAGCATCCATCACCATGACAGGATATCCTCCGATCACAGGGAACAAATTGCTGAATGTCGGGTTGGGAGAGAAAGACTGGCCCCCATCGATCGAATAGCTGTACGGAGGCACTCCACCTACAGCCGAGATAGTAAGGGAACCCCCAACCGACGCAGACCCACAGGAGGGCTGTGTACGCGTAACGCGATCAATGATCAATGCCGGAGGGGCAACGAGCGTAACCGTGGCACGGGTAATGCAAGTACCCATGGCGTCATTGGCTACGGCGACATTGTATGTGCCTGCAGTAAGACCGGCGAAGGTGTAGCTTCCGGTAAACGAACCGAAGAAAGTGCCCGGGGCACCGTTTTGCAGGGAGTAGAACAGGGGGCTCGCTGCTCCCGAGGCCAGTATCACGACTTGGCCATCTGCAGTGGTATTATTGATGCGGCAGGATGGGTTAATCCGAATCACGCTTTCAATTACTGGGGCATCAGCACTGCTGACAACGACTTCCTGTCGAACTTCGCAGCCATTAGCATCGCGTACAACAGTAGCAAGCGTTGCATTACCCAGATTGGTACGGCTGTTGTTCACTCCAAAGCTTGCACCATTGTCAAACGAATAGGTGTAAGGTGCCGTGCCACCGGATACGTTAAGCGTCAGGCTGCCATTCATCATGGTGCAACTTGTCGGATTCACTACGACAGGATTGACAACGATTGGTGCCGGATTGGCAAGCTCTGCGGTGATGAGGCTGGAACATCCGTTGGCATCCAGAACCTGAATGGTTTGGGTACCACCGCCCAGTCCGTTGAATGTAAACATCGGTGCAGCCGAGACAGTGAACAAGCCAGCGTTGACCGCAAACTGGAAAGGCGCAGTGCCCCCAGTAACATTGACCATGATACTTCCATTCAGATCGCCAGCGCAACGAGGGCTGGTTTGCGAAACTACCGAGAGCACAGGGGCATTGGTGGAAATGACCACCGGCGTTGCAGCGGACAAACATCCGTTGTTATCCCGTACGCGAATGCTGTAGGTTCCCGCACTCAAACCGGCAAAGGTGGCTTGCGGCTGAAATACACCGCCGTCGATCGAGTAGGTGTATCCCGGGGTTCCACCCGAAGCATCGACCGAAATGGAGCCAAGCTGGCTGGTCTGGCAGTCTTCGTTGGTTGCAGTAACAGTAAATGTCAGAGGCGACGGGCCTTGAACTGAACCAGTTTGGGTTACGGTACAGCCAGGATTTCCATCGGTAACCGTCAGCGTGTAGGCTCCGGCAGGCACATTGGAGAACAGGCCGTCAGTGCTTGTCAACGTTCCCGAAGCAGTGGTCAGCGTGTAGGAAAGTGTACCAGAACCGCCATACAACGCAAGTACGTTCAGCGTTGTTGTCTGATTACCGCAGAGTATGATTCCCTGAGCGATTGAACCGATAACAATACAAGGCTCAGTCGTTTGCACATCGTCGGTCAGGCGGATGATGGTGGCATCGTCGTTAGCCAGACCTGGTGTGGCAGTCTGTTGCGGGATGCGGTTAAACACCGGGAAGTTGGGCGAATTCGAGTAGCCGACCGCAGTAATTACACCGCTGCTGTTGCTACTGATGGCGCGGATGGCATCGTCGGTGGAACCGCCGTAAAGGATCGACCACTGGGCGTTGTTGGGAGCCGTAGCGTCGAATTTGGCGATGAACTTATCCAGGAAGCCGGCGTTCGTAGCCTGGAAGGGCAGGTTGACGGCGTTGGGGTTGATGACATTGAAGTTGTTCGAGTTCGAGGTACCGGCTACGTAAACGTTGTTGCCAACGGTCGATACACCGAAGGCGATGTCGGTACCGTTGCCACCGATGAAGGTAGCCATGATGCGGTTTCCGTTGGCACCGTTGAGGGCGAAGAGGAAGGCATCGGTCAGGCCGCCGTTTTGCGTCTGGTACGAGCCGACAGGAACCGAAAAGCTGGGAGCCGAGCTGGTCGTCTGACCGACTACGAATACGTTTCCGTTGCTGAAAGCAATACCGTTGGCGACATCGGTACCTGCACCACCGTAGTAAGTAGCCCACTGGCGGACGCCACTGCTGTTGAACTTGACTACGAGGACATCGTTCAGGCCATTGTTGGTAGTCTGGAAGGCTCCAGCAGTTGACAGGCCGTTGCTGACCGAAGAACCGGTTACATAGACGTCGTTATTGTCGCCAAGAGCGATTCCGGTAGCTTGGTCGTCGTTGGTTCCGCCGTAGTAGGTACCCCACGAGAGAGCACCTGCCGAGGTGAATCGACCGACCCACATATCGCGGTTACCAGCAGGCGTAACCTGTGCGGCACCTGCGGTAGCCAGATTCGTACTTTGGACGCGGCCGGCGACATAAAGATCCCCATTGGCAGCGGCCTGAATAGCCGTAAACTGCTCGGCCAGCGGACCTCCGACGTAAGTTCCCCAAACGAACTGACCGGTGTTGGCATCAAACTGAGCAATGAAAGCGTCGAAACCACCTGCGTTGGTAGGCTGCAGAGCGTTGGTCGAAACGGGCAGATTCTGTGCTCCCGTCCAGCCGACGATACTTACGGCATTGCCATTCTGCGTAACACCTGAACCGATATCTACACCGTTTCCGCCATAGTACGTGGCCCATGCAAGCGAGCCGTTGGAGTTGAAGCGGGCAAGCACGACATCCTGGCTGTTGTCAGCGACTTTGCTCGGACCAACATTGACCGGGAAATTGACGCTGTTGGTCTGACCGACAGCGTAAGCATTGCCGTTGGCATCGGTCGATACGGCATTGAAGCGGTCGGAAACCGAACCCCCTACGTTGGTAGCCCATTGACGGGTCAGCGGGTCGATTACGAGCGGCTCGTTGCGATCGTACTGACCGAGGCGGAAGCTCACGACACCGTTTTTAACTTCATAAGCAGAGGCTACTACTTGCTGGGTTCCGTTGATGGTCTGGAACGTGAAGGGAGCGACTTCCTCGATTTGACCGAGAGGGTTGCTTACGACCAGGTTGCCATCGCGGGTGAGACTTACTTTTTGAGCGGCAACCTGGCGCATCCGGATGACATTGGGATTGGCACCCGGGCGCACCACAAACTCGTACTTGAGGGTCGACTGGCCGTTCTGCTCGCTGGCAAAGAAGACCAGGTCGATGCCTTCGTAGAGGTTGTGGTAGGTCAGCTTGCGATACGAACGGGCTTGAATGCCGTTCAGGTTACTGTTTGACAGGTAGAAATTGGTGATGACTCCCGATGCACCTTCAGCGACAACTTCAGGCCGCGAGTTGGCCCCCACAAACTCGACGTCCGTGCGGTACACGTTTGTTACCACCGATTCACCGTCTTGCTGGACGACCTGGGGGAAAACGTAACTCAACGCATTCTGACGGAAGTACACCTGAACTCCATGATTCTGAGCGGTGTACAGAATATCAGGGCGCTGGTTCCCCAAATTGTCCACTACCTGGCCTTTATTTTCCATGAAGGCCAACCCATCAGACTTCGATCTGACTGGGACATTGCGCTCGGGTCCTGCCTGAGCTTGCAAGAAGCCAGCCAGCAGGATCAAGACTGTTAAAATTCTCTTCATAATGGTGAGAAATAGAAGGTTTTCCTACAGCGGGCAAAGTTAACAAGAAGGCCCACAGAACCAAATGATTATTAGGTCAATGCCAACACAAAGCTGCTTCCACCTGCACAGTACGAAAGCTTCCTAAAAACAGATTCACTTAATTAAGCAAATTAAGTGCGGCAATACGTGAATAGCTTTTGATATTGAATCGTTTGCCGATGTGCCATCAAAAATAATTGACATTCTCACTGCCCAAAGTCTTCCCCCTCATCAAACGCTCTGCAAACAAAAAAGCGCGGCTCTTGGGCCGCGCTTGCAATTCGGTTGAATGCCGTTGGATCGATCAGTACCGGTAGGCTTCAGCCTTGTAAGGCCCATTGACGGGCACGCCGATGTATCGGGCCTGCTCTTCGGTCAAGGTGTCAAGCTCTACACCAATTTTAGCTAAGTGCAGGCGGGCGACCTCTTCATCGAGGTGTTTGGGCAGCACATAAACTTCATTCCTGTATTGGCCGGCGCGGTTCCACAGTTCCATTTGGGCCAGCACCTGATTGGTAAACGAGCAGGACATGACAAAGGAGGGATGACCCGTCGCGCAACCCAGATTTACAAGTCGACCTTCGGCCAGCACGATCACATCCTTACCATCGATGTTGTAAAGGTCTACCTGCGGCTTGATCGTATCGCGGGTGTGGCCGTAGTGCTCATTGAGCCAGGCCATGTCGATTTCGTTGTCGAAGTGGCCGATATTGCAGACGATGGCTTTGTCCTTCATCAGGCGGAAATGCTCACCAGTGATGATGTTGCAGTTACCGGTTGCAGTACACAGAATGTCCGCCTCGGGCACGGCATCGATCATCTTTTTGACCTCGTAGCCTTCCATTGCAGCCTGGAGGGCACAGATCGGGTCAATCTCCGTTACGATCACCCGGGCACCAGCCCCACGCAGCGAAGCCGCCGAGCCTTTGCCCACGTCCCCGTAGCCGGCTACAACGGCTACTTTGCCTGCCAGCATGATATCAGTGGCGCGGCGGATGGCATCAACGAGCGATTCGCGGCAGCCGTACTTGTTGTCAAATTTCGACTTGGTAACCGAGTCGTTGACGTTGATGGCTGGCATGGGGAGCGTGCCATTTTTGACGCGGTCGTAGAGCCGCAGCACGCCTGTCGTCGTTTCTTCGGAGATGCCGCGCACGTTACGGGCTATTTCGGGGTATTTGTCCAGCACGACGTTAGTCAGGTCGCCCCCGTCATCCAGAATCATGTTGAGCGGGCGGTCGGGCGAGCCAAAGAAAAGGGTCTGCTCGATGCACCAGTCGTACTCGGCCTCGGTCATGCCCTTCCAGGCGAATACTGGAATGCCCGCAGCAGCAATGGCAGCGGCAGCATGGTCCTGGGTCGAGAAGATGTTGCACGACGACCAGCGCACCTCCGCACCCAGTTCGATGAGTGTTTCGATGAGCACGGCTGTCTGAATGGTCATGTGCAGGCAGCCGGCAATGCGGGCACCGGCCAAGGGCTTGCTGGCCGCGTACCGTTCCCGCAGGGCCATCAGGCCGGGCATTTCAGCTTCAGCCAGCCGGATTTCCTTGCGGCCCCATTCGGCCAGCGAGAGGTCGCGGACTTTATAATTCAAAACTTCAGTTTCTTTCAACATGCGCGGAAAAAAATTTCAGGTGTGTAAATATAGCAACATGGGCTATGGCCTGCAAGTTCAGCATATTTTCAATTTATTTTGAAACCAATTTGGTCCGTTCAGACCGGCATAACGAGCATTCGATTGCCAATCTACAGTCGGCATTGCGGACAGGCCCCAACCGGGGAATGGCTGAACCGCAGCTGGCATCTCGACAAACGGCCTTCCAAAAAGCCTGCCCAGAGGCAGCAGGTTCTACATTTTCACTGGCGTTGCTTTTCGACTTTCATTTCGCTTTCAGCCATTTGCTTTCAGCCATTTTTTCCGCCCCCGTTGGCATGCAGCTGCATGCTCCTGAATTTACAAAGTAAAAGTTGAAACCAGAATCAAAATTCAATTACTTAATCCCAATAAATTAACATACAAAAAACAAATACAACATATTTTTGGCAAATTCAATTTCAGGTCGCAGCCTTAGGCCAAGGCCCACGCGCGGGTCGTACCTTTGTTCCATGAAGCCAGCATTCTACTCAGGCCTGAAGCTGGGCATCCTGGGGGGGGGCCAGCTGGGGCGCATGCTTCTGCAAGCCTGTGCCGATTTCAGCGTCGAAACCTGGGTACTCGACCCCGACCCGAATGCACCCGCCCGCCCGTTCGCGCATCGCTTTGTCGGCGGTAGCTTCCGCGACCCCGCTGCCGTCCTCGATTTCGGACGGCAGGTCGATGTTCTGACGCTGGAAATCGAGGATGTAGCCACCGAGGCCCTGGCCCAGCTGGAAGCTGAAGGCCGCAGTGTCCACCCCGCGGCTACGGTCGTAGGTACCGTTCAGGACAAGGGCCAACAGAAACTGTTTTTTCAGCGCGAAGGCATTCCCACAGCCGACTTTGTACTCGTCGAAAACCGCCGCGACCTCGCCCGCCATACCGACCGCCTGCCGGGCATACTGAAACTGCGGCGCGGTGGCTACGACGGACGGGGCGTCATGCGACTCGATACGCCCGTCGATTTGGAGACCGCTTTCGATGCACCGTCCGTACTGGAACGCCGCGTCGACATCGCCCACGAGATCAGCGTGGTAGCCGCCCGCAACGCCTGCGGCCAGATGAGCGTCTACCCCCCCGTCGATATGGTCTTCGACCCGGTCCGCAACCTGGTGCAGCTGCTCTACGCCCCCGCCCGGCTGCCCGATCCCTTGCTGGGTGAAGCCGAGCGAACGGCCCTGCACATCGCCGAACGGCTGGGCGTCGTAGGCCTGCTGGCCGTGGAGTTTTTCGTCGATCGGGCCGGCTGGCTCTGGGTCAACGAGCTGGCTCCCCGCCCCCACAACAGCGGCCATCATACCATCGAAGCCAACCTGACTTCCCAGTTCGAGCAGCACCTGCGGGCAGTACTGGGGCTGCCACTGGGTTCGCCGGCCCTGCGCCTGCCGGCTGTCATGTTGAACCTCGTCGGCTCGGAGGGTGCCACCGGACAGCCTCGCTACGCAGGTATCGAAGAAGCTTTAGCCATGGAAGGGGTCAAACTCCACCTCTACGGCAAGCGTGAAGTTCGCCCAGGCCGCAAGATGGGCCACCTGACCATCATCGACCCCTCGCTGGATGGAGCCTTGGCAAAGGCCCGGGAACTGGCACGCCGACTGCGTGTCGAAGGAACGGGCACCGTTGCTCCCGATTGAGGCCGAAACGGACGGCTCAAGAAAAAGATAAACCCGGCCACCGGTGATTCGCTTCAAACATCAACGGCTTACGGTGAAAGCCGCCTTTGAATCATACATAGAAGCATTAATAGAAGCATTAAAGATTGAGGACAACGTTCAAAATCCGACATCCCTTGCCCTGCTCAATACGACACAGGATAATTTTTTTAAAAAAATTTGTATAGAAAACTGAACTTCAGATAAAAATAAGGCTATTAAAGCCATGCAATAGCCACGGCCCTAGCCGCTCAATGCAGGCAGTAGAAGATAGATACCCAAAGCATCGGCAGGCACCCAGGAACCAAAGGGGCGGTAAGCCGATTCATCCAACAAGTTGGCCTGTCGACGGTAGCGATCGATAAGGTGTTTGGTGCGCTGACGGGGCAAGTGCTGTGTCAGCCAGCGGGTGAGCTGGCGGGCATCGGGATCGGAAACGGCTTTAATATTTTCACCCGTCTGTGCAGCTGCAAACCAGCCCAGTACCGGCTCGAGGAGCCACCGTTGCTGATCTTGAGGTACCGGTTGATCGGATGTTGCCGATTCGAAGAGCTTGCGTGCCGCCTCCTGGTCCAGCACTTCAAAAGGTTTGTCCGGGTTATCGGGCGGTATGAAGGCCCAGGGGAAAATTTCTTCGGCGTAGAGGGGTTTCCCACCACTTTTCGGCTGAATGAGCAGGCGCAGACGCAGCAAAGCCACGATCGTGCGTCGGCTGACGGTGCGGGTGCGTACAACAGCCAGGCGAGCCGTGAGCAGGTCCTTGGAAGGCGCGATGTTAGCCTCACGGTAAGCCTGATCGATCAGCTGGCGGGCAGCCAGCTCCACGAAGGGATGGTTTCGGCCCAGGTAGACCGTTTGGGGCGGAGTAGGCGAGTAGCACGAGTAGCGTACCGGACCTTCGGGCAGGCTGCAGAAAACCCGGTAATCGGGGTGACGGGAATCAAAATTGGGCCGGGAAAAAGTAAAAGTTCGATGAGGGCCGTCCTTAATGGTTACCTGCTTCCGGCTCAGGTAGGCACGAACCAGTTGTTCGACCGTCTTGGGTGTGCCAAGCAGGCGATCGAGTTCTTCAAGTTCCTGCGTGAGCTCGAGGCGGGCGGCATCCTGGAGGTGGGCCAGCTTTTTGCGAAGACGTTTTTCGGTGGCAGAAGCTTTTTCAGCATCCTGGAAGCGCTGCGAGAGCTGGGATGAAAGCTTGTAATCGTCGAGCTGCAGGCTAGTCTGCTTACCAGGCCCTTTTTGCCACGTAAAGCGCGGGTCCTCGACGATAACCTTAAGCATTTCATCGACGATCGAACGGTCGGATTCAGCAAAAGGAATCACGATGCCACTATCGCGGCGGATTTGCTCTACTTTCTTCAGCAGCACACCGTAGATAATGTGGTCGACAGGGTTGTTTTCGCCGATCAGCATAGCGGTGTGGACCTCGGGGGCCGTCTGGCCATAGCGGTCGATGCGTCCCTCACGCTGCTCGAGGCGGTTAGGGTTCCAGGGAAGGTCGTAGTGGAGCACCCCCGTAAAGAATTCCTGCAGGTTGATACCCTCAGAAAGGCAGTCGGTAGCGATCAGTAGACGTTTGGGGGCAGCTCCCAGATCGCGAATGCGTTCACGGCGTTGCTCTTCGTTCATTTCTGAGGTGATGACCTCGACCTGCAGCTCAGGGAAATACTTTTTGAGAGCCGGTTCCAGCAGCCGTTTGAGGTAGTGGGCCGTTTTGATGTAGCGACAAAAGACGATGGGCTGGATGTCCCTCTGAAGCCACTCAAAAAGCACGGTGCGAGCTTTTTGAGCTTTACCGTCTTCTAGAGCTTTACCGTCTTGGTCGAATTGGGCAATTTTGGCAAGCTGATCGGCAATGCTTTCGAGCAAAGCTTTGGAAGGGTCGGCGAGGGTCGGCTGATCGGCAAAGGCAGGTTCGGCATCCGAATCGAAGCCCTCATCCGAATCGCCGTGAGGATTAGTAGCGGACGATAGCAGGTGGTCATCAACTGAATCGGGGACTTGGGTGCTGCGGAGGCGGTTTTGTACCATGGCCAGACCAGCTTCAGGACTGGAAAGTGCCCCGCGCAGAATGGCCAGTAAAGTCCAGTAGCGGAATTTAGTTTTAGCGTCTATCGCACTACCGGAAGGTTTATCTTTCATTTCTAATCTTGCCCAGTCGATGAGTCTGTAATACAGCCGTTCGTAATTGGGAGTTAATTCGTATTTCTGGTCGCTGGATACCCGTTTGGGGAAAAGATTGCTGTCCTCGCTGCTCTGAGCCTGAACGTCCTCGCGTCGCCGCTGAATGAAGTGATTGGCCAGCAGCCCGACATTCCCGCCATCGGAGTGGGCTTCGATAGCAGGGTCGTAGTTTTCCAGATCGGGATGCAGCAGGGCTAGCAGCGAACGGAATTCGGCAGCCTTGCCGCTGTGAGGGGTAGCAGTGAGCAGGATCAGGTGTTTGGGGCGTTGCTCGTGTCGGGCCAGGTGATTGAGCAGACGATAGCGTTGGTGCTGGTTGGCTGAAACAGCCGATTCGGGTTTCGCGCAGCTGTGAGCCTCGTCGACAATGACCAGCTCAGGTCCCTGGCTGGTGAAGATCTGCATCAGCTGGTCGTTATCGGCTTTACCCTTGAGGTAATCGACCGAAATCACCTGAATGGGTACGCGACCCAGCAGGTGCATGCCTCCACCGGGATACTGGCGTTCGAGGCGGCCAATGGTCGTCGCCCGCAGCACCTCGGCCTGCAGACCGAACTTGTCGCGCAGCTCGGCCTGCCACTGCTCGCACAGGTGGGGCGGACAGATCACCGCCAGGCGACGGATGAGGTACCGGTCGTAAAGCTCCCGGGCAATGATCAGAGCTTCAACCGTTTTGCCGATGCCCACATCATCGGCGATGAGCAGGCGAATCGGGCGATTGGACTTGAGCTGGCGCAGAGCCAGCAACAGGGGCACGAACTGGTAAGCCCGCGGACGGAAAGCCAGCCGCGTAACCGAACGGAATGGGCCGGCGGCATCGCGTACCAGCAGCCGGGCCGCATCCATGAGCAGCTGGGCCGAAGCAAAATCGGCTAAATGCACATCGAGCCGAGGCAACGGGAACTTATCGGGGCGAATGACAGGCTGGATCAATGCCTGATCCCAAAGCGTAACAGCTTCGGCCTCGTTGCCCAGCAAGGGGCGAAGCGTCTGCAAATCAGAATCTGATTCAGGCAGCAGAATCCAGAGCCGGTTCCAGCAGCGGACAATCGATCCGGGTGGCAGCTTGCCCTGTAGCTCTTCTATTGATCTTGATCTGTTTTCTTTTTTCTTCATTTGAAAAATAAACTTATTGATCAAAAAGCGACTTGTTTTGATTAATGAAATCGCTCAAATCGGTCAGATAGTGCCAGCTGAGCACACGATAGCCCTGGTTTTCGAGGCAGCGGCGTTTGATCTGATCCTCGGCCTGCACATCGCTCCGGTCGTGGGGTTTGCCATCTACAAACAGAGCAGTGTACTCTTTCCTATACAGGAAATCTGGTTTGACATTGCATTCGGGAATGAGAGCCTGGGCTTCGTCGGGTAAACGCAGATTGTGGCGGATCAGGTAGTCGAGGAAACGCTTTTCGCCTTCCGAATTCGGGTCGATGCGTTCGAGCAGGTGTCGGTAATGTTGGTTGGTATCACGCTCGCCGTCCTGGAGCAGCAGGTACTCGGCCGTGCAGAGCCGATCAAGGGCTTCAGCGATAACCCGCCGGCTGATGAATCTGTGGTAAAGTTGGTTGCTGAAATCGAGCAGGTCGAGGTAAGAGGCATCACCGCGCGTGCGTTGCAGTTCTTCGTCCTGCAGGGATTCGGCATCGAGGGCGCAGAGCCTGCGGGCCGCCTCGAACACCCCCCGCAACCGGCTGGGGAACTGGGCAAACTGCCGCAGCAGCCCCATGCTGCCTTCGGCAGCTTCGTAAACGAGCAGGTTGGAAGTACCCACGAGGTCGCCTGCCAGCTCACGCGGTTCGACATTAAGGGTGTTTTCCAATCCTTTAAGAAAGGCGTAGAGCAAAGAGCGGATCGCCCCAAAACCACCTTCGTCCTGCAGGGCCAGATTATCTGATGATGGTTTTACAACCAACGCATCCGCCGTTCGATCGACATAGAGCTTGATGTTATGAATGGAGTCGCGGTCGCCGCGGTATCCCTTGTTCTCCCTATACTCTTTGAGCTTGGATGCGCTGACCCAAAGCCCCCCTCTGGAGGAGTCGATGTGAAAGCCCCCCAGGTTTTCCGCGCCGGCCCTGTCGCGTTTCCAGCCGTGGCTGATCTGGTAGATGCGTGCCCCCGGGATAAAAAAGATACGGGCCAGTTCGCCGTCTTTCGCATTGCGTACGAGCAGCGTCACATGGCTGTCGCCCTGACGGTCGAGAGCAAAAGCGGTCTGAATCTCGTAGCCGGCCTGCATGCGTTCCTCTTCGGTGCAGTTGATGCGCTGGCGGACATTGGCACTCGAGGCTCCGAATTCCACGACTCCTCGTACCCATTTGGTACTGCTGCCCTGCGAAAGGTCTTCGCCAGTCAAGGGGCAGTTGTTGAGGCTTCGGCTGCTCTCATCGAGAACTATACCCATGGTTAGGGTCAGGCGCAGGTCGCGGGCTAACTTGTCTTCGGGCTTCCAGGACATGTACTTGAACTGATACTTGCGGCCCTTGTGGTAAAAGAAGTTGTCGGGGCCGGCTTCGCGCAGAGCGATGAAGCTGGGTCGGTCGATGATCTCGCCATCGCCCGATTTGCCACCCCGCAGCGTCAGGTAAATGGGCCGCCGCGTGAAATTGTAGCCCGGCAGAAAACCCTCGGCCGCCAAGTAGCGATGGGGCAGAAACCCCGAAATCGTAGCGCTATGGCTTCTGTTCCGGGCTTTCGCCTCTGCAGCATGGCCTGCCCGATCGTCCGCATTGTAAAAATTGCGCAGCAGATCGATCTGCCACTGGGCGTATCGGTAGTTACGTTGGGCCTCCCTCTTTCGCTCGTCGCTGCTGGGAATGGTCGGGTCATGAAGTGCCTCGAGGGCTTCCTGCATCAGTTTCAAAGCAGCACGGTAGAGATCGCGCCAGCGATTGAAGGCCTCATCGAAATCTTTATCGAGGCGGTTGATCTGCTGATCGAACCAGTCGGGACGGTACCAGGATGTTTGGTCAAGCTGTTGCTTCATGTCTTTGACTACCTCCCTGAAGTTGGTCCGAATGGTGCTTCGGTCTTGGGAATCCTTGAGTTTAGCCAGCATGGAGGCCGTCTCTGCTTTAACCGGAAAGGTGCGTTGCCCCTTTTTATTAATGAAGTTGTCATCGATGACCTGAGCCACCGACCTGCTCATCTCGATCTGAAGAAAGGGCAGACACATGGCACGCAGATGCGTACGGTGAAGTTCCTCGTTTGTAAAGTCGAATACAGGCGGTTTCACCTGACCGGCGACCATGTCGAGCTTGTTACGGAAATAGTGCTGGTCGTGAGCGCTGTAGCGCGAGCAGTAGGTAAAAACGATGGCCGCCTGCCCGCTCCGACCGGCCCGCCCTGACCGCTGGGCGTAGTTGGCAGGGTTGGGCGGCACGTTGCGCAGCTGAACGACATTCAAATCCGAAATATCGATGCCCAGCTCCATCGTTGGCGAACAATAGAGCACCTTCAGTATTCCATCCCTGAAATCTTTTTCCAATTGTTCTCGGGTAGCTTTGTCAATCTGACCCGTGTGCTCCTTGGCCTTGAGTTTGGTATTGAGCTGGATCCCCTCGCTGTAAAGCCGCTGAAAGAACGCATTGGGAGCCGGAGGCTTAAAATTCGGATTTTTGACGGGTACACGCACGTGATCATGGTAGGGCGTCTGCCCATCGCCTGCCACCCACTCAATGAGCGACCCATCCAACTGGTAAATATACTGCACTTCCGGGCCATCGCTCTTCAATTCAATTTTTTTCAGAAAACCGCCCCTACACATAACCCCCAGAAAGTTTTTGAGAACGAGGCCGTAGTTCGTTTTATCGAGCGATGATCCCGTCAGGTCGCGATAGGTTCGCCTGAAGTATCGTCCGTAATTTGAATGAGAACCGATGCTCAGCAGCACGTAGTTTTTCGCCTCTTTAATCGCTTTGGCTGTCTTGTCTTTTTCGATGTAAAACGCGCACAGCGGCTCTGGCTTTTCATCCTCATCGGGCGACCAGTCATCATTCAACTTATCGAAATGTTTAAAGAAATTATGGAGTAGTAGCAGGTTTTTGTAAGGATCATAGCTGATAGCAAACGATCTGCGGAAATAATCGAGGGTATCGCAGACCATGTCGCAGATCTTCGACCGATTTTGGTCGGTCAGCTCCACGCAGAGGCTTTGGGCCAGCTTTTCTGAGAAAGCAGCCTCCGCAAGCACCTGATCCAGCTTTTCGTATGCGATGCGTACCTGAGCGGTCTGTTCCAGGTTGGGCATAGCCACCCGCCACGCCAGCCGCAAGTCGCTAACGGCCCAATAGAATAAAAATTCTTTTAGTTGCTTCTCGTAACTCTTTCGCAAAGGTCCTTCTTCTATTTCTTCGCTTTGATCGGCGTATTCCAGGAACGGCAGATCGAGCTGGTCGAACAGATGCTGGCCGACGTTGCTCATTTTAACGGGCTGATCGGGGGAGGCCTGCCGGACGGCCTTCAGCAGAGCCGAGCGCAGCGATACCGTCCGTACAAAGTCGTTGAAGTGGCCCGCCTGCAGCGAGGCATCCTGCCGAAAATCGACAAAGCAGAGAACCTTGGACGAGTTCAGGTCTCCCAGGTGCCTGCTTTGAACCTGCACCGCCAGGTAGCTGAGCAGGGTATTGGCCGTGCTCCGGGCATCGAGGCCCACGTTCGAAAGGACATCGATCTCGCGCGAGCGTCGTCTGGCCGATTCGTAGACGACCTTGGCCGTCGGATCGATGGTCAGCGGGTAACTGACAAACCAGCCCGCCAGGCGGCCCTCCCCTTCGTGAGCATAGGTTGCTCCACGGGCATCGAACCACAATTTTTGAGGCAGCAATTTCTGCTTGTCTTTCTTGAGCACGACCCCCTTTTTTTTCGATTCGGAAAACCAGCTCGGCGGCAGGATTTCGAGGTCTTCATCCTTCCATAAATCTTCCTCATCAGCCGGCTGCAGGATCAGGTAGCCCCGCTGCGGCTTGCTGTCGCCGGAAGTTTCGTTTTCGTTTTCATCATCATCAAAGTAAAGCTCATCAAAGGGCTGGGCCAGCAGCCGCTTCGACTGGATGTCCCACCGCACCGAAATGAAGGTCTGGCCTGTCAGACGACTGAACGCCGCCTGAAACAGCGGCAGCTTCTGGCCATTCACGCGTTCGACAGTCAGTTGCTCATCCATCTGGATGTGCCGCTGCCCGGGAGCCTCCAGTGTCAAGTAGACGTTGCCCGTCTGCTGGATGAACTGATGCAGCCGGTAAGGCAGGTACGATTTGCGCGGCTTGCGATCTTTGAGGCCGATGTTGACCCGCAGGGCCCAATCGAGCAGGTTTTTGATGGCCTCCTTGCCTTCCTTAGGGTCGATGCCCCCATCGCCAGCCAACCGGTCGGCAATTTCCTGGAGGGTGCAGGGCTTGCCACGCTTCAACCATCCGTCAGGGCCGACTTCCAGACTGATGTTGTTCTCGATCCAGGCAGCCAGCGCATTGGTTTTCAGTTCGGCTTCATTGGCATCGGAGCGGGGCTGCTGCAGGCGGGCGACGGCCTCGCGCAGTTCATCGTTTGAAACAGACACCTGCGAAAACGAACGAGTCAGGGTCTCGAGCACCACCTGATCCTCGGTAAAGGGAATGCCGAAAAATTCCTGCGCTACCCGCGCGGCTTCCGCACGAGGCGATCGGGCGGCGTCTCCTGTTGCCAGAGTAGCGGAGGTTCCGATACAGACCAGTTCCGCCTTCCGCAACGCCTGAGCGCGAATGCGCCGAGCCAGCATCGCTACGTCCGTACCCTGACGGCCACGGTAGGTGTGCAACTCATCGAAAACCAAGTACTTAATGTTTTGATCGATAGCACGGGCAATCCGCTGCTCCTGTACCCGCGTCAGGATTAGTTCCAGCATCATGTAGTTGGTCAGCAGCAGCTGCGGCGGGGTTTCCTGAAGTTTTGCTCGCTCTTCCTCTCCCTCCTGACCGGTGTACTTGCCAAAGGTGATCGGAAAGGAGCGACCCGTCAGCTTGCAGTAGTCTTCGACGTACTTCTTGATCTCTCGCTCCTGCGAGTTGATCAGGGCATTCATCGGATAGACGAGCAGGGCTACAACGCCTTTCTGGTTGGGGTTGCGGAACAAGTCATCGAACACCGTCGCCAGATAGGTCAGCGATTTGCCCGACCCCGTACCCGAAGTAACCACGAAGCTCTGACCGGCACGACCAAGCCGGATGGCTTCCACTTGGTGCCGGTGGAGGGCGTAATTTGGAAAGACATTCCCCAATTCGGGATGCAGCACCTGTTGGGCAATCAGCTCGGCAGTCGAACCGCCGACTTGGTAGTCAGGATTGAAGTTGATCAGTGGCTCGGGCAACAGCCGCGAGGGATCAGTCAGCTCATGGTTGACCCGCTCTTTGATGTCAGCATCGGCGATGTTTACAAAGCTGTTCAGGTAAGAACGGTATAGTTCAATGATTTCGCTATGCGCCTGAAATGCATTCATATTCTGCAAAAGTAACTGCTCAGTCTGATTTTATTTTTTTGAAAGACATTTATTCCTTTTCAAAAGGGATACCCTAAAAGTAAAACTTTTTTTCATCGGTTTAAAAATCAACACCGGTTCCTATAAAAACAGGAAACGAAACATAGGTTGGCCAATACATGTCAACGTTAGAGTATACAAAAAGGCGACGGTCTGGCAGACTTGGCAGGAGTTCAAAGGGAAGAACCTTTGCTTCGCTGGCTGAGTTGAGCCAAGCAACCGAAAAATCAACAGAGCATTGCCGGCGGTCTTAAGGTTCTGCCGGCTCTGGGAGCACGATGAATTTGTCCAGCAGAACTGCCTTAAAGGAGCTTGGGACTGACGTTTGACAGTGGCCCCAGAAACTCCTCAGGGAATATCGTGGGCGGCTTGCACGTCCAACAGCTTTACTCGTCCGTCGAAAGATTGATAGCTCCGTACGAGGTAGACACAGCGGCAATACCATTTTCTGAATCGGACACATACAACCTTGACTGCAAGGCGATTCATCAAGGACACGAGCCGAAGTCATTCTTTATGGCTTATATGATCGAAATTGTTACTAGTAGGTACGAATCAGGCCGAATAACTGGTGTTCCGCTCTTCAAAAAATACGGCACCTGCCGGCACAGGATGACTGATCGCAGTATCTATTTTTGTTATTCAAACAAAAAAGCCTGCCCCAATCGGAGCAGGCGGTCGAATTTTTCATTAACTTGAGGCAGGAATCAGATCTGCTGCAGCAGACTCGATTTCTTGGCCTGAAATTCTTCATCGGTCAGGATACCGCGTTCGCGCAGTTCGTTCAGCCGCTCGATTTTGTCGAAGAGATCGTCTACAGGGTGGCTTACCGAAGTTTTCGTGCCGGTGGCTGCGGGGTCGTTGGCAGCCTTCGAGGCTGATTTTTTCTGGTTCTGCTGCTTCTGCAGACGGGCGGCGATCTCCTTGCCGCGCTCAAGCTGCTGTTCGTAAGCCCGCCGCCAGGCATCGATGTTGAAATTGTCCAGACTGCCCTCGGCCTCCAGATGGCTGATAAAGACCTGGCCTACGGCATAGGTCGAAGCTCCGGCCATGATCGAAAGCGAAACACCCCCCACCAGAAACCCCACGACGGGAATGCCTTTGATGAGGCTGGCTCCGACACGGGCCGCCGTGCCGCCTACCAGGGCCGCAAGCAGCGACTTGCCCACGCTCTCGCTGTATTCGACGTTGTAGATTTCACAGAGTCGGCGGATCAAGCTCAGCTGCACCGTGGAGACGGCCGCCACATCAATCAGGGGCAAAGGTACCAGGCCTGCACCCATCGAGTAGATGACGTGCCGCGTTACCGCGTCGTTGGCAGTGTCGCGGGCTTTGGCCGCAAACGAGTCCGTTACGTAGTCCAGAATGTCTTTGAGCTGGATTTTCATTGCTCAGTATTTGAGGGTGTAATGGCAGAATTTGACGTACTCATTGTTCACAAAAAGCAAGCCACCTTCGCTCTGCCACCAGTGATCGAGGTCGTAACCGGTAGGGGCAGCCGCATGCAGACGCAGCTCGGCATCGCCCGGCTGCCGCCGCCGCTCCAGGCACCAGCGGGCCCGTCGCGTATGGAAAGCCGACGTAACGACAGCGATGCGCCGCAGCCCCCGTGCCCGAGCGTATTCCCAGATGTAGCCTGCCTCTTCCCAGGTGCTAGTGCCGTGGGGATAGACTTCCGTACGGGCAGGGTCGATGCCCTGCTGAATCAGGGCCATTTGCGTCAGCTGGCCCTCGTTGATGGCTAGATTAAGCGTTTTGAGCAGTTCGGGCACCAGCTCACCCGTGCAGACGACACGGCTCTCGCGCAGCGGGCCACGGAGCAGGCGTGCGGCTTCGGCAGCCCGCTCGTTGGGGGAACCCGATAGTACGAAGACTACGTCGGCCGCTTGCACGTCATCCGATACAATCAGATAATTGCCTGCTGCCTGCAGAAAGGGCCGGGGCCACGCCAGTACCACCAGGATAACCAGGCTCAAAACGATGAGCTGGAAATAGAACAGACGCCGAACCCAGCCCCAAAGACCGATATTTTTTCGCATACAATTGATTTAGGGCTAATGTAGCGAAAAAACATGGGCTGACGTTTCGGCATACAGCCTGACAGCCGGTCGTCGGCTTACTCGTCCTCGTCGTCGAGGCTGCCACCTTTGAAGAGACTGCCCAGCATGTCCTTGAAGGCAAAACCTTTGACCAAACGTTGGCGGCTGATCTGCGAGAACTCTGCCAGGCCATTGAGCAGCAGTTCCATGTAGACCGGACGATCGACCGAATCGATGCCCTTGCAATAAAAGGAGACCAGATCGGACAGGCCCTGAACCGACTCAAGGGCTTGCTGGTAGTCGCGGTCGGTAGACTGGCGCAGCAGATCGAGGGTGTGGCCGCTGTTGAACCACTCGATGACTTTTTCGTAGGGATTGGGTTTCTTGGCCCGCTTTACTTTTTCGGGGTCGGGAAAGTGCTGCACGAAAGCGGCCTTGATGGCCTTATTGATGAGTGAGAGAGCCACCTGGAGGGGGCCTTCCTGCTCGCCCTCGTAGACCAGCTCAATTTTGCCTGTGATGGCAGGCACAGCCGCATACAGATCGAGCAAACGCAGTTGCGTCTTTGCCTCGCCGCTGTGCATCAGGCGCAGCTCGGCTGCCGCATAGACCAGTTCGTAGGCGGCGATGGTCAGGCGGGCCGAAACCCCGCTTTTGGGATCGACGTACTCGCTTTCGCGGGCTGCAAAAGCGATGCGCTCCACCAATTCAGCGATCAGCTCGGGGCAGCGCACGCGCTCGTGCTGGGCCGGTGCCAGTTCAGCTTCCTGCTTCGTGATCTGCATTCCAATTTCTACCTGTTTGGGGTAGTGCGTCAGAATCTGGCTCTCAATCCGGTCTTTGAGGGGCGTAACAATCGACCCACGGTTGGTATAGTCCTCGGGGTTGGCTGTGAAAACGAAACACACGTCGACGGGCAGGCGCATTTTGAAGCCACGGATCTGCAGGTCGCGTTCCTGCAGCAGGTTGAAGAGAGCCACCTGAATGCGGGGCTGCAAGTCGGGCAGCTCGTTGAGCACGAAAATACAGCGATTGGCCCGAGGAGCGAGGCCATAATGGATAACCCGCTCATCGGAATAAGGCAGCTTGAGCGTGGCTGCTTTGATGGGGTCTACATCACCGATGAGGTCGGCCACCGAGACATCGGGCGTAGCCAGTTTCTCGACATAGCGTTCGGAACGGTGCAGCCAGGCTACGGGGGTATCGTCGCCGTGCACGGCGATCAGGTCGCGGGCCATCCGCGAGGCTGGCTCGAGGGGGTCGTCGTTCAGTTCCGATCCTTCGACGATGGGGGTCCACTCGTCGAGCAGCTCGGTGAGCTGGCGGGCTATGCGGGTTTTGGCCTGGCCGCGCAAGCCCAGCAGCAGGATATTGTGTCGCGCCAGCACAGCTGTCTGCAGCTCGGGCAGCACGCTGTCTTCGTAGCCCAGAATGCCTGTAAAAAGGGGCCGCCGTTCGCGCAGGGCAGCCAGCAGGTTCTCGCGCAGCTCGTCTTTGACGCTGCGGGGACGGTAACCGCTGGCTCGCAGGGCACCCAGGGTGCGCGGCAGGTGAGCGGGGGCGAGAGGATGCTGGCCATTGACCAGCGGAGCAACCGGAGTGGGATTCATGCTCGGTTTAACAGAAAAAATGGGTTCAGCGCACGCGGCGGCGGCGGTTGCGGATGTAGTCTTCGAAAATGTATTCACCCAGTCCATCGAGACTCGAGTAGAAGGCGCGGCCATTGTTGGTCTCGGTAAACTCCTTGACAAACCGCTGCAGATAGGGGTCTCGGGCGATCATAAAAGTAGTAATCGGAATCTTGAGCCGTCGGCACTGGGCTGCCAGATCGAGGGTTCGGTTGACGATCTTACGGTCGAGGCCGAAGCTGTTTTTGTAGTACCGTCCATTTTCTTTGAGGCAGGTCGGCTTGCCGTCGGTGATCATGAAAATCTGCTTGTTGTGCGTTTTGCGACGGCGCAGCAGGTCCATGGCCAGTTCCAGACCTGCCACCGTATTGGTGTGGTAGGGGCCTACCTGCAGATAGGGCAGGTCTTTGATCTCAATGGCCCAGGCATCGTTTCCGAATACGAGGATATCGAGCTTGTCTTTGGGATAACGCGTGGTGATGAGTTCGGCCAGGGCCATGGCCACGTTTTTGGCAGGGGTGATGCGGTCTTCGCCGTAAAGGATCATCGAGTGCGAGATGTCGATCATGAGCACTGTCGAGGTCAGCGTCTTGAACTCGGTCTCGGCCACTTCGAGGTCGTTTTCCGTCAAGGTAAATTCCCCTATACCGTGATTGACTTGAGCGTTACGAATCGATTCGGTCATCAGGACGTTATCGAGGGCATCGCCGAACTGATAGGGCCTCTGGTCGGCGGTGGCTTCCTCCCCCAGGCCCGTGTAACTGGTCTGGTGGCCACCGGGCGATTTTTTACGCAGCTTGCCGAAAATCTCTTCCAAGGCTTGCTGACGAATGGTTTTCTCGCTGCGGGCAGTCAGGGTGAAGGTACCGGCTTCGCTGGGGTTTTCCTGTAGATAGCCTTTGGCTTTCAGGTCGTCAATGAAGTCGCCCATGCCGTACTCGTTGGTTGTCAAGCCGTATTGCTTGTCCAACTGATTCATCCAGCTAAGAGCTTCGGCGGCATCGCCGTTGGTGTAGACCAGCAGCTGCATGAAAAGCTTGAGCAGCTTATCGAAGGTTGTTTGGCCCGAGTCGTCGGGCCGGTATTCGGAGAAGCGCAGACCAACCATGGCACTTTTTCAACAACTGATAGCGCAGGATAGTTACGCTTGAGCGTCAAAAAAAACTTGAATCGATTTCTTAATACCTGGCCTGTTTCAACCGCCAGAGCAGCCACCAGGGCGTACCGGGCGAGGCGTGATGCTCGTAGTGATAGCCAAAAAAATAGCAGCTCAGAAACGCCCACAGGTGATTGCGCCGGAGGGTTCGCGAGCGATGGACGTTGTCGGGAGCAGCACGGTGGGGCATGTAAGTGCCAAAGTAGAAAATCTGGAAAGTTGCCACAATAGCCGGCACCATCCAGAACAGAATCACATTTTCGACCGGAAATATCAGCTTCAGCCCGTTGAAGGTCAGAGCCATAAGCACAAACTGCGGCCACGTCAGGTATTCTTTCAGAAACCGGAAATACCAGAGGGGCAAGGAGGCGGGATGTACGTCGGGATCGTCGGGCGTACCCACGTGGCGGTGGTGGGCGTGGTGATTGCGCAGCAGGCGCGGATACCAGTTATAGGCAAAGAGTGTGGCACAAAGCCAGCCGACAGCGGCGTTAACCCGCGGGTTGCGGTGTACGGTACCGTGCATCGCATCGTGCGCCGTGATGAAAACTCCCGCGTAAAGATGCGTCTGAATCAGGATGAGAACATAGGGCCACGGACCGGCCCAGTTGTGCTCGGCCTGCAGACCGGCCCTCAGGCACAGCCCCCATAAAACCAGCACCGTCGCCGCCACAAGCAGGCCGCCCCACTCACGCAGCCACGTTTGCGCGGGTCGAACCGGGGGCAGGTAGGCCGGCGCGTCGCTGGACGTATTCATAGACCGTTACATTAAGTAAGAACAAAGTCATACCATAAAAGGTATCCTCAGCAGGGATACTGCCTATGCGCAGGCCCAGGTTCTGACTGTCGTTGTAAAAAACGACGGGCAGGCTGGTCAGTACGCCATTGACAGCAAAAAACGGAATCTGGCACACGGCCCATGCCCGCCAGACGCGGCCCGCCCACTGCCAGCCGTGCAGGGCGAGATGCAGCCCCCAAGCTGAGGCAAACGATACCGCCGTTACCGAGGTGTAGAGCCGCTCATAGAACAGCAGACCAATAAAAAGCACCAACCCAATGGCCCAGAGCGTGCCTCGCCGAACCCACGGGCCGTCGTTTTCCCACGGCAGCCAGCGATTGAGGCAATCGTAGACGAAAAGGCAGCCGAAGGGTACCGCCACGAAAAAGCCCCACTCCTCGAGCGGCAGCGGTCCGATCTTCAGGCCCAAGGTATATACGTCGCTGAACCACCAGATGCCTGCTTCAGTAAAAAGCCAGTCCCAGACTACGAAAGGGATCAACGGCAGCACAATTGCCGGAATCAGGTACCGGAAACGGCGGTAGTAGTGCACCTTGCGATCGAAAGACAGCAGCAGAGGCAGCAGCACCGTACCTGCATCGAGCCAGAAGTATACCCAGGCTTGGTTGGTCATCAGATGGTTTTGAGCTGGTAGCGGAACCACGACTGCACCAGCAGGCGAAACTTCCGCGTGTTGGAGATGCGGATGCGTTCCTGCAGCACCCGTTCGATGGGAGCGCGGCGGATTTTATCAAAGAGCTTCAGGTAATAGATGTAGGCGACATAGACCCCAAAGCGGGCGGTAGCTGGCAGGCGCACGATGCCCTCGTATGCGGCTTTGAAGTCCTCGGCGATATCCTGCTCGATCCGCCGCTTGTCGGCCTCGGTGAAACAGGCCAAATCGACTCCCGGAAAATAGACACGTCCCCGCTCGTTGTAATCGGCCCGCAGATCACGCAGAAAATTGACCTTCTGAAAGGCCGCACCCAGGCGGCGGGCTGCTGGCTTGAGGCTTTCGTAGCGGGCGGTGTCGCCCTCGCAGAACACGCACAGGCACATCAGCCCCACAACCTCGGCCGAACCGTAGATATACTGATTATAAAGGGTGTCGTTGTAGTGCATGGGCCGCAGATCCATATCCATGCTGTGCAAAAAAGCCTCGATCAAATCGAGCGGGATGCGGTACTGACGCACGACCTCCTGAAAAGCCTGCAACACCGGATTGAGCGAAATCCCCTCCTCGATGCTGCGGAAGGTCTCCTCCCGGAACCGGCGCAGCAGACCGGCCTTATCATGCTCATGAAAGGTATCGACGATTTCGTCGGCTAAGCGCACAAAGCCGTAAATGGCGTAGATGGAGGCGTGATGCCGACGGGCCAGACAGCGGATTCCCAGCGAAAAGGAGGTACTGTAGGCTCGGGTGATGAGCCGGCTGCACCTATTGGCCGTGCGGCTATACAGCTGCATACTCGAGGCTGTGGTCATTCAGAACGCGTTCGGTAACTAACTTCGAGCCGATCACAACGATTGGAAGGCCCGTGCCAGGAACCGTCGAGGCCCCAACGTAGTACAAGTTACTGTTTTTTTCGTCCTTATTGGCAGGCCGCAGGCCGCCGATCTGGCCCAGGTCGTGGGCAAGACCCAGACCGCTGCCCTTGTAGAGGTTAAAGAGATCGCGCCAGTGCTCGGGCGTGTAAACCGTGCGCGTCAGCAGATTGGCCGCAATGTCGTAGCCGACGCGCTCGCCCAGGTCGGCGATGATGGTGTCAGCCAGCCGGTCGGCATCGCTCCAGTCAGGCTTGTAGCGCAGGTCGGGCACCGGACAGAGAATAAACAGGTTCTCGCAGCCTTCGGGAGCGCATTCGGGATTCGATTTCGAGCTGACATTCACATAGTAGTAGGGCTTTTCAGGGGCTACCGAAGTGCGAAAGATCTGGTTGGCGTATTCCGTAAAGTTATCACCCAAAAAATAGCTGTGATGGGCCAGCCCCTCGATCCTGCCCTTTACACCCAGATACATCGTGAAGGGGGCCAGAGTCCAGTGCAGGGCATCCAGTTTCTTTTCCTCGAAGCCCGGACGGCCCAGTACCTGACCCCGAAAAGCCGCCGCATCGCCGTTGCAGACGAAAACATCGGCTCCCCAGTCGCGTCCCGAGCGGTCGCGGACGCTCAACACCCGACCGCTTCGCTCCTTGACAGCAACCACCTCCGTATTGAAGTGAAACTCAACCCCACGCCGTTCCAGTTCGGCTACCAGCGTCTCGACGATACGGTACATGCCGCCGCTCACGTTCCAGTAGCCGTCGTGCTTCAGCTCGGTGTAATTTAATAAGGAGTAAACTGCAGGTGTATCGAAAGGCGTAGCCCCCAGAAAAAAAGCCACCAACGAGAAAATAACCTTTACCTCTTCCGATTCAAAGTGGCGGCCCAGCTCGGTCCACATCGACCGGAACATCATCGGTGCGTGCTTCCAGGGTACCTGGGCCATTGCCCACAGGTGATCGATCGAGCCGTTAAAATTGCGCTTGACAATCCGATGTTCCGTGTCGTGAAAAATTTGGCCCGCCCGCGCCAGGTAGCGTTCCATTTTCGCCTTGAAATCAGGCTCGAACGCTTCGAATTCAGCCTGCAGGCGGTCGAGGTTCTTGTAAATTCTAAATGGCTGCTTGTGCTTACGGAAATAAACCACGTAGCAGGGGTCGAGCTCGCGCAGTTCGAAAGGAAGGGCAAGACCCGCGCTACGAAACAGCTCCTCAAATTCGTAGCTCATGCTGAAAAATGAAGGGCCTACATCGAAAGTAAAACCTTCAGCCTTGAGCTGATTGAGCCGCCCGCCCGCCTGGTGGTGCTTTTCGAGGATGCGGACGCGGTAGCCGTGCGTTGTGAGCCGCAGGGCCGTAGCCAGTCCGCCCAAACCCGCCCCAATCACCAGCACATCTTTTGCCATGCCTACTTTTTCTTTTGTGAATGAAAATATAAGCTTCTGCCTGCGGCAAAAGTTCATACGCCACGCAAAAGCGTCAACCTGCAATGGCTGCTTCGACCGTTCTGGGTTCCGGCAGCACAGGCCATGCAACGGGAGGCAGCGGTTGGCCCAGCTGCTCGCGCAGTCGCCGTGCCGCGATGAGGCCACCCAGCACCACGCCCGGCACCCCCTGTCCCGGGTAGACTGTATCGCCACAAAGCACCAGACCCCGAAAAGGTGTTCGGGCTGCCAGCAGCCCCCCAAGCAGCTGTCCCATACGCTGGGGCAGCCCCCCTACACTGCCACGGTGCCGGAAAATCCAGTCCTGCCAGGTCGCCGGACTGGAGTCCAGCCGGTAGCGGATGGCCGCACGTGAAAAACCCGGCAGCTGTCGCTCCAGCGTATCGAGCATCGCTTCCGAGGCTTCGGCCTTCCAGGCGGTATAGGTCTGACGGTCGAGAGCAAACCAGTCGGCCGGACGGGCCGCATGCGTCGAAAGAGCCAGCACCCGCTCGCCAGCGGCGCAACGCAGCCGGTCGCTCGGATCGGAAATCGACACAAAAACTGAATGCGACCCGCAGCGAGGAATAGTCTGTCCTTCGGGGAGGATGAGCTGGTGGTGCAGGCTGGATTCGGGTGGCAGCACGTCGTCGATGACGACGCTCATCGTGAAGGCACTCCAGTACTCGGTGAAGCGGTCGGCCTGCCGCTGCGCCCAGTGCCGCAGCGAGCCTTCGGTCAGCTCGGGCAGGTTCCAGATGGGCAGGTTCGAGAGCACGGCCCGCGTCGCGAAACAGGCTCCGTTTTCAGTATGAACGCGCCAGCCATCGACGGTCTGCTCGACGCGCGTTACCCGCTGGCGAAGCTCCAGACTACCGCCCAGTTGCCCCAGCCGCTCAATAACTGCCGCCGGCAGACTGATCAGCCCCCCGGGAGCGTAAAAATTCGTGTAATGGGTGTAGCACAAGGCTGGCGCGGCAAACAGAAAGGGAGTCTGCTCGGCCGTGGCCTGTGCCGTGATCATCAGCTGTTCGTCGATGAAGCGGCGCAGCCCGCGATTGCCTGCAAGGCCGTAACTGCGCAGCACACTGGCCGTCGAACGGAAAGCCCAGCGCAGCTTCAGCACATCCAGCGGCGAGTTGGTACGGGCCATCGCCCACAGGTCTCCGAGGTTCTGAGGGGGAAAGTGAAAATTTTTGCCCGCTACTTTCCACACAAAGTCGCTCAGTTCAAAGAGCAGCTTCCATAGACGGCTCTGCTCCCTGCCCTGACCGAAAGCTGCGATCACCTCTTCGAGCCAGCGGTCGCGATCGCGCCAGCGGACCAGCCGATGGCCATCAAGATGAACGGTCATGGCGGGGTCGATGGGCTTGAGGTCGACCGAAAAGCCGGTCTCACGCTGAAGCAAATCCAAGGGCTGGCCCGCATCAAAGCCCATGAGGGTTGTCGCTCCCGTTTCGAGGATGCGGCCCTTGCGCCAGTAGGACGAGCAACAGCCGCCCGGCAGGTAGTTGGCTTCGAGCACCAACACACGATAACCCTGACTGGCCAGCACCAATGCGCCACTCAGTCCCCCCATACCCGATCCCACCACCACGACGTCGTATTTCACCATGAATTGAAAACCGATTGGTCAGCCATCGGGTTCCGGGCAGGTCGAGCCTGGCTGAGGTAAAAAACAAATCAGGGTAAAAAAATAAAATTTCAGTAGACAAAGTACTGAAATGACGGAAGATTTAGCGGACGATTCCGCCCGTCAGGCGCAGCAATTCGACATCGGCAAGAACCAGGCGATGCTGGGCTTCGAGCAGCGCGAATTCGGACTGAATGGTCTGAAGCTGGAAGTTGCGAAAATCGAGGGTGGTAATGGTGCCGAGCCGCAGGCGTTCGGCTGCCGTCTCGAGGACGCGGCGTTGGGCTGTAAGGGCCAGCTGGGCCAGCTTCCACGCCTCGAACCGCGTCAGGTAATCCTGCCAGGCAGTTTCGAGGCGAATCTCCAGACCCAGACGGGCCCGATCGACACTCAGCCGGCCGATTTGCTGCTGCACGGCACTGTTTTCGATCTGCCGCCGGATGGCCCCTCCCTGAAAAAGCCGCCAGCTCAGAGTAAAGTTGGCGAAGTAGTCCGCAGTTCGCCCAGTAGCGGGTTCAAAGTCGTTGAGCTTGATACGGCTAAGGGTATAGCCCGAACCCAGATTGAGGCTGACGGTAGGCAGCTGCTGGCTTCGCGCCAGTTCGTAATCCCGCTTCAGGATTTCGTAGTTGATGTATTCGTTGCGCAAATCGGGGTTGCGGCTGCGCAGGCGTTCGCGCAAGGCTTCGGGTTCGTATTCGGGAGCAGGCGGTGGCTCGGGCAACGGATCGGTCAGTTCGAGGGCCTGGGTCGGATCGAGATTAAGCAGCTCGTGGAGGGCCAGCAAGGCCTGGCGGTAGTTTTGCTGCTGAATCTGGGCGTTGCGCCGGTCGTTGTAGTAATTGGCGCGAGCCTGCTCGAGGTCGAAGCCCGTGCCAGCCCCGAGGCTGCGGCGGTCTTCCTCGATGCGGAGACGCTGCTCGCTCAGGCGGACGGCTTCTTCGAGGGTCAGCAGCCGCTGCCGTTCCAGCTGGGCCGTGTAGTAAGCCTGCAGAACCGCCTGCACTGTGTTTTGAATGGCAATCTGCTCCGAGCCTTCGGCCAGGAACTGGAGCTGCTGCAGCCGATCTTGCGTCAGGCTGACCCGCCAGCCGTCGAAAAGCACCCAGTTGAGCTGCACCTGACCATTGAGGCCAATATTCTGAAAGGTACCGTTGATGAAAGAGGCGGGGTTATCGATCTGTTGCAGGCGGTTGTTGTCGGCCAGCAGCAGTTCCAGGGTCGGGTAGCGACCGGCCAGACTGGGATGATTGCTGCGGCGGGCAATATCGACCTGCCGGGCAGCGATCTGCAGGCCATAGTTTTCCCGCAGAGCAATTTGGAGGGCCTCGGCCAGACCCAGAGGGCGGGGGGCCAGTTGGGCTGCTGCCCGTCCGCCACCGGCAACGACCAGCATGGCAAGCAGCAGCCTAACGAGCCAGCATTTCATGCGGGGTGGCGGGATCGGTTGTCTCATCGGGAGCATGACCATTGGTGGAGTGCTCGAGGTCAAGCGCGGCGGCATGTTCCAGACGCATAAGCTCGCGTACCGAAGGCTCGACACTTTCGGGACTGGGCCGGCGACCTGTCCAGAGCCAGCGCACCGCCACACGGATGTCGTTGTAAATCAGGAGTAAAGCCGGCAGAAAAAGCAGGGTCAGAAACGTGGCGAAGACCATGCCCCAAGCCACCGAAATGGCCATCGGGATCAGGAACTGGGCCTGCCGGCTTTTCTCCAGAATCAGCGGATAGAGGCCCGCGATGGTAGTCAACGATGTCAGCACAATGGCCCGAAAGCGAGCGACACCAGACTGCCAGGCGGCCTCACGAATGGGGATTCCCTTGCGCAGCAGGGCATTGAACTTGTCGATGAAAACAACCGAATCGTTGACTACAACCCCCATCAGAGCAATCAGACCAAAGGCACTGAAAATGGAAACGGGCTTGCCTTCGATACCGTGTCCGGCGGCAGCACCCAGCAAAGCCAGTGGTACCAAAGAAATAATGAGGAAAGGCTGCGAGATGCTGCGCAGGGTCAGCATCAGGATGACAATAAGACCCGCCAGCGAATAGGGAATGGCTCGCCGCAAGGATACCTGAAACTTGCGATTTTCTTTGTCCTGTCCTTCAAATTTAAGTTGAATACCCGGTATTTCAGCTTTCAGGCGGGGGAAGATGTCATTTTCGATGCGGGCCAGCAAGGGGGGCACCGGCTCGTTGGGGTCGTTCAGGTCAGCTTCGACACGGATTTCGCGGCTACCCTGAAAGTGATTTACCGTTACGATGCTGCGCTTGGTCTCGTATTCGATCAGCTCGTTAAGGGGAAATTCGCGCCCATCGGGGGTACGCAGGCGCACGGCTTCGAGCTGGCCGAGGCTGCGGCGGTCTTCGGGCCGGTAGCGCACCCAGACACGGATTTCGTCCTTACCCACCTGCAGCCGCTGCACCTCCTCCCCAAAAAAGCCCTGCCGGATTTGCCGCAGCACATCGAGCGAGGTCAGCCCCATCGTATAGGCCAGGGGCTTGAGGCGAATATCGATTTCCTGCTTGCCTGCAATCTGGTTGTCGGTGATATCGCGCAGCTGGGGGTACTGCTCCAGCTCGCGGCGCAGAAACTGGCGGGCTGCCTCCAGCGAGGCCAAATCCATGCCCGACGCGCTGATAACCACCGGCTTGCCAAAAAACTGAAAGCCCCCCACCGTGAATTTCTCCGCTTCGGGAATCTCGCCCACCTTGTCGCGTATGGCCTGCGTCAGCACGAACGATTCCAGATTCCGGGTCTCGCCATCGAGCAGTTCGACGAACAGGCTGCCCTCTTCCGAATTGTTCTCGTTGATGTCGATGCGCGTACTCAGGATGTAGTTGAGTGAATCCGTCCTGCGGGCCGAAAACTCGCGGTTCACTTCCCATACTTTGGCTTCAATATCACGCAATAGGGCCTCGGTTCGGGTTTCACGGGTACCGGGTTTAAGTGTCAGAGTGATCGAAATTTCATCGCCATCGACGAAAGGGAAAAAGGTCGTTTTAATCAGACCACCACTGAGCAGGCCCATGACCGTCAGGGCAAAGAGTACCACAACAGCCAGCGTCAGGTAGGGGTAGCGAACGGCTCGACGAAGCAGCCGCCCATAGAGCTGAATGCGAACATAGTCGATGCTCCGTTCGAGCACCCGGCGAAAACGGGGCACCTGCCGGTTCCGATCGGGCAGCGAGTGGGCCAGGTGCTCGGGCAGCAACAGGGCACCCTCCACCAGCGAGAATGCCAGACAGGCTACCACCACCAGCCCCATCTGCCACATGGCCTCTCCGAGGCGACCTTCGAGAAAAAAGAAGGTCAGAAACATGACAATGGTCGTCGTAACGGCAGCAAATACCGACGGAAAAACCTCCATTGTGCCGTTGAGGGCGGCCTGAATGGGGGGCGAACCATTTTCATAGTGTGTGAAAATATTTTCGCCTATGACTATGCCATCATCGACCAGAATACCGATGACGAGGATCATGCCGAAGAGCGAGAGCACGTTTATAGTAATGTCGGCAAAGTCGGCTACAATGAACATGCCCGCAAACGAGACAGGAATCGAGAGGGCAACCCAGAAAGCCAGTCGGACATTGAGGAACAGGCTGAGTACCAGCAGCACCAGCAACAGGCCCGTCAGGCCGTTGTTGACCAGCAGCGCGATACGCTGGCGGATGATGATCGAGCGGTCGTTGGTCGCTTTGAGAACAAGCGGAGCGTTGGCCTCGGTAAACCGCTGGGCGTAGTCGTGGCAGTAGTCGGTGATCCGAATGAGGTCTTCGACAGGCAGTTTGCTCACCTGTACGGTTACGGCGCGGTGGCCGTTGTAAATGGTTCGGGCAGGCTGGTCGGCAAACTGTTCCTTGATCTGGGCCACATCGCGCACACGCAGTACCGAGCCATCGGGTCGCTGACGCAGAATGATCTCGCCCAAGGCCAAGGGGTCATGACTTTTGGTACGCGAACGGATGAGCAGTTCCTCGCGCTCCGATTTGATCGAACCGCCCGACACATCGAGGTTGTTGCCGCGCAGGGCGGCGGCCAGGTCGTCGAAGCGCAGACCGTACTGACGCAATTTTTCCTCCGAAACTTCGACCGAAAGTTCGAGCGGGGGCAGGCCCTGAATTTTGACCTGCGAAATGAGACCCGAAGCCAGCAGCTCGTACTCGATGCGGTCGGCGTACTTCTTGAGGGTTTTAAGCTCGTCGGTACCATAAAGCACGAGCGAAATGGCGCGTTCCTCGGCTTTCTCCTGAAAGACAATAGGCTTTTCGGCCCCGACCGGAAAAGCACTGATGCGGTCGACGGCATTTTTGACATCAGCCAGAAGCTTCTCGGGGTTGCAGTCGATGAGGCCCACGACCGTGATCACCGCCGCATTCTCGCGTGAAACCGAGGTTACTTCCTCGATGCCTTCGATGCCCTTCAGCGACTCCTCGATTTTGAGCGTGATGCCTTCCTCCATTTCCTCGGGCGAGGCCCCCGGATAAAGTACCTGAATGGTTACGTTGCGCACCTTGCGCTCGGGAAAGAAGCTGCGCTGCAAATCCATGAGTGCAGCCAAGCCCAGCACCACCAGCGCAGCCAGCAGCACATAGCCCCAGATCGGATACTGAATGAAAAGGCGGATGGCGTGGCGCATGGCGGCTCAAGAATCGGTGCGGGTTTTGACCACAGTGCCTACACTGACATTGGCCAAGGGTTCGACCACCACGGGCAGACCCTCGGGCAGGCCCTGAACGAGGGCCGAATCGCGGTCGAGGCGGATCACCTGAACCGGTCGCAGTTCCAGCCGATCATCAACCACGACATAGACCCGCTCGCTCTGGACGATGACGTTGCGCGGCAGACTCATGGCCTGACGCACGGCTTTACCTTGAACTTCGGCTTGCAGGTACATCCCTTCGTAGAGCGGCTGACCGGCAACAGGCGTGATGGCTACGTAGAGGTTGACCGCCTGCGTGGCCGCGTCGACGGCATCGGAAAGGCGAACCACACGTCCGGGCCAGCTCTGGCTCCGGTCCTCGTTATAGAGGCGCAAGCTGGCCCCCAGGGGCACCCACCGCAGGTCGGTCAGGGGTACGGGCAATATCGCTTCGAGCTGGTCGGTACGGATGATGCGCCCCAGCCGGGTACCCGGCGTAACGATGCTGCCCACCTCGATGGCAGCCTCGGCAAAACTGCCAGCATAGGGAGCACGATAGCTGTAGCGGTTCAGGCGTTCCTCGGCACTGAGGATGTTGTAGTATTGGGTCAGTACCCGACGGGTACTGAAGAAGTTTTTTTCGGCGGGACTGCGAAATTGAGGCAGAGCAGGCAGGGGCCGGTCGGTTTCGAGGCGGTCGAACCAGTCCTTCCACTCCGGAAAAGCATCGGGATAGTCGGCCTTGAGATCAGGCATGAGCAGACCCAAGGTATTGAGCAGCTCGCTCTTCTGGCTTTGCAGAGCCAGACGGGCTTCGGTGTCATCGATGCGATAAAGAGTTTGCCCTGCCTGGAACCGCTGGGCTTCTTTCAACGGCACATCGCCCGCTAGCAGGCGACCGCCCACCTCGGCAACAAGCACCACGGGAGCCGCATTGGCCACCCGACCATAAGCCGAGAGAGCCGTTTCAACCGACCGGTAGGTAGCAGGCTGCACCCGCACCGAGCGCACTACCTGGGGGGGAGCCTGCTTTTTAGGCTCTTCGCGCAGGCTGCTCAGGTAACGAAAGGCCAGCACTCCGGCCACCAACAGGAGCACTGTTGCGATCAGGGATTTACGAAGCGACATAGGGCGGGCCGTGGCTGCGGCCCCAGGTTTTGGGATCGAAAACTGAGCTTTTGGCCCATCAAAGCTAATCAAGGAGTCGCAATGCTGAACCTAGACTTTGGTGTTGAAACACGCTTAAAACGGAAAATCGAGCGATTTAGTTTGAACCGTGCGCATTGTTCAGCAACCGTTCGACCCGTTCTTCGACCCTGCATTTCACATCCTATGGGCGGGCATCGACCAGATAAGCGGAAAGTCCTTGTGGAAATCAGACCGAAGGGCGCAGGTGCGAGAACAGCGAAACCGAATGCCCCGATGCGCTCAAAAAACTGTGAGAATCATCCAGTGTCCTGTCACTCAGAAACCCATGCTGCGGGGATAGTCGGCTGCGGAGACTTCGTCGTAAGCCTGAAGCTGGCCACGGGCAATGGCGACATACTCGGGCACAATATCGATGCCCACGGCATTGCGTTTCAGTTTCTCGGCAGCGACCAGCGTCGTTCCCGAACCCATGAAGGGGTCGAGCACCCAGTCATTGGCTCTTGTAAAGAGGCGGATGAACCACTCGGGGAGAGTCTCGGGGAAAGCCGCGCTGTGCCGGCGGTTGGCACATTCGGTAGCCAGATGCAGCACATTGGTGGGGTAAGCCAAGCTGCGCCCCACCCAGTTCGAGATATTCTTGCCAAATCCACTCCCCACTTTCGACTCGTCCCGCATTCGGTCGGTTTCCGAAAGCCGACGCAGTCGGGCTTTGCACCAGTCGCCCGTAGGCACCATCACGTTTTCCTGATACATCTTGAACTGCCGCGACCTGTTGAATTGCAGAAGCCGCTCCCAGGCATCGCGAAAGCGGTTGGGCCATTTACCGGGATAGCAGTTCTTTTTATGCCAGATAAACTCCTCGGTCCAGAGCCAGCCCTGGCGGCGCAGTTCCAGAATCAGCTCCAGCACGTAGGTGCTGCGCTCGCCAGCCACGACTTTTTCTTTGATGTTGAGAACAAAAGTCCCCTCGGGCTTGAGTACGCGCTGAAACTGGGCAGCGCGGGGCATGAACCAGTCCACATAGTCAGCAGGCCGGATCCCGCCGTACGTTTTCGACCGCTGGTCGGCATAGGGTGGCGAGGTAAAAATCAGGTCAATGCACGCCTCGGGCAGCTGTTGCAGGACCTGGAGGCAGTCGCCGGTATGGAGCTGATAGGCCACGGCCAACTTATTTCCCGTTGGTGGGCAGGGTTGCCTGGGCGATTAGTTCGGCCAGATCGAATACTTTTACTTTTTCCTCCTGCTCGAAGTGCTTCACGCCGTCGCTCATCATGGTCATGCAGAAGGGGCAGGCTGCCGCGATGATTTCGGCCCCTGTGCCCAGGGCTTCTTCCGTGCGCTCGATGTTGACCTCCTTGTTGCCCGGTTCGGCGTCCTTGAACATCTGCGCACCGCCCGCACCGCAGCACAGTCCCTTGCTCTTGCAGCGTTTCATTTCCACGAGGTCGGCATCGAGGTTTTCAAGCACGGCCCGCGGGGCTTCGTAAATGTCGTTGGCCCGCCCCAGGTAACAGGAATCGTGAAAAGTAATTTTCCTGCCCTTGAAGGCTTGGCCATCGGTCAGGCGTACCTTGCCCGCATCGATGAGCTGCTGCAGGAAGGTCGAGTGGTGGATCACTTCGTAGTGGCCGCCCAGGTCGGGGTATTCGTTTTTCAGCGTGTTGAAGCAGTGCGGGCAGGCCGTTACGATCTTCTTGATTTCATAGCCATTGAGCACCTCGATGTTGTTGAGGGCCTGCATCTGGAAGAGAAATTCGTTGCCGGCGCGGCGGGCGGGATCGCCCGTGCAGCTTTCCTCCAGCCCCAGCACAGCAAAGCGGATATGGGCTGCCTGCAGAATCTGCGCGAACGAGCGGGTAACGCGCTTGGCGCGGTCGTCGAAGCTGCCCGCACAGCCCACCCAGAAGAGTACGTCGGGCGACTGCCCCTGAGCCACCAGGTCGGCCACCGTAGGGATGTTCAGGCCCTCGGCCCAGTCGAAGCGGGCAGTTGCCGGCATGGCCCAAGGTGCCCCGTTGTTCTCGATGTTGACGAACATGTTGTTCAGCGCATCGGGGGCCTTCGATTCCTCCATGACCAAGTAGCGGCGCATATCGACGATAAAGGGCACGTGGTCAATATCGACGGGGCATTCCTGCACGCAGGCCCCGCAGGTCGTGCAGGCCCAGAGTTCCTCTTCGGTGATGTAGTCGCCAACCAGGGCTTTGCCGTCGTCGTAGTTGGGGTCCTGAGCCATATGGGGACCTTTTTCGGTCATGCGTGCCCGCAGGTCGATGTAGAGCTTGCGGGGCGAGAGGAGTTTGCCCGTGATGTTGGCCGGGCACGATGCCGTGCAGCGGCCGCACTCGGTGCAGGTATAGGAGTCCATCAAGTGTTTCCACGTGATGTCGTTCACATCCTTGATGCCGAAGCGGGCGGGGGGATCGTCGCCAGCGGGTGTCGGGGCCGAGGGGTCGAGCATGAGCCTGACTTCCTGGGTTACGCTGTCCATATTGGGCAGCTTGCCGGGCGGTGTCAGGCGACTAAAAAAAACATTGGGCACCGCCATAATGACGTGGAAGTGTTTCGAGTAGGGCAGGATATTGAGAAAGACCAGCACCAGCACAATGTGAATCCACCAGTTGGTCTGTTCGAAGGTGTGGAGGCTGCTCTCGCTCAGGCCATCAATCAATCCTGAAAGTGCCGACGAAATGGGGTAGCTGCCCACAAAGTGGGGCGTACCCGCCTTGAGGGACACATAGCCCATGTTCAGGCCGATGAGCGAGAACATGAGCAGCAGAATCATCGACAATATGAATGTGGCATCTTGTTTCGATTTGGGTTTCATCTCGCGGGCCGTAAACCGCGAGGGCTTCACGATATACCGCCGAGCCAGAAATATGATGCACGAAACGATGATAACAGCCGCGAATACATCGCCCGACCAGGTAACGAATCGGTAAAAACCGCCGGTGGCTCCGAGGATGCGCTCGGTGCCGGCAATGCCGTCGATGATCATTTCGACGGTACCGATGGTTATGACCAGAAAGCCCCACCACACGAGGGCATGCAGGAGGCCCGATGTCAGGCGGCGGAACATCTTGGTCTGGCCGAAGGCCACCTTCAGCGTGAGGATCGCCCGGTCGGCGATACGGTCGATGGGGCCGGTACCTTTGGTCAGGCGGAAGAGACGCAAGATGCGCGAGGCCGTCCAGCCGAAAAAGCCAAAGGCGGCTGCAGCAAACAGCGTAAACAAAATCTGTTTCGTATCCATTGGGGATTCAACAAGCTCAAAGTTTGTGCACGATCGGGGGATTTCAGTCCAAAAAGCCGGTGTGCAGAACTCCAAATTTAGGCGAAAACCAGCCCGAACTGAAGCAATCGCTAATTTTCAACACAGATTGAAAAAATCAGGTTTCACTCCAGTCAATCTGTGCCGGCGGCAGACCCCAAAATAAAAGCCGACAGCCCCCGGGCAGGAAACAGTCGGCACTCGAATGGCAGAAAACTGGATTGAGAGCTAGCGGATCGGTTCGATGACCGTCAGCTTGCTGTTGCCGCCCTCGCCTTCGATGCGGATGGCTTCGGCGTGAATGCGCACCACCTCACCGTTGCGGCGTTGAACCTCCCATTCGCCGGGCATCTCGACCTCGCCGGCAATAAAGCGGTCGTGAATGTCGGCGGCATAGGCGCGGAAGGCCTCGGGCACCACCATCGTAAAGTGCTGGCCAAGCAGTTCCTCGCGGCTGTAACCGTAAAACTCGGTGTAGGCTTCGTTGACCTCGACGAAGCAGCCGTTCCGATCCGTTACGCAGAAAGCAAGCCGCGTGATGCGGTCGAGCAATGCGTTGGCATCGAGCTGTTCGCCCCGGTAATCGCGCAGCGTTAAATCGGGATTCTGAAGTAAGGTCTCCATAAGGATGAGATTTTTTGCTGAAAAACTAGCTCAATTGTGCCTTTAACGCGAATCGTCGCCCGATTGTTGCGCTTCCTGATGCCGCCGGTGCCGAATCATCGCCGCTACAAAGGCCACAAAAAGCGGATGAGGGCGCATGACCGTACTCCGGTACTCGGGGTGATACTGTGTAGCGATGAAAAAGGGGTGGCCTGGCAGTTCGACGATCTCGACCAAGTTGTTATCGGGGTTGATACCGCTGAGTACCAGCCCGGCCGCCTCGAAGGTTTCGCGATAACGGTTGTTGAACTCGTAGCGGTGGCGGTGCCGTTCGACAACACGGCTGGTTCCATATATGCGCTCGGCCAGAGTGCCCGAACGGATGTCGCAAGTCCAGTTACCGAGGCGCAGCGTGCCCCCAATCTGCGTTACCTCCAATTGGTCTTCCATCAGGCTGATGACGGGATCGGGTGTGCTCGCATCGAACTCGGTGCTGTTGCAGCGGCTCAGCCCCAGGACGTTGCGGCCAAATTCGATACAGGCCATCTGCATACCCAGACAAATCCCCAGAAAAGGCAGGCGGCGCGTACGGCAGTATTGAATGGCTATCAGCTTACCCTGCACTCCGCGTTTGCCAAAGCCCGGGGCCACCACCACGCCATCCAAGGGAGCCAGGTACCGTTCGACGTTCTCTTCTTGCACATCCTCGGAGTGGATCAGCGTTACGTTGACCTTGGCCTCGTTGGCAGCGGCGGCATGAACGAAAGACTCCAGAATCGATTTATAGGCATCGGGCAGCTCGACATACTTGCCCACCAAACCGACGTTGACCTCATCGAGGGGATTTTTCAGCCGCTTGAGGAAATCGCGCCAGGCATCCATGTCCGGCTCCGGAGTCGGTGCCAGTCCCAGGCGGCGCAGCACGGCCTCATCCAGCCCCTCACGCATGAGCTTGAGGGGCACATCGTAGATGGTCTCGGCATCGCGTGCCTCGATCACCGAATCGACCGGTACGTTACAGAAGAGGGCGATCTTCGATTTGATTTCACTGCTGAGCCGGTGCTCGGTGCGACAGACCAGAATATCGGGCTGTACGCCCAGTTCCAGCAACTGCTTGACCGAGTGCTGGGTGGGCTTGGTCTTCAATTCACCCGTAACGGTAATGTAAGGCAGCAGGGTCAGGTGAATGAACAGCGATTCGCCCCGCCCCCGCTCGTAGTGCAGCTGCCGGGCCGCCTCGATGAAGGGCAGCGACTCGATGTCGCCTACCGTGCCGCCGATTTCAGTCAGCACGATATCGTAGTTGCCCGTCTCACCCAGCAGGCAAATGCGCCGTTTGATCTCGTCGGTGATGTGGGGCACCACCTGCACGGTGCGACCACCGTATTCCCCCATGCGCTCGCGACGGATGACCGTTTCGTAGACCCGACCCGTCGTAACGTTGTTGGCCTGGGAGGTAGGCTGGTCGAGGAAACGTTCGTAATGACCCAGGTCGAGGTCGGTCTCGGCACCGTCCTCTGTTACGTAAACTTCCCCATGCTCATAAGGGTTGAGCGTGCCCGGATCGAGGTTGATGTAGGGGTCAAACTTCTGGATCGTAACGCGGAATCCCCGCGACTGCAGCAGCCGGGCCAGCGAAGCCGCCACGATGCCTTTACCCAAAGAAGAGACCACCCCGCCGGTAATAAAGAGGTATTTCGTCGGCCGTACCATGCCGCAAACTTACACAGGTTCAATCCAGACCGGGGGGCGAACTTTCCACCGCGCCCCCGCCTGCACTCGGAAGCTGCCAGATACCCTCCTGGATTGGCTTTACACATCCATTCCGGCTGCAGAGCTGCCGAAAAAGCGGTCGTGCAGACCAGAACAAGTCAGCATTTCATCCCTGTTTTCGAACACGAGGTTAAAAAGGCTCCAATCCTCAGCAATCCGATCTGGAACAAGGACGCATGCATCAACTATTCACAATAGTTTAGTTTTGAACAAAATACCCGGGTACTCATGCATCTACTTTTTGGCAGCTTCAATCCCCACAAAGCCAACGAAATGCGGGCCATCCTCGGCTCGGACTGGCAGCTAAGCTGGTGCGGCGAATTTCCCGACCTGCAAGAAGTCGAGGAAACAGGTGCCGATCTGGCGGCCAATGCCTGCCTCAAAGCCGAAGCCTATGCCCGAGCCACGGACCTGCCCTGCTTCGCCGACGATACGGGACTCGAAGTCGAAGCCTTGGGCGGGGCACCGGGCGTGCACACGGCCCGTTACGCCGGCCCGCAGGCCGATGCCACTGCGAACATGGCCCGCCTGCTGACCGAACTGAACGGCCAGGCCAACCGCCGTGCCCGCTTTCGGACGGTGGTGGCACTGGCAGTGGCTGGCCAGCCCACCCGCTGGATCGAAGGGGTGCTGGAGGGCACCATCGCACACGCCCCCCGTGGACAGGGCGGCTTCGGCTACGACCCCATCTTTGTACCCGTGGACGAGTCGCGCACACTGGCTGAACTCACCCCCGAAGAAAAAAACCGCATCTCGCACCGCGCACGCGCCGTAGCCCGCCTGCCCGAACTACTGGCCCAGCTCAAACCCTGAAGGTATACCGATTGGTAAGCATTCGCTTTCTTTGGAGACTGGTTGGCCGGCCCGACGGCGCGGCCAACCAGCCAAATTGCAGTAACCCGATTCAGTCCAGACCAATGCCAGCCGTCTCGGCATGAAAAACAGCAGCAGTTATCTCGTCGGCATCACCGGAGGCAGTGCCTCGGGTAAAACGCATGTGCTCAAGCAATTGGGCGACCGCTTCGGCAGCAAGGAGCTGACCATTATCTCCCTCGACAATTACTACTACGATCTGGCCGACCAGCCCCGCGATGCCCAGGGTCAGGTCAATTTCGATCACCCCAGTGCCATGAACATGGGCCTGTTTCGCGAGCACCTTGATGCCCTGCTGCAGGGACAGGCCGTCGAAATACGCGAATACTTCCACAACAACCCCCAGGGCAGCAGCCCCAACCTGATCCGCTACGAACCGGCCCCCATTCTCATCGTCGAGGGCCTCTTTGTGTTCTATGTACCGGAAGCGGAACACCTATTCGATCTGCGCATCTTTGTCGATGCCGAGGAGCATATCAAGCTCATTCGCCGCATCCGCCGCGACGTCAGCGACCGCGGCTATCCCATCGAGGAGGTCATGGAAATGTACCAGCAGTTTGTCATGCCCATGTACCGGCAGTTTATCGAGCCTTTCAAACATCAGGCCGACCTGGTCATCCCTTCGAATCACGCCATCGACAAAGCCGTCGAGGTCGTTATCGACCACTTGGCCCGCGTGCTGGAGCGGATAGAGCTCTGAGCATTCGGCCCGTTTTTTGCTTTCCGCTTCACCTTGGGTTTGATTTTGTTTTCCAAATTCCGAACTTTTGAACAGCAATTGCGCCAAGTTGTTTCCGATGAAAAAGTTGATATTGATTTCGATTTTGGCCTGGATCGGCATTCAAAGCCTGGCCCTTGCTGCAAGCGACGACAAAGGCATCAAGTTTTATAAAGGCAGCTGGGACGAGCTGATGCGTGAAGCCAAAAAGCAGAACAAGCCTTTTTTCATCGACTTCTGGGCTACGTGGTGCGGCCCCTGCAAGATGCTCAACGCCACGACCTTCCGCGACGAACGGGTGGGCGAGTTTGCCAATCAGCATTTTTTGGCCTATAAAATGGACGTAGATCAGGCAGAAAACAAAATGATTGCGGCCAAGTACCAGATTCAGGTTCTACCCACTATCGTATTTTTCAATGCCAAAGCCGAAGAAATCGGCCGGTTCACGGGCTATCGTCCGCCTGAGGCCTTCCTGCAGGAACTGAACAAGTATGCCGAAGGCAGCTCCTTGCGCAAAAGCAAGAAAGATGACAAAAAGTCAGGGGCTGTAGGCCACTTCAAGTTCGAGGATTACGTCAAAATCAAAACCGACTACAGCCGCCAGATCACCGAACCCCAGGCTTTCAAGTCCGATAGCCTGATTGCGCTGGTAGCCGAGGCCCGTCAGCTGGGTGGCCGCAAAGAAGACCTGCTGCTCGATGGCGTGGTGGCCCGCGCCCGCCAGAACGGCTTGGGCGAGCAGCTCTGGCTCATCGACGCGGCCTATGCGCTGGGAGCACGCGACTATACAGGCTTCATTCGGCTGGTACACCCGCGCTTTGAAAGCCGGCAGCTCGAACCACCTCTGCTGCACTGGTGCGCCGTCCAGTTCATCACGGCCGACCTTGACGACATCCCCGCCGAACCCATGCAGTGGATCAATGCCCTGATTCGACAGGGCAACCGCGCCGAGTACTACGACACCAAAGCGGCCCTGCTGCTGCGCGATAAAAAATACGAGGCCGCCCTTGAAGCCAGCCGCGAAGCGCAGAAAAACGCTGCCATACAGAACTACCCCGAGGATTCGGCCAAAATTCTGGAAGGCCTAGCCCTGAAAGGCAAGTGATGGCCCATGAATCCGGTCTACGAAACCCTGGCCTACCAGCGGCTCACACGCCGCGCCGTCCTGACGCTGGCACGCCCCGAGAAGCGTAACGCCCTCGACTACATTCTCATACGCGACCTCAAAGCCGCTCTCACCCAGGCTGAGCGGGACGAGGAAGTTAAAATCATTGTGCTGCGAGCCGAAGGACCGGTCTTCTGTGCCGGCCTCGACCTGGCTTACCTCCACAGACTGCAAGCCTACGACTTTGATGCCCAGCTTCAGGATACCAACCACCTGATCGAGCTTTACGAACAGCTCTTCAAGATGCGGAAAGTCGTCGTAGCCGTCGTCGAGGGCAACGCCTACGGTGCTGGAGCGGGGCTGCTGGCCGTTTCCGATCTGGTACTCTGTGCCGAGACCGTGCAGATCGCCTTCAACGAAGTTCGCTTCGGTCAGATTCCCGCCCCCATGCTGGCGTTTGTTACGCGGAAGGTGGGCAACGGGGCGGCTCGCCGCCTTTTTCTGACGGGCGAGGCCATAGGCCCCGAAGAGGGCCAGCGCATGGGACTGGTTTCGCGCATCGCACCTGCCGATGGCATCGAAGATGCGCTCGATACGTTATGCAGCGAGCTGATCCTCCAGAATTCCAGCGGTGCCATGGAACTGACGAAGCGGCTTCTGGCCGACGTGCAGGACCTGCCCCTGCTCGAAGGCTTACTCTTCTCGGCCCGTCTCAATGCCCATGCCCGCCTGAGTGCCGAGGCCCGTTTCGCCCAGGATTGTTTTCTCAATGGCGAAGATTTCAGCTGGTGAACTGCCGGTGATACCCGAACGGATCGGCAGTCAGTAATAATAATAGCCCTCGGGAGCCTGACGGTAAATGGGGAAACACCAGCCGATGCGCAGACCCAGCAGGATGTCGTCGCGCAAGCGGTCGTCGTAGCGGCGTTGGTCGAAGTTGTAGCGCAGCCCCCGGGTCCAGTGATGCTGGTAATCCAGGGCGATGAAGCCGTTGATGTAACGGCTGTTGCTGAAGACGCGGTAGCCGACCGAAAAGAGTGCGCCCACACCACGCGTCAGGCGGTCGTAGCCCTTGCGGTAGTCGCCGTAGAGGTAGGGGGCGTTATCGGGGCTGCTGATGGCGATGCGGTGCTGGATGGCCTGCACCCCGGCTTCGATGAAGGGGCCGCAGTTGGGGTTGAGCCCCCGAAATCGGAGGCCCTCGATGATTTTACCGGCCCGAATGCTGGCCGTGAAACCCCGCAGGTTGAGGGTAGGCACAAAATCCAGCCCGTCGCGGTCGAGCCATCCCGAATACGTAGACGATTGTCCCGTAACCGGATCGGTGATCGTAAGGTTGAAGGCCGTCTGCACAAAGAGCTGGTTTTCGCGCACCACATCCCCGAACAGAAAGTGCCCCCCGCCAATAAGGTACCAGTTCGATTTGAATTTGGGGCCGATCTCGGCACCGATGAGGTTGCTGAAACCGAAACGCTGGCCCAGATCGCCTTGGGGCAAGTAGGCTCCATAACTGACCTGGAGCATCGTCAGCAGCAGGGTCGAATCGGCAATGCTCTGCTGGCTGCGGGCGGGCCGACCCGCCACCACCAGCACGGCCAGCACCACCCAAAAAGGCGTAACTTTGCGACTTCTCATGGCTTGCAAGAAGCAAGCTATACAATTTTCACCGCATTCCTGCCCTTCATGAACATTTCGGTCATCGGTACCGGCTACGTCGGTTTGGTTACGGGGGTCTGCTTCGCCGAAGTAGGCAACCAGGTGCTCTGCATTGACAACGACCCCGAAAAGCTGGCCCAGCTGCGGGGGGGCCAAGTGCCCATCTACGAGCCGGGCCTCGAGCCGCTTTTTGAACGCAACATCCGTGAAGGCCGGCTGCATTTCAGTGACAGCCTGGCCCAGGCCGTCGAGTTCGCCGAGCTGATCTTCCTGGCCCTGCCCACCCCGCCGATGGAAGACGGATCGGCCGACCTGCAGTATGTGCTCGAGGTAGCGGGCCAGATCGCCGAGCTGATGACGGCCTACCGCATCATCGTCAACAAGAGTACCGTACCCGTCGGTACCGCCGACCGGGTACGCGAGCTGATGTCCGGCAAAACGCTTGTCGAATTCGATGTGGTTTCCAATCCTGAGTTCCTGCGTGAGGGCATGGCCGTAGAGGACTTCATGCGGCCCGAACGAGTGGTCGTGGGTACAGGCAGCGACCGCGTGCGCACGGTCATGGAGCGGCTCTACAAGCCGTTTCTCATGTCGGGCAATCCCGTTATTTTTATGGACGAGCGCAGCTCCGAAATGACCAAATATGCCGCCAACGCCCTTTTAGCCACCAAAATTACCTTTATGAACGAAGTGGCCAACCTTTGCGAACGCGTTGGGGCGAACGTCGACCTGGTGCGGCGGGGGGTGGGTACCGACAGCCGAATCGGCCCGCGCTTTCTGTTTGCGGGTGTGGGCTACGGTGGCTCCTGCTTCCCTAAGGACGTACAGGCCCTGCATTTCAAAGCGAGACAGGAAGGCTACGAGTTCCGGATTCTGGAAGCTGTCATGGCCGTCAATGACGCACAAAAGCACCGCCTGACCGAAAAAATCGAGGCTTTTTATGGCCCCAACCTCGGCGGCAAGCGCATTGCCGTCTGGGGCATCGCCTTCAAGCCCAATACCGATGACATTCGCGAAGCCCCCTCGCTGACACTCTTCCGCGATTTGCTGGCGGCAGGGGCTTCGGTCGTGGCTTTCGACCCCGAAGCGATGCAAGCCCTGCGCAAGTACCACCCCGACCTGAACATCGAACTGACAGCCAACCCCTACGATGCTCTCCAGGAGGCCGACTGCCTGGCCATCGTTACCGAATGGAACGAGTTCCGCACGCCCGAGTTCCAGCGTATGAAGCAGCTGCTCAAAGCGCCGGTCATCTTCGATGGCCGCAACATCTATGAGCCGTTCCTCCTCGAAGAACAGGGCTTTTATTACGAATCGATCGGCCGACCGACCGTCGATGGGCGCATGAAATAGCAATGACTTCCCTTTGATCCAAGCCAAGCAGCCTGAAGGTGTCTAGTGTGGATTCCAACCCAACAAATGCACCCGGCGTATGGCTGATCTGCGCCACTCTTCAGGAAGCTGAACCGCTTTTCAAAGCTTTTGGCAAACCCCATTCTGTTTCTTCTGCGAGACTCAACGCAGGCTGGCTTTGCCATGAATACCGGCACGGCGACTGGCAGCTGATGCTTGGCGTCTGTGGCATCGGGGCTGCCAATACAGCCCTGCACCTGAGCCGCATGCTCATGCTGACGCAATATACCCCTGTGCCGATGATTCAGTTGGGCATCGCGGGTTCGTATGATCCCGACCTGCCGCTGGCACAGGAGGTCTACGAGGTGATCGAAGATACGTACGCCGACCTGGGTGCCCATACGCCCGACGGCTTCCGCGACCTGCAGCAGCTGGGTTTTGTCAACATCGAATACGCCAATACAAGGGTAACCGAGAAGCACTCGCAACCGCACCTGCAACACTCAATCGAATCGACCACCCCATTGGAGTCCGACGGGACACGCATACCGTTTTATAACGGCTTTACCAATCCACATCGGTCGCCGTTGTCGGTGCCCAAGGTCAAGGCTGCCACGGTACAGGCCGTTTCGGGCGACGAAGCATCCATCCGCCGCGTGCGAACCTATGTGCCCGATGCGGCTCTCGAAAGCATGGAAGGCGCGGCTTTTTTTCAGGTGGGGCACTGCTTTGCGCCCGCGCCATTTTACCAGTTTCGAAGCATTTCCAATCGGGTGGAACCGCGCAACCCTGCCCGCTGGAAAATCAAGCCAGCCATCGACCGTGCAGGCGAGTTCGTCGTCGAGCTGATTCGCCAGCAGCCCGACTGGCTTCAGGGCAACCAAACAGGAAATGTGCACGTTCTTTAATCTGACAAAAATTAAACACAAGTACAAGGCTGGCATCCCAGCCGATCGCAGCTGTTTTCGGGATTGAAGGCTTAGTTTTGTGTCAGTTATAAAGACCTGGCAGGCGTGGATCAAAACTCCGACTGAGACCATGAAGAGCAAAATTCCCTCGTTTCACTTTCGAATGTCGCCCCCTGAATGGTACGCACTTTTGCTATTCTTGATCCTGACGGTCGGTTGCGCCAAAGACCCGGATTCCGCTCCCCCTCCGGCGGCTTTCAGCTACGAACTGCCTCCCCACTTCCCGCCCCTGCACATCCCCGAGGATAACCAGCCTACCCCCGAGCGTATTGCCTTGGGGAAGCGGCTTTTCTTCGACCCGATTCTGTCAAAAGACCAGACGGTGAGCTGTGGCTCGTGCCACCACCAGGAACTGGCCTTTGCTGACAACCTCCCGTTGAGCATCGGCATCCGCGGGCAGAAAACCCTGCGCAATTCGATGCCCCTTTTTAACGTGGGCTGGCATACGAGCTTTTTCTGGGACGGTGGCGTGCGTACGCTGGAGCTGCAGGCCCTGGCCCCGATTGAAAATCCGCTGGAAATGGACCTGCCCCTGCCCGAGGCCGAACGGCGGCTGCGCGAGCATCCCGAGTATCGGGCCCTCTTCCAGCAGGCCTATGGCCGCGAACCTGACCTCTTCGGGCTGACACGGGCTTTGGCCGCCTACCAGCGCAGCCTCATATCGGGCCGCAGCCCCTACGACCGCTACCTGCTGGGCGACTCCTCGGCCCTGGATGCCGACCAGAAAGCCGGCAAGGAAATCTTTTTCAGCGAGCGGGCCGAATGCTTCCACTGCCATACAGGGGTGCTCCTCAGCGATTTCAGCTTCCAGAACAACGGCCTCTACGAGGTGTACCCCGACTCGGGGCGGGCGGTCATCACGGGCAACCCCCGCGATGTGGGCCGCTTCAAGGTGCCGAGTCTGCGCAACGTAGCCCTGACAGCCCCCTACATGCACGACGGCAGCCTGCCCACCCTCGAAGCTGTCATCGAGCACTACATGAGCGGCGGACGCCGCCACCGCAACAAAAGCCATTTCCTGCGCCCTTTCGAGTTGAGTGAAACCGAAAAACGGCAGCTTATCGCTTTTCTGCACAGCCTGACCGATCCCGAGTTCATCACCGACCCCCGCCACCGACCGTGAAACGGTTGCCCCGATTCGTTCTGTTCGTTTTACTTCTTATACCGAATACCATTCCCGAGGCGCAAGCCTGCGATGTCTGCGGAATATTCGTTGGCGTGCGGCCCAATCAGGTAGGGCATCGGCTGGAGCTGGTTTTTCGGTCGCGAGTTTATGGCGGGTATGTCCGGCTGCCGACAGGAGATACCGACCAGCCCCACCCGCTTTTCAAAACAGCACACGACCCCAGCCTGCACGGCAGCAGTGAACCACGCTACGACCCGAACGACTACAGCCGCCACCTGACGGGGGAATTGCGGGGTGCCTTTTTCCTGACTACACGCTGGCAGGTGCTGGCTATTGTGCCTTATGTGGACAACCGCCAGCGGATCGCCAGCCCACCCCAACGCTACTGGGGCTGGGGCGACCCGACGGTGCTGGCTTCGTGGGCAGTCGTCCAGCAAGACAGCGGAGGGCATCCGGTACAGTGGCTGCTGCAGGCCGGAGGACAGCTGCCCTTGGGTCGCTTTGCCCGCAACGCCACCGAATCGCACCTGCTGCCCGGGGCAGGCGTGCCGGTAGCCATGCTGGGCAGCAGCCTGGGATTGCGTCAAGGGCTTTGGGGCGGCTGGCTGCAGGCTTTGGGCCGCTTTGCCCCGGCCAATCCGGCGGGTTTCCGCACAGCCAATCTTTACACCCTGACGGCTACCGTCTTTCGTGATTTTCAGCGCATCCGCGGGCAGCGTCGGCGGCATGTCATTCCGCATGTGGGGGGACACTACGAAAATTTCAACGGCGAATTCGAAAAAGGCCGTTACCAGTACGGTACAGGGGGTCAGCTGCTGTTTGGGGTGGTGGGATTCGAGTGGGTGCGGGGCCGCTGGGGTCTGCTGGTTCAAGGGCAGCAGCCGCTTGTTCAGGATTTGCTGGGCACGCAGCTGGGGGCCGGCGGGCGGCTCAACGTCGGTATAAACTTCACGTTTGTGGGGCGTACACTCGTTGGCTGAAAACCGTTTTCCACACAGCGATTCCGAACTGCTGACAGCACACAGGCGGCGTTCAGACCTTTTGGCTTAGGTGCGTATTAGGAAACCTTTTATTTTGCCTTAAAATGCAAAGTAAGTCTAAGCAATGAAGTGCTCTATACGATTGTTCGTTAGCTTTCTCGTCTTTTCAGCCCTTGTATTGGTTATCCAAGTCAACGTGCAGGCTCAGGACGAAATCCGCCGCAAGGGGCGTGCCCGCATCGAGCCGCCGCCTCCGCCGCCCAAGCCGCGCGAAGCTGGGCCGCCACAGCAGCAGCCGGCCAGTCCCACGATCGACGGCATCGTGCGCGATGCCGAGACCAAGGAGCCCCTCTCTGGAGTCTATATTCAGGTGGAAGGGACGGTGCGGGGGGCCATTTCGAACGATGAGGGCCGCTTCACCCTCAAGCGCGAGGGGCTGCCCGTGCCCACACCATTGGTCTTTTCGTATGTCGGCTACGCCAAAAAAACCATTCTGGTAACCATCGACCAGAAAAGCATTGAGGTTAAACTGGAAGAAGAATCGATCATGGCCGACGAGGTAGTGGTAATGGCCTCGCGGGTGAGCGAACGCATCGTCGAGTCACCTGTTTCGATCGAGAAACTCGATTTGCGGGCCATAGGCGAGCTGCCCACCCTCACGGCCTACGATGCCGTGGTAACCCTCAAGGGAGTCGATCAGATGATCTCGAGCGTTTCGTTCAAATCGGTCAACACCCGTGGTTTCAACTCGCCGGCCAACGTGCGCTTCGTCCACCGCCTCGATGGCCTCGATCTGCAGGCTCCGGGCCTCAACTTTCCGATCAACGCCCTGAATGGTGCCAACGATCTGGACATAGCCTCGGTGGAGCTGATTCCGGGGGCGGCATCGGCCCTCTACGGCCCCAACGCCTTCAATGGCATGATGGAGGTGCAGACCAAATCGCCCTTTCAATACACGGGGCTGAGTGCCATGGTACGCCTCGGGGCCAATCACCTCGATGGCATCGATACCGACCCGGCTCCTGTTTCGGACTTTGCCTTCCGCTACGCGCACAAGTTCAGCGACCGGCTGGCCGGCAAAGTCAATTTCCATTACAACCGCGCCACCGACTGGTTTGCCACCGACTACATGGACGTGGCCAACTACGCAGGAACGACCAATGTCGAACGTTTCGGTCGCGGTCCGGGCAACCCGGGCTACGACGGCCTCAACCGCCACGGCAGCGAGGTCAACAACCTGTTCCGACCCGACTTCCGGCTACCGGGCCTGCCCAACGTGCCCATCGTTTTTGAGCCGGTGCTCATCGCCCGTACGGGATACGACGAAAAAGACCTGGCCAACTACGACTCCTACAACCTGAAAGCCGATGCCGCCCTGCACTACCAACTATCGCCGAAGGTGGAATTGATCTGGAATTCGCGTTACTCGCGGGGCACAACGATCTACCAGTCGGTCTCACGCAATACACTGACCGATTTCGAGCATCACATCCACAAGCTCGAGGCACGGGGTGCGGATTTCTTCGTGCGGGCTTATGGCTCATTCGAAAACGCGGGCGATTCGTATGACACGCGCTTTACGGGCATCAACCTGAACAGCCGCGCCAAGGCTCATCAGGACTGGTTCTCGCAGTATCTGCTGGCGTTTTCGCCGACCCTCAATCCGCTGCTCAATGGCGTGCTGCAGGCGGCTGGCCGTCCGACCCTCAACCCCCTCAACGATGCCGATGCCCGTGCCTTTGCCGACGGCGACAACCGCGCCCTGCAGCCCATCATGGCCGCGGTCATCCAGCAGCAGCTGGGGCTGCCCGCCGAGCAGGCCAATGCCTTTGCCTCGGGCCTGACCCGCGGTCGCGCCCGTTTCGAGCCGGGCACCGATGAATTCAACC
>CALDDN010000037.1 GCA_937936615.1 uncultured Bacteroidia bacterium | reverse complement strand
GAGCAGATCGCTAAGGCAAAAAAAGCTCTTGCTGAATTAGAAGAAACAGACCACGACAGCGCGGAGCGAATCAACGGCGAACTTGCCAACCTAGATGAGAAAATTCGCAAACTAGAACAAGCTCTTGCAGCAGCTCGTGAGCGCAAAACGCAACTACAGCACAAACGGGAAGAGGCAATCAAACGCCAAGAGCAGATTGCGCAATTGCGAAAAGTCGTCGATCAAGAGATCACTATCGTAAGCGATCAAGAGATCGAGACGGCGCAACGACTGCTTGACATAAAAAAACGCTATTCGCAAGACATGCAAGAGCTCATTCACCAGGTGGCGCTATGGGATCGTCGAGCTGCCATGCGATATCAATTGGCCGAAGCTCAGGCGCATGCCGAACAGTTTCGCCATGCGGCCAATGCGACCGAAGATGTACTCTCTGATATGGTCGGCAAGGTAACCAAACGCCTGCGCATTGAGGACGAACGACTAGTTGTCGATACAGACCGAGGCGTCGAGCCGTTCGGCGAGCTTTCCCCAGGCGAACGATGGCGTATTGCCCTTGAAATTGCCGTCGAGCAACTGGGCCAGGGCGGAATGGTTACCATGCCGCAAGAAGCGTGGGATGCCCTCGACCCGGTCAACCGGGCTGAAATCGCCAAGATTGCCAAAGAGGTCGGCGTGGTCATCCTCACCGCCGAAGCCAGTGCCGATACGACAATTATCAGCGAAGTGATCGAGTAGCATGTGCAGTTCTTGGCCGCCTGGCATCGGCTTTTCGACTCTCTTGGTGCTGTAAGGAGCCATGGTGCATGATCGGCCTCGCCATTGCCGCGGTTGGCATCGCCAAGGAGACTGTGCGTCCTTGCTGCCAGTCGCTAGCAGACGCCAAGATCGCTGTGCCGTTATTCTGAGTCTTGTGCGCCGATATGCCATTGATTGTCGGCTTTTGGAATTTCTGAGAAGATTTCCTTTGTATGGAGCGTCAAATATGGCTGTCAAGTTCTCTCCCTTCGGTTTAAAGATTGAAGCTCGCTTTTGTTCAGAAAATGTGGCTAGCCCGTTCGATACTGTCGAGTGGGAAAAACGCACAGCCGCGATAAAAGATGCGACGGAGCGAGTAATTTTTGAGCAGATAGATTGCGAATTCCCAATTACGTGGAGTCAGTTGGCCACCAACGTGGTGGCCAGCAAGTACTTCTACGGTGAAGTTGGCACGCCTCGACGAGAAAAAAGCATACGCCAATTGATCCATCGGGTGGCCCGAACGATCGCCGATTGGGGCGTTGCCGACGGCTATTTTATTACCCAGGCCGACGGCGAGCGGTTCTATCGGGAACTGGTCTGGCTTTGTCTGCACCAGTACGCCTCGTTCAATTCGCCGGTCTGGTTCAATGTGGGCCTGTATCATCAATACGGGATCAAGGGCGCTCAGTGTACTTGGCATTGGAACGCCGAAAAAGGCCAAGCAGAGCAGCCGGAAAATTCCTATGAATATCCTCAGGCCTCCGCTTGCTTTATCCAAAGCGTGCAAGACAACATGGAAGACATCATGAAGTTAGCCCGCAGCGAGGCGATGTTGTTCAAGTTCGGTTCCGGCACGGGCACTGATCTCTCGACGCTTCGCTCGTTCCGGGAAAAACTTTCCGGCGGCGGCAAGCCTTCGGGGCCGCTCTCGTTTATGCGGGTTTACGATCAGATTGCAGCGGTCGTCAAAAGCGGCGGCAAGACGCGGCGGGCCGCCAAAATGCAATCCTTGAAAATCACCCATCCCGACATCCTGGAATTCATCCAGTGCAAGCGACGCGAGGAGCAGAAGGCCCGCTTGCTCATCGAAAAAGGCCTCAGCCCCGAAGAGGCGATGAATTCGGTGTTTTTCCAAAACGCCAATCTCTCTGTCCGCGTAACCGACGAGTTCATGCAGGCGGTGGAAGCCGATCAGATGTGGACTACTCATTTGGTTACCGATCCGACCAAAGAAGGCCCTACCTACCGCGCCAGCGATCTGATGGATGCTATGGCCGAGTGCGCCTGGGTCTGCGGCGATCCCGGCCTCCAGTATGACAGCACCATCAACCGCTGGCACACCTGTCCCAACTCCGGCCGAATCAACGCCTCCAATCCCTGTTCTGAATATATGTTTGTTGATGATTCGGCCTGCAATCTGGCCAGCATGAACCTAATGAAGTTCCGCCGGGAGGACGGCTCGTTTGACGCCGAAGCGTTTGCGGCCGCTTGCCGGATCGTCTTCATTGCTCAGGAAATCCTGGTCGATCGCTCTAGTTATCCTGTCAAAAAGATCGCCGAAAATAGCCATCGGTTCCGGCCGATCGGCCTAGGTTATACGAATCTGGGCGGTCTGTTGATGGCCAGCGGTCTGCCTTACGATTCCGACGAAGCTCGTGGTTTTTGCAGCGTGGTTACAGCGATCATGACCGGGGCAGCCTACCGAACCAGCGTCGAAATGGCCGCCGTCAAGGGCCCCTTCGACGCCTTCGAGCGGAATCGGGACCCCATGCTCCATGTCATGGAGATGCATTGGGACGCGGTGCAGAAGATCAAGAACGCTCCGCAGGCGCTTATGGAAGCCGCCCGCAACATATGGGACCAGGTGCTTCTGGAAGGCCGACGCTACGGGTTCCGCAACGCGCAAGCTACAGTGTTGGCCCCCACAGGGACCATCAGCTTCATGATGGACAGCGACACAACCGGCATTGAACCGGACATCGCTCTGGTCAAATACAAACAACTGGCCGGCGGCGGCGTGTTGAAGATTGTCAACAATACGGTCCCTTTGGCCCTACGCACCCTGGGCTACTCAGACGACCAAATCCAATCCATTCTAGAATACATCGACAGAGAAGGCGCCATCGAAGGCGCTCCAGAGCTGAAGCCGGAGCATTTGCCGGTTTTCGACTGTGCGTTCCAGCCGGCCAGAGGAACCCGCTCCATTTCTTGGCGGGCGCATATTCTGATGATGGCCGCGGCGCAACCGTTCATTTCCGGGGCCATTTCCAAAACCGTCAACCTGCCTAAAGACGCGGCGCCCCAGGATATCCGCGACGCCTACATGGAAGGTTGGCGATTGGGCTTGAAAGCCTTGGCCGTCTATCGCGACGGCTCCAAAAATATGCAGGTTCTTACGGTTAAAAAGGAAGACAAGGAGAAAGAAGAATCGGCCGCTGAGACCATGCCGTCGCCTCGACGCGAACGGTTGCCCGATACCCGAAACTCCATCACCCATAAGTTCTCCGTGGCCGGGCATGAGGGCTATATTACCGTCGGCATGTATCCAGACGGCCGGCCGGGAGAACTCTTTATCACGATGGCCAAAAAAGGCAGCACCATCAGCGGCCTAATGGATTGCTTTGGCACAGCCGTTTCGATGAGCTTGCAGTATGGGGCGCCGTTGGAGGTCTATGTAAATAAGTTTACCAACACCCGGTTTGAACCGATGGGCTATACCTCCAACCCGGAAATTCGGTACGCCAAGAGCATCGTGGATTATATTTTCCGCTGGATGGGCTTGACGTTTCTGCCCGGGTATCGGGAGGTTCAACGGCAAGCAGAGATAGGAGGCTCTTCCAGCAGCGAACAACCGCCCGGCGGCTCGAAAACAGAAGTAGAGCGATCCCAAGCCGCCGTGAAGGCCGAGGTGTTTTTTCAAGACGACGCCCCGCCATGCGACCAGTGTGGCGCCATCACTTGGCGGTGCGGCAATTGCTACGTTTGTCGCAACTGTGGCAACAGCATGGGCTGTTCATAATTCCGGTTCGAGATAGCGGCTCGTTCACGCCGCGTCGATCACGCCGTTAAAATCATGCGTCACTCACAAACGAGACTGTCGGCGGCAGCCGGCGGTTTCGTTTTCTTCGTAACGATAGTTCTTAAGTTCTTTGCCAGCAATGACTTATGACAAAAAATTGCCAATTGCCTTTTAAAATTAGTCGTGGTATGTGTGCTCGTAGCGCACAGGAAACCAGCTTCGAGATCTCTTAAACAAGGAGACGAATTATGAACCAGCAGGAACGGCAAATTTCGCAAGGCAAAGACTTTGTCGTCACCGAGTACGTCAAGGCGCTCATTCAAGTCAAAGCTAGGCAGCTTTGCCGCCGAAGCGATTTCAATGCTAATGAGCGCGAAGACATCGAGCAGGAACTTTTGTTAGCTGTGCTTCAACAGATCGAACGTTTCGACTCGACTCGTGCGTCACTAAAGACCTTTCTTGACCGCATAGTCTCACGTGCGGCGGCCATGCTTTTGCGCAGCCGCAAGCGGCAAAAGCGCGGCAACGGTATGCAGCCGCTGTCTCTCGAGAGCGACTGCACCATCGGCGATGATCTAAAGTCGCTTTCTAATACAGTCTCCTCGAAAGATGTCGCCAATCGACTAGGCACGCTGTCTGAAGACTCGATTGCGCGCCTAGAACAGACAGAGGCTATCGATGTTGCTATGGCTAAAATGCCAGAGCGGCTTCGTGACATTTGTCGTCGTCTGATGTCTGGTACAGTAGCCTCAGTGGCTAGAGAGTTAGGCATTTCGCGACATCAAGTACGTCAAGCAATTGACGAGGCGCGTCACTACTTCGAGGAGGCTGGGCTAGAAAACGCCTGAAAAGCCCGACAGATCGACTGCAAACGGCATAAATAATAACTGAAAGCGCCGAACAAACTGTCGCGGCGCAGTCGCCTGCTCACACTATAGGCACAAGGAGATTCTTCGATGTCTGACGTCACGTCGTTTCTAAGCCGCGAATCGGCCGAGGTCTACCAGGCCAAGGCCGCGGAACACCTCACCAGCCACCAGTTGGCCGACTTCCGCCGCTGCCCGCTGCTGTACCGCAAGAAGAAGCTGGGCTTGATCGAAGACGAAGACCGGCCGGCGTACCTGGTTGGCCGAGCGCTGCACACGATGGTGCTCGAAGGCCGCAAAGCCTTCGAGGAGCAGTACGCCGTCGGTGGGCCGGTTAACCCGAAAACCGGCGAACTTTACGGCTCCAACACCAAAGCCTTCGCTGAGTGGGCCGCTCAGCAAGGCAAGCCGGTGCTCACCTTGCAACAGCACGACTTGGTGAAAAACATGGCCTTAGCGGTTTTTGAGCACAAATTAGCATTAGACCTGCTTCGCGAAGGCGTGCCAGAGGGCGTCGTGCGCACCGAGTACTGCCAGATGCCATGCCAGATTCGCATAGACTGGTTTTCGCCACACCGTGGAATCGTAGACCTGAAGACTTGCGACGATCTTGACTGGTTTGAGGCAGACGCACGGCGCTACTGCTACGTTCATCAAGTTGCTTTCTATCAAGCAGTGCTGTCACAGGTGCTTTCCTTGCCATCGCCTGTCTACTTCATCGCCGTAGAGAAGAAAGAACCGTACCGCTCTGGCATTTGGAGAATTCGTCCAGACGACATGGCGCAGGCCAGACGCGAGAACGAGGCTGCCATCGAGCAGTTGCGCCAATGCATGGCCACCGACACCTGGCCAACAGGTTACGAAGAATGCCGTGTGTTCGAGTTCATCTAAAAGGCCGATCGCCTATCTGGTCTCGCAAAGCTGGGTAGGCATACAAAAAAAGAAGATCGCTGCCCCACCAGAAGGCGATCGGCCTTTTTTGAACTATCTGACTTCAACTGTCTAGGAGACGAAAAACACTATGCCTTTACCTGATATGATTTTGACTCAATCAAACCTTCGCGCGCCGAAGGGCATTATTTATGGCTCGCCTGGTTCGGGGAAAACCACCTTCGGCGCCTCAGCCGATCGGCCGCTAATTGTCGATTGCGAAAACGGTGCGGCCCACGTGCAGTGCCATCGCACGCCGTATCTTGCTAGCTGGCCAGAGATTGTGCCTTGGCTCGACGGCCTGGCCGCAGGCGGCCACGAATACCAGACGGTGGTGATCGACTCGATCGACTGGCTCCTGCGGCGGATCGAGGAGCACGTGGCCGGCGTCGATGGTACGCCAACAGGCATGAAGCAGACACTCAATCGCTCGCACGGCGGCTATGGCAACGGCCGCCAAGTACTCAAAAACTACGTCTATCAATATCTGCTTTCTGTGCTTGATCGACTTGTTAACTCTGGCGTGGCGGTTTTGCTTCTGGCGCATGCCGCACGCCGTTCGATCACCACGATCGACGGGATTGAGCTTGAAAAATCAGCTCCTGAAATTCACCCCGACCTTGCCAACACGATGATCGAGTGGTCTGATTTCGTAGGGGCAATTCGTCTTGTTGGCCAAAACCGAGAACTTGTTCTTTGCGAGACGCCGCAACTGGTGGCTAAGAACCGCTACGGCATCGTTGAAAGCTTGCCGTTGTCATGGCCGGCCTTAGTCGCGGCGATTACTTCACCTGTACCTCAGTCAAAGGAGATCTGAAAATGGCGAATCTAGGCAATTTTGACGCGAACCAAGTTGAACCGACCTATGATTTTGAACCCATACCGGCTGGGCGGTATGTCGCAATGATCACAGCCTCAGAGATGAAGCCGAACAAGGCCGGCACAGGAAGTTACCTCGAACTTGTCTTCTTGATTCTCGAAGGCGAACATAAGGGCCGGCAACTCTTTGCGCGGCTTAACTTAGATAACCCTAATGAGCTTGCTATGAAGATCGCTAGAGCAGAACTGTCTGCAATTTGCCGCGCCGTAGGCGTGCTCACGCCTCGCGACAGTGTAGAACTGCATAACTTGCCGCTAGTGATCAAAGTCGCCTGCAAGACGCGCAAAGACACCGACGAGATTGTCAACGTCATCAAAGGCTACGAGAAGCGTGACGCCTTGAATGGCCGGCCGCAACAGGCGCAAACAAATACACCACCGTGGCGGAGGCCGTAATGGGCGCGAAATCACGTCGCAAAGGTTGCCGCGGCGAGCGTGAGGCGGCGGCCGAGATCGCCCGGCTGTTTCGTGTCGAGGCGCGCAGAGGCAGGCAGTACTGCGGCGATCAGGAGGCGCCTGACATTCGTACTTCCATCGCAGGCGTTCATTTCGAGGTTAAACGCTGCGAATCCTTGCGTCTCTATGCGGCATTAGAGCAAGCGGCCGAAGACGCCGGCCAGAACGTGCCGCTGGTGCTTCATCGCGCCAACAAAAAACCATGGCTGGCAATCATCAGACTCGAAGACCTGCCACGTTTGGCAGTTCAGCTCTATCTGACACTCGCTCAACAGCAATAGGCAGACATGATGAAACCTAGAAGCAAGACACTACTGGCTTTCGGCGATGTGCATGTGCCGCACCACCACCAGGTCGCGCTGGAGGTCATGTGCAAGGCCGCCGAACGAATTCAGCCAGACGTGATCGTCTGCCTTGGCGACTTATTAGATTGCGGCCAGTTCAGCGCCCATCCGCCGACCTTTGGCATGCCAGAAACAGAGTATATCGACGATCTGAACACGGCCTGCGCCTTGCTCGACCGCCTCCAGGCGACTTGCCGTCGCCTGGTGCTCTTAGAGGGCAACCACGAGTATCGCCTGGATCGCTGGGCGGCCGCCACGGCAGAAGGCCGCGGCGCGTATTCAATGCTTGCTCCTCGCGTGCAACTCACGCGAGGCCGCAAGTGCATCTATATACCATACGGCTCAGCCAACGGTCGCTATCCGCACTATCGGATCAACTCGCGCCTCGTGGCAGTGCACGGCTGGTCTTATTCACGGCACGCTACGAAGAATCATCTGATAATGAGTCAAGGCAAGAGCGTGATTCACGCACATACTCACCGCGCCGACGCCTCGATCGTGCAGAACATTTGGTCGCAAGGCCGCATTGTCGAGGCGCGAAGCGCCGGCTGTCTTTGCCGACTAGTGCCTCTTTACGGCACTGGCCGACCAGTCGAGTGGGTTCACGCCTTCATCCTAGGCTATTTAGGCCGGCGCAGCGACACACTCTACACAGTGCCGATCTTAGGGCGGCGTTGTATTCTTCCAGACGGAACTGAAGTAACGACATGACTGAGTTACGAGCGTATCAGCAGGCCGCTGTCGAGGCCGTCTACGAGCACCTGCGCACTCGCGACGACAACCCGGCTGTGGTGCTTCCCACCGCGGCCGGCAAGTCGTGGGTCATTGCACAACTTGTCAAAGACGCCGTGCTACGCTGGCACGGCCGTGTGCTGGTGCTGGCACACGTAAAAGAACTCTTGGAGCAGAACGCCGACAAGATTCGGCGTCTTTGCCCAGAGGTGCCTATCGGCATTTACTCTGCTGGTTTGAAACGTCGCGAAACAGACCAACCGGCGATAGTGGCCGGCATTCAATCTGTCTATAAACGAGCGTGTGAACTAGACGCCTTCGATCTGGTGATTGTCGATGAGGCGCACCTTATTCCGCCTGACGGAGAAGGGATGTACCGCACCTTTCTGGCCGAGGCGAAGGTCGTCAACCCGCATCTGCGGGTGATCGGGCTGACGGCGACGCCGTTTCGCTTGGCAAGCGGGCCAATCTGCACGCCGGAGGGCATCTTCAACCACATCTGCTACGAGGTGGGCGTGCGCGAGTTGATCCGGGACGGCTATCTCTGCCCGCTGGTCACAAAGGCCGGGGCCAACAAGGCCGATTTCGGGCGGCTGCACGTCCGCGGCGGCGAGTTCGTGGCCGACGAGGTGGAACTGCTGATGGACGACGACCGGCTGGTGGCGGAGGCTTGTGCCGAAATCGTCGCCTACACCCACGACAGACGAAGCGTGCTGGTGTTTGCCGCCGGCGTGCGGCACGGGCGGCACGTGGCCCGCGTGTTGGCCGAGATGTCCGGCCGCGAGGTGGGGTTTCTGGACGGCCAGACGCCGGCCGTGGAGCGGGCGGAACTGATTGCCCGCTTTCGCGGCGAGCCGGATGCGGCCGACTTGCTCGGCCAATACGCCAAACCGCTCAAGTATCTGGTGAACGTGAACGTGCTGACCACCGGCTTTGACGCCCCGAACATCGACTGCGTGGCCATTTTGCGGCCCACGATGTCGCCTGGTCTTTATTATCAAATGGTTGGTCGCGGTTTTCGCCTTCACCCAAGCAAGCAGAACTGCCTGGTGCTCGATTTCGGCGGGAACGCCTTGCGACACGGCCCTGTAGACGACTTGCGCATTCCAAACGGCGTTGGCAGTGGCGACGGCAAAGCGCCTGCAAAAGAATGCTCCGAGTGTCACGCAATAATAGCCGCCGGTTATGCGCGTTGCCCAGAGTGCGGTTTCGAGTTCCCACCGCCTGAAAGACAGAAGCACGACGCAATGGCTAGCAACGCCGGCGTACTATCTGATCAAGTCACCGATACAGAGTACGAGGTCTTTGATCTGCGCTACCGCGTTCATATGAAGCGCTACGCTGCGCCTGACGCCCCTAAAACCATGCGAGTTGATTACTATCTCAATGAGTGGACTTATATCTCAGAATGGATTTGTTTTGAGCACACCGGATACGCGCGCCAGAAGGCCGAGCAATGGTGGCGACGCCGATCTCATGACCCTGTGCCTGACACGGCCGAGCAGGCCGTCGAAATTGCCGAGGCCGGCGGCGTGGCGTGGACTGAAAAAATCGTGGTTCGCTCCATCGCTGGCGAAAAGTACGACCGCATCGTCGGTTACACGCTGGGGCCGAAACCAAAGCCTATCGAAGAATTAGTAGACGATTTAGAAGACGTGCCTTTTTGAGGAGAAATGACATGTACGAACCAGAGGTTGAAGCGCTTGGCGAACAAGTCATGTTGCCACAGGAAGAGCTGGCACGCTTTTCTACCGGCGCGGTGCGAAGCACTGACGCCGATGGCGAGCGCTGGGACTTGATCACTCCAATCGGCTTACGGCGTCTGGCCGAGACATGCGCCGAAGGAGCGCGCAAGTACGGCGAGCATAACTGGCAGAAAGGCATACCTGCCAGCGTGATGCTCAACCACGCCATTCGGCACATTTACTTGTATCTGGCCGGAGACAATTCTGAAGACCACCTTGCACACGCTGCATGGAACATATTAGGCGTGTGTCACTTCGAGGAGGCGCTGCCTGAGATGATGGACATTCTGGCACGAAAACAGGAGTGCGCATGATCGAAGCGGCATTGCGATACCTACGAGCAGGCTTGTGCGTGCTGCCGGCCATTCGGGCGCAGAAACGCCCGGCGGTGCCGCGCTGGAAGCAGTTCCAGCACGCCTTGCCCAGCGAAGAGCAGCTTACGGCGTGGTGCCGCAGCGCCAATGCCCTGTGCCTGGTCTGCGGGGCCGTCTCGGGCAACTTGGAGATGCTCGACTTCGACCTCGGCGGCGAGGCGTTCGACCCCTGGTATGACAAAGTGCGCCAGTCCGACCCGGCGCTGCCCGACCGGCTGGTCATCGAGCAATCGCCTTCGGACGGCTGGCACGTCGTCTATCGCTGCCACGGGCCCGTCTCCGGCAATCTGAAGCTGGCCGAGCGGAGGCAGATCGTCCCCGGACCCGACGCGGTGGCGATTGCCGGCAAGACGTACAAGCCGAGGCAGGACGCCCAGGGCCGCTGGCACGTCGTGCTGACAGTGATCGAGACTCGCGGCGAGGGCGGGCTGTTCCTGTGCGCGCCGACGCCCGGCTACGAAGTGGTTCAAGGCGATTTGGCCGATCTGCCGGTCCTATCGGCAGCCGAGCGGGAGACGCTCTTGGAGGCGGCGTGGGCGCTCAACGAGCACTGGCCGCAGCCGGCCGGCACCCGCGCCGGCGGCCCAGATACTCATGGACGCCCCGGCGACGACTTCAACCAGCGTGGTGATGTACGAGCAGTTCTTCAGCGACACGGCTGGACGCTCATAAAGCCGGCTGGCAATGACGGCAATGAATATTGGAGCCGGCCTGGTAAAAAGTCTGGCTGTAGTGCGACTCTCAAGGACGGCGTGTTTTATTGTTTCTCTACTAATGGCGCTCCCTTCGAGCCAGCGAGTGCTTACTCGCCATTTGCGGTGTATACCTTGCTAGAACATGGCGGCGACTACGCGGCTGCCGCGGCCGCCTTGCGAGCGCAAGGCTTCGGCAGCGATGGTAGCGTGCCGAAGGAGGTGGACCGGTCGGGCATCGCCGGCCCAAGCGATCCACCGCCCCTTATGGAGCCTGCGACGCCCGACCCAGGGCCGATGCCGGAGGCGCTCTTGCGAGTGCCGGGCTTTGTGGGCGAGGTGATCGATTTCTGTCTCAGCGCCGCCCGGTACCCGAACTTGCCCTTGGCCTTCTGCGGGGCGATGGCTTTGCAATCGTTCCTGGCCAGCCGGAAGGTCCGCGAACCCGGCGGTCTGCGGCCCAACTTGTACCTGTTGGCCCTGGCCGGCAGCGGCACCGGCAAGGCCTATCCTCGCAAGATCAATGCCTACGTGCTGGGCCGCGCGGGCATGGGCAGCATGGTCGGCAACCAGATCGCTAGCGGCCAGGGGCTCGAAGACGAGATGCTCGTGCACCGCAAGATGCTCTACCAGACCGACGAGGTGGACCACCTGTTACGCTGCATCGCTTCGCCCAAGGAGTCCTACTCCAGCATGCTCTTGGCCATGCTGCTGCAGCTCTACACCGAGGCCGACGAGGTCCACGTGGCCCGCGCCCGAGCCCGCGACCGCAACCGCAAGCCTGAGCCGCGCGGCGAGATCGATCAACCCGGCCTGGTGATCTTCGGCACCGCCACGCCGGAGTGCTTCTTCGAGGCCCTCAGCCCGAGGCTCCTGACCAACGGCCTGTTCTCTCGGGCTATCGTGCTCGATGCCCAGGAGCGGGGCCACAAACAGCGGCCGCGGGACGTGAGCGAGATTCCCCCGCACCTGATCGACATGGCAGCCTGGTGGCGCGACTACAACCCGGCCCCGGTTGATCCGGCCACCGGCCGGCAGCCCAACCTGAACGACGAGCATCCCACCCCGGCCGTAGTCCCCTACAGCGACGACGGCTACGCCGTGCTCGACCGTTTCGCCACAGTGGCGGACGAGGCCTACGACGCGGCCACACGCCAAGGGAACCTCGTGGAGGCCGTCCTCTGGACTCGGGCCAGCGAAAACGCCACGCGGCTGGCCATCAACTACGCCGTGAGCCGAGACCGATCCGCGCCCGTGATCGACGAAGAGGTGGCCACCTGGGCAGTGCGATTCGTCGAGCACATGGTCCGTCGCATGCTCTTCCTGGCGAGCATGCACGTGGCCGAGAACGAGTTCCACGCCGAATGCCTGAAGCTGCTGCGCAAGCTCCGCGAGGCAGGAGGCCAAATGCCACGCCGGGAACTCATGCGCCTGATGCACTGCAAGGCCGCCGACTTCGATCAGATCGTCGGCACCCTGGTCCAGCAAGGGGACATCCAACCGGTGGAGATCCCCACACGAACCAAGACCGCCTTGGGCTATCGCCTCACATGAACAGCATGCAGTCGAATCCGTCACAAATCCGTCACAATCCGTCACAAGGTTGTGACGGATTCCAAACCGACCTGGGAAAACAGCGAAGATGGAGAAAATCGCTTTCTGGAATCCGTCACAATCCGTCACAAATCCGTCACAGCCGTTTTGTGACGGATTCGGACGCCGTAAAGCCAATAATAAGTACTTCTTCTTCTCTCTCTTCTCGTGTCACACACGTACCCCCGCACGCGCGCACACGCGCGTATGCGCGTATATGGGGGCTAATGACGGATTCGACTGTGACGGATTCGATACCCCCCCACCTATTAGGTACTTCCCGGCCAACACCCCCTGACGGGGCGTGCGGGAACGCGGCCGGGGTTGGGCAGAGTTTGTTTCGGTGGTCAAGACTTTCAACGCAAGGACGCCAACCATGAAGATCGAACTTTGGGAGCTGGGCCGCATCCGGCCCTACGACAAGAACCCCCGGCAGAACGACCAGGCCGTCGAGGCCGTGGCCCGGTCTATACGGGAGTGGGGATTTCGGCAACCCATCGTGGTGGACACCGAAGGGGTAATCGTCGTCGGCCACACCCGCTGGAAGGCCGCCCAGAAGCTGGGCCTAGAGAAGGTCCCCGTCCACGTGGCCACCGACCTGACGCCCGAGCAGGTCAAGGCCTACCGGATTGCCGACAACAAGACGGCAGAGCTAGCCGAGTGGAACTACGAGCTTCTGCCCATCGAGTTGGGCGAGCTTGCGGGGATGGACTACGACCTGGGCCTCTTGGGCTTTTCG
>CALDDN010000036.1 GCA_937936615.1 uncultured Bacteroidia bacterium | reverse complement strand
TAGTCCACGGCTTCTTCGGCGGCCCAGCCGAAGGCATGGCTGCGGCTGGCCGCGTTGCCAAAGTGCTGCGTGAAGTAGGGCAGCATCGCCTCCAGCACCCGTGGATCCATGGGCGTGGTGGCGTTGTTATCGAGGTATACGGGGAGTTTCAGCATGGGTTCAAAGTCCAGCTTTTGGTTTTGGTCTAAATTTAAGAAAAAATGATCTACATCATAAAATACATCTGCAGTCTTTGAAATGTTTCAGAATTTTTGAAAAAATCTAAATAAGCTTCCAGACGGACAGGCCTTGACTTATGGCAGTCCGTTTGCAGGTGTATTCCCGCATCTGACTCTCCGCCATCATAATCCAGTTACCATTTATTGTCCATATCCTGGCTTAAATTTGGCTCTTACGACCTCAACCGATCGGAATAATTAATGGCTGGTTCGCTGATACGAATGCACGATTGCTGGTTTTGGGCCTTGCTGCTGGTCGTGCTGCTCGGTGCTTGCCGCACCCAGCGGGCAGGCACCAATCTTCAGAGTCAGGCCCGACACCACCAGCACGGCTCGGCCAACGAATACATGAGCCAGACGGCCTTCGAGGCACTGGTCAAACGTTTCGACGACCCCAAAAGAGACCAGTGGCAGCAGCCCGATCGCGTGATCGAATCGCTTGGCCCTTTGCAGGGCCTGACCGTGGCCGATGTAGGGGCGGGTACCGGCTATTTCAGCCTGCGCTTGGCCCCGCTGGCAGGCCGCGTGGTCGCTTTGGACATCGACCCGCGTTTTACCGACCTCATTGCCCGACGTGCCGACAGTTTGGGCCTCACCAACCTCGAGACCCGCATCACACCCGCCGACCGTCTGGCCCTGCAGGATGCCGAGGCCGACCTCATCTTCCTGGTCAACGTTTACCACCACATCGAGAACCGCGGCCACTACTTCCGCACTGCCCGGGCGGGCCTCAAGCCCGGCGGACGCCTGGTCATCGTCGATTTCAAAAAAGGCGAACTGCCCCACGGCCCCCCCGACCGCTTCAAGCTCAGCCCCGAGCAAGTGGCCGAGGAATTGGCGGCCGCCGGCTGGCAGCCCCTCGCAGTCGATACCAGCCGCTTACCCTATCAGTACATCGTCGCAGCGCAGTAAACACGTCCGCTTCCTTCCCTTTGCCACCGCCAGCCCTTTAAACGACATCCAGCCGCTGGCGCAGCCGGCCGCTCGTTGAGGTATGGCGGCCTCGGTCCCAATTTTTGCAGCGACAGAACCACCCCCCTGGGGGCAGGCTCCGCACCCGCGCATAGGTTTGCAGCCAACTGACTGCACGCCAAGCGCATGGAACCCGCAACCCAACCCACCCCCCAACCGGCCCCCCTCTGGGCCGATGTGGCTGCCCGCTGGGGCCTCGACCCCGCCAGCCCGCCCGAAGTCGCCGAAGCCGCCCTCGAAACCCGCTGGCAGGCCCGCCTGCTCGCTCTGCTCGCCGCCGAACCCGCCGATACCGATCCGCCCCTCGTGCGCGACTGGCGCGAACGCGAAAGCCGACTCGCCCACCTCGAATCGGCCCTCGAAGCCGAACGCCAGCAGCACGCCCGCCTGCACGACCGGACGCTCGAACGCGAGCTGCGCCGCACCCTCGAAGCCCTGCCCCTGCAGGCAAGCCCCGATACCCTGCTGCCCGTGCTGCGGCCGCTCATCGCCGCCCGCTTCGACCTCGCTCTCGATGAGCGCGGCCAGCTTACCCTGACCGACCGCCACCACCCCGACCGCTCCCTCGATCCCGCCGAAGGACTGACCGAGGTGCTCGAACCGCTGCGCCTGCTGCGCCGTAGCCAGGCTGCGCCCCAATCGCCAGCCTCCGAACCAGACGGCCCCCGACCGCCGGCCTTGGCCTTGGCCCGTGCTCACCTCGAAGCCATCCGCCGCCAGTAAATAAAAAATTTTATTCTATTGAAAATCATTTTTTTATTAAAATAAAAACCCAGTCAACAAACAATGTCCAATACCGCTTTATGTGTTCAGCTGCAACAGGCCCTGACGGAAGTGGCCGGTGCCAACGCTCCCGCCCTCAAACGCGACCGCGTGGGCTTTGTCGAGGCCCTGCAAAGCCCGGCCAACCTCAACGGGGTGCGGCGCGTGGCCCTGCCCAGCAACGGCAAACGCCGGCAGGTCGAACTGATTTATCTGCAGCGGGGCGTCGAGTCGGGGGTGCAGGCCGCCCAGCCGACAGCCTTCTGCGACGCGAGCGACGAACCCGAACCTCGGTCGATGCTCGTCGAGGTCGAGCACTGGGTGCACCGCAAGCTGCGCTTCACCGAGGAGGAACTGCGCCGCTACTGCTGGGCCGATGACCCCGTTTTCGTGGCCAATGCCATCATGGCCGAACTCAATGCCCTGACCGTGGCCGTGAACAAGGTGCTGCTCACGCTGCAGGCGGCCAGCCTGGGAGCCTTTTTCGATGGCAGCCTCCTCAAGAGCATCAGCTGGCTCGATGCGCAGAACCAGCCGCAGTACTTCGAGGAATCGAAGCTGCTGGAGGAATACAGCCTCATCGGCGGTTCGGGTCAGCCGCTGGTCATCGGGGCGGGCGACCTGGCCCATTACACGCGCATGACGCGCAAGGGCTGCTGCACCTCGGCAGGCATCGACCTGGGACAGGCAGGCGAGTACAGTTTCTTTTACGATCGCTTCGTCAACGGGGCTTTTGCCTCGGGCGAGCACTACCTGGTGCTGGCTCCCGGGGCGGTGCAGCTTGTAACGTGGAATGCCAACGTGGGCGACTACGCCCGTCAGGAGGGCCGCAACGAGTCGGGAACTCTCGTCGATCCGTTTACGGGCCTGCGTTTCGACCTCGATCAGGTGTGGGACCCCTGCACCAAACGCTACCACCTGACCATTGCGCTGAACTACGGGCTGGTGGTGCTGCCCCCCGATGCCTTTGCCCTGGGCGACGAGCTGGCCGGTGTGAACTACACGCTGCATTTTGTCAAGGCCTGATCCCTGCAGGCTCTGGCTTTTCCTGTCCGACGCCGCATTCCTCAGGGGGTGCGGCGTCGGCCTATCGGGTTGTGTGTCTGCAATTAAGGAGCGGGGGCCTCAGGCCTGCGAGGCGTTGAGGCTCGGATAGAAGAAATACTGGGTCTGGCCCGTACCGGCCGAGGCATCGATCCAGCGGTCGACAGCGAAGCGGATGCCGATGAGTCCTGCCGTCGGCAGATGCCCGGGCGCATCGGGAGCCAGGTACTGGGCCAGCATCGTGGAGGTCGGGTTGTGGCCCACCAGCAGCACGTGCGAGAACAGGTCCTCGTAGCCGAAGATCAGGTCGAGGATGTACAGGAGGTCGGCATCGTAGATGCGGCGGGTGGTCAGGATGCGCTTGACTTCGAAGCCGGTAGCCTCGGCTATGATGCGGGCGGTTTCGCGGGCGCGGATTGCCGTGCTGCTGGCGATGGCATCGGGGCGGATGCCCTGGCTCCGGAGCCAGGCTCCGGTCTGGCGGGCCTCCTGCTCGCCGTGGGGCGTCAGAGGCCGCTCGTGGTCGTCGGGGCCGTGGGCCGCTTCGCCGTGGCGAGCAACATACAGATATTTACTCATTGTGAATGGGGGCAGCTGAAGACGAAGTTATTTAAGTCTGTTTGTTAGTAAGTAGTTTTTTTAAATTTTAGTTTGATTTTTTCAATAAAAATGGTACTGGTAGTTGATTAAAAGAAAAAGCGATCTCTTTGGGCCTTCTGTAGAATGTGTACTGCTAAACTAAGTAATCCATTGGATTACTACTTTATTACACATTCATTGTATGGTAAAATCGATCGGGTGATGCTTCCGGTGCTGGCAAACAGGTCGATTGGTTTGCGTGCAGGTTATTAGGCTGGCTACCGGCGTTCGGGATTGGCAGGAGGCCGACTTTTTGCGGAAAATCGGCCGCCAGGGGACTTCTCCCACCAATCAGTGAGCAAGGGTTGGGCTGGATGGCGAATCAGACTGGGGCCATGAGTGCGTGCAGCGACGCTTCGGTACCCCAAAGCCAATCAGATTGCGATGCAAATATCGTGCAAGTGATGTTTATTTTCCAAATAAAGTAACTCCGGTAAAGCGGCGGCTTGCATAAATTCTTTTTGGGGTTGAATTTGATCGGGGTCGACCGTGTCATGCGTCCGACCTGGGGGTGAAAAAAAATCGGATCGCCCCTTGCCCGGTCTGTTTCGGACCGGTATTTTTGCGGTCTGTATTCCTGCCACCATAGCTCAGTTGGCTAGAGCGGTTGATTCGTAATCAGCAGGTCGGCGGTTCGAATCCGCCTGGTGGCTCTTCCCCCTCTTGATCGACGATGCCTGAAGCCCTGTCCGATGCCCTGAAGTTCCGTCAGTGGCAGCAGGCCCTTGAGCGCAACGGCATCGATCTCCAGGATTTCACCGAGCTGCATACCGTCCGCAAGGCCGACGGATCGGTTCTTTTTGCCTTGCTTCATGCCCGGATGCAGCCGCCCGATGCACCCGCCTTGCCGCCGGTGGTGCTGCTGCGGGGTCATTTTGTGTCGGTGCTCACCTGCCTGAGCGAGGCCGAAACGGGCCGCCGCTACCTCCTGCTTGTCAGCCAGCGGCGCGGGGCCGATGGCAGCTGGTTTCTGGAGCACCCCAGCGGCATGTGCGATTCCACGACCGACCCCCGCGAGGTAGCTCTGCACGAGTTCGCCGAAGAGACAGGCCTCGAAGCTCATCGCAGCGAGCTGATTGCTCTGCACGCCGAGCCTTATTATTCGTCGCCGGGCCTGCTCGACGAAGCGGGCTGGTTTTTTGCGCTGCGCCGTACGCTGCCCGCTGCCGAGCTTGCCGCTCTCGATGGCCGCCTGACTGGCAATGCGGGCGAGCATGAACATATCCGCCTGCGGGTGTTGCCCTACGCCGAAGGCCGCCACCGGCTGCGCAGCGGCATGGCTCGCCTCAACTGCTGCCTCTTCGAGGAATGGGAAGCCGCCCAGCCATGACCGCACCGGCTTATGTGCCGCCTCGCGAGCCCTTGCTGCGTCTGACTTCGGTGGGTCTTTACTGTCCGGCAGGCGATTTCTACATCGACCCCCAGCGTCGCGTGGAGCGGGCCGTAACGACGCACGCCCACGCCGATCATGCCCGCCCGGGCATGGGAGCCTATCTGGCAACCCGCGCATCGGAAGAACTGCTGCGCCGCCGCCTGGGCCGCAGCATCCGCCTCACGGCCCTGCCCTATGGCCGTAGCCTGAATCTGGGCGGTGTGCGGGTGAGCTTCCATCCGGCGGGGCACATCCTGGGTTCGGCCCAGGTCTGCCTCGAATTTCGGGGCGAACGCTGGGTCGTTACGGGCGATTACAAACTCGAAGCCGACCCCACCTGCGAGCCTTTCGTGCCCGTGCGCTGCCACGTTTTTATCACCGAGACGACCTTCGGGCTGCCGGTCTACCGCTGGCTGCCGCAGGCTGTAGTCTTCGAGCAGCTCAATGCCTGGTGGCGGGCCAACCGCGAGGCGGGCCGCGTGTCGGTGGTCTATGCCTACTCGCTGGGGAAGGCGCAGCGCATTCTGGCGGGGGTCGATGCCGGGATCGGGCCGCTCTACGTGCATTCGAGCGTCGCGTCGATGAACGAGGGCTATGCGGCAGCGGGTGTAGCCCTGCCGGCGGGTATTCAGGTGATCCGGGCCAGCCAGCCTCCGCCTGCCGGTGCGCTGGTGGTGGCTCCCCGCAACACCGAGCATGCCCGCTGGATGAGCCGCCTGCCCGATGTGCGGACGGCTTTTGCCTCGGGCTGGGTGCTGGTGCGGCGGCACCGCCCTGCCGGCGATCCGGGCTTCGTGCTCTCGGATCACGTGGACTGGCCGCAGCTGCTGGCGGCGGTCGAAGCCAGCGGGGCCGACTATGTGCTGGCTACCCACGGCTTCGAGGCCGAGGTGGTGCGCTACCTGCGGGAGCGGGGCCGCCGAGCCGATGTGCTGGGGGTGCTGCGGCTCAACTGAGGACGGTGGCTGCTGGCCGCGCTTTGTGTGTGCGTGTTGAGGCGGAGCCTGTTAAATGTTTGTTCGATCGATATCGGCTGGGCTGGGTGCTGCTCAGGCTTCGGGCAGGCGGTAGGTGAGCAGGGGCAGATGCGAGGCGGCCAGTACCTGCTGCGTGACGCTGCCTTCGAGGAAGAGTCGCAGGCCTTTGCGGCCGTGGGTTCCCAGTACGACGAAGTCGGCCCCCAGGTCGCTGGCTGCATGCAGCAGGCCCACTACCAGGTCGACCTCGTTGTAGCTCGTTATTCCGCCCAATTCTTCGAAGAGGGTGGAATCGGTCGCAGCGATGTAGTCGAGGAACTGGCCCCGCAGCTCGGTTTGGGTGCGCGTCGTTACGAATTGGGCGGGTGTGCTGATGTGGACGGCTTGGGTTCGGGCACCGATCTGGCGCAGCAGGGGGGCCAAAGCCAGCAGGGCGGCGGCCGAGCGTTCGCTCAGGTCGGTAGCAAAGAGGGCCAGCCGGCAGGCCGGCAGGGGCTGCTCCTCGCTCAGGCAGAGGACGGGTACGAGTGCGTTGCGTACCAGCCGCGTCAGTTCCGAACCTTCGACGAAGGAGTCGAACTGGGTGCGGTATTTGGCACTGGTGAGGATGAGGTGGCAGCCTTGGTCGGCGGCGTACTGGCCGATAGCCACGCCGATGGCGGCAACCGACTCGATCAGCTGGTAGTTCACCGAGGCGCAGCCGCGCAGGTGTTCGGATTGGGCGAAGGCGGCGAGCTGCTCTTCGAAGGCTTTACGCTGCTCGGCGTAGAACTCGGCGTAGTAGCCTACGCCCCCCATGGGGGTGTTGGGGAAGGTGGGCGGCTGAAAGACGTGCAGCAGCCGGGCATGTACGGGCAGCCGTTGGGCCAGTTGGCCGGCCATGCGTAGGGGAGCCGTTCGGCCGTCGGTGGGGTCTATGGGGATCAGGACGTTCAAATCGTTCATGGTCAGGAGATTTTATCGAGGTCGGCTCACAAGATAAAGCTTTTTGACGAAACGCGAGCGGGAACGGCTTTTTGCTTAAGCTTGCTTAAGCGGTGCTCAAGTAGGTTTGCGGGGCTTTATCGGTTGAATTGATAGGTTGAACGCCAGATTTAGGCACAATGGTCGATTTTCAGGCGTGAATGCAACCCGATGCAGTTTATTTCGTACCGAAAATGATTAACTTAGTAACTGGCTTTGGCGTGTAATCTGCCAAAGCCGGAATTTAGACAGCTGCTTCCTGCATGAAACAACTTTACCCTGCTAACCTTGCCCTGACCCCCAAGCTCAATCAGATGCAGCCGGCGGCTCTTTCGCATGGCTTTCTGGGGGGTATCCCTTGCTCAGTACTGGAATTCGACGGCGGCTCTGGCCGAGGGGGAATTCCTTTGTCTGCCTCTACTTTAACTAATTAACAATCCGTTCATATCTGAAAGCTATACGGTACAAATAGAGCCTTTAACTTCGTGCCATCAACTTCATATGATTCATAGTTCTACCCTCAGTGTCGATATGGAGCCGAACAAGGCCCGCAAATCGACCCAAAGCCATACATTTGCTCCCGCAAGTCGCCGAAAGCCTGCAATAGACCAAGCTGCAGGCCCCTGTGCATATGCACGGGGCATCAGGCGGTGGCATACAAGCACAAGCTGGCGGGCAGCCCGAACCGACTTACAATCTGGATGCTCGAACTCGGATAGACCGCTATTGAGATTGAATCACTTTTTATTATCTGCTTGCGATATGAGTAAATTATCTACTCTTCCTCGAATGCGAGCGAGCTTTACCTGGTGGTTGGGCACGCTGCTGCTATTTCTTTCGGTTACTGCTGCAACAGCCGTGCCAGATTTCCGGCCCATGGCGGGCAGTGGTGCTTTCTTGCCTGACGGGGGCGCAAGCGTCGCGAAAACGTCGGCGGGGCCGCCCGTTGTGATCGTTCGGAACTACCCCTGCGGTGGGGGGGATTTCACGGTTACGATAACCTACCGCAATCCGGAATGTACGGGTGTCAACGACGGCTCGATCCAGATGCAGGCGGCACCCGGCATTTTGCCTGGGCCTGTGTTTGTGGGTACGCCACCCTATCAATTTTATGTGGTGGGGCCGGTACTCTACGGGCCATTTCCGAGCGGCTTTACCTTGGGGGGGCTGCCACCCTTCAATTATCAAGTCTATGTCTTTACTAACGATGGCTGCGATAACGTTTTCGATCCGGTTGCCTTTACGTTGACGGCACCGCCCGTTCCGACGATTACGCCCATTGTTCCGAATCCCAATCCGGCGACGGTCTGCCAGCACCCGACCAATCAGGTGCAGCTTTCGACGAATGTCAACCTCGGCGCACCGGCCGGCAATTACCGGTGGCACAACGCCTTCCCGCCCGCGGGACTGTTGCAGAACAGCCCCGTCAATACCTACAACGCCCCGCAGAACATTGCGGGCACGTTTACTTACTATGCCCAGTATGTGCCCAACGTGGTGGGCTGCACGCCTTCGAACATTGAAGCGATAACCGTAACGGTGCTGCCTACGCCGGCGGCACCCCCTGTTCCGACAGCCAACCCGGCCACTCCCTGTGTGGGGGCCAACTTCACGCTGACAGTCGCTCCGGCCACCCACCCGACTTACCGCTGGTACGATGCGCCAGTGGCAGGCAACCTGCTGGCCACGGGTAACCCTGCAACCTTTACGGCGGTGGCTGGGCCTAATGTGTTCTGGGTTTCGGCTGTGGGTGCCAACGGCTGCGAGGGTCCGCGCACCCAGGTAACGGTCAATCCGGCCAATCCTCCCGCTGCACCAACCAACGTCATCGCTTCGGCTCCCCAGTGCGTGGGCCAGCCCATTACCTATACGGCCATTCCGGCACCGCCTGCCGGCCCGCCCACGGTGCAGTACCGCTGGTACGATCTGGCCAACAACCTCATCAACGTGGGTACGACTTTCAACCTGACGCCGGGCGTTCCGGGCCCGCAGGTGGCCACCTTCGCCATTGAAGCCTGGGACGGGGGCTGCGCCAGCAACCGGCCCGTGTTCAATGTGAACATCAATCCCTTCCTGGTTCCTGGGGCACCGACGGTCGACAATCCGGCACCGACCTTCTGCCAGAACCAGGTGGGCGCAACCGTCAATATCGTAGGTCCGATTCCGGGCTATACCTACTTGTGGTATGATTCACCGCTGGCGGTCATTCCGGTGGCCACCGGTCCGACCTTTGCCGTGCCTACGGCCAACATCGGGGTATTCAATTACTATGTGCGGGCACAGAATGGCGGCTGCAACGGCAACCTGACCCAGATAACGGTAACGGTAACGGGCGTTCAGCTGCCGACGGCCATCGCCAATCCCCCTACGATTTGCGCGGGCGAAGCGACCAATCTCATCGCCACGTTCCCGGCAGCCCCTCCGGGAAGCTTCGATTTTTATACCGCACCCATTGGCGGCACGAAGCTCACTCCACCGGGTGGTGTGCCCTCGGGCTTTCCCGTTACGACGGGGCCGGTGTTTGCCACGCAGTTCTTCTATGTGGAGTACGTGACAGGAACCTGCGCCTCGGCCCGCTCGCCGATTTTGGTAACGGTCAATCCGGCCCCACCCCTGCCGACGGGCTTCAACAACACGCCCGCCTGTGTGGGCCAGCCCTTCGACATCAACGCCACGCCGGCCGTTTTCCCGCCGCTGGAGTACCGCTGGTACGATGCGGGCGGCAACCTGCTGGGTGTGGGTAACACCCTGCCCAACCGCATACACCCCAGCGTGGTACCGGTCAATTACTTCGTCGAGACGGTCAACACGCTGACAGGCTGCGTAAGCCTGCTGCCGCGGGCGCAGTATACGGTTGCGGCCAACCCGCTGCCGCCCATGCCGACAGCAGCCAACGCAACCGTCTGCAACAACACGGCAGCTACCCTGACGGCCACCGCTCCGGGCGGTGTTTACACGTGGTGGGATGCGCCAGCGGGTGGTACGCAGCTCTTTACTGGCGCGACCTATACAACCCCTCCCCTGGCGACCACAACGACTTTCTATGTCCAGACGACGGTAGCGGGCTGTACGGGTCCGCGCCGGGCGGTTACGGTAACGGTGCGCAATGTGCTCAATGCCGTAGCCACGCCGACCAATGTAACGGGCTGCAACGGGGCCAACACGGGCCGCATCGACTTTACGGCACCGACCAACGGTGTAGCCCCTTTCCAGTATTCGATCAACGGCGGTGCTACCTGGCAGGCTGCCACGGCCTTTATCAACCTGCCGGCCGGTACCTATAACGTAGCTGTCCGCGAGACGACGGCTCCGGTCTGCGTTACGAACCTGGGTACGGTTACCATCGATCAGCCGCCGGTGCTGGTCGGTACGCTGGACAATGTGCAGGACGTTACGGGCTGCTTCGGGCGGTGCAACGGCTCGATCAGCGTAAGCGCGACGGGTGGTGCCACGGCACCGGGCGGCTACCAGTACTCGCGCGACGGCGGCATTACGTGGGAAGGCGGCGGCGCAACCTACACCTTTGACAACCTGTGTGCCGGCACCTACAACGTGCGGGTACGCGACCTGGGTGCACCCAACTGCGTGCGCATCATCAATGCGGCGGTGGTCATCAACCAGCCGGCCCAGCTGGCGGGCAATGCCAACGTGGTCAATGCCACATGCTTCAACACCTGCGACGGTCAGATCAACTTCGTGGGCGTGGGCGGCGGCTCGGGCTTCTACGAGTTCTCGATTGACAACGGCGGCACGTGGCAGGCAGGCCCGAACTTCGCGGGCCTCTGCGACGGCAACTACAACCTGCTGATCCGCGATGCCAACGACAACACGTGCTTCATTAACTTGGGGATTCGGGCCCTGACCGAACCGGCTCAGATCACGGCCAACATCATCGTTCAAAACATCACCTGCCACCTGGCCAACGACGGCCAGATTACGATTCAGAACACGACGGCTCAACCGCCGATTGGCCAGTTCCAGTACTCGATCGACGGGGGGCTGACCTACCCGTACAACGGCCCGATTGCCGTCATCAACAACCTGCCGCCGGGCACTTACGTGATCTGGGGCCGCGACAGCGGTAACCCGGGCTGCACGCGCCAGCTGGGTACGGTAACGCTGGTTCAGCCCAATCCATTGAACGCGAACACGGTGGTAACCAACGTTACGGGTTGCTTCAACAACAACAACGGTTCGATCACCTTCCAGAACCCGCAGGGGGGCAGTGGTTTTTATGAATATTCGCTCAATGGCGGTCCCTTCCTGGCGGCTAACCCGCGGCTGAATCTGGCCCCGGGCCTCTACACGATCCAGATGCGCGACCAGCTCAACCCGGCCTGCGTCATCAACCTCAATCCGGTTACGATTCTGGCACCGGCCGAGCTGATCATCAACGCCATCAACTCCACGAACGTTACGACCTGTTTCGGCAACAACGATGGAACGATTACCGTGGCCAATGTGGTCGGGGGTACGGGAGTCTACCGTTACGCGCTGGTTCCACCCAGCGCGCAGGTACGCCCCAATCAGCTGCTGCCGACCTTTACCAATCTGCCGGCAGGCAACTACACCGTTCGCGTAACCGACGACAACGGCTGCGTGGTCAACGGCAATGTGGTGATCGCCCAGCCGGGCCAGCTCAATGCCCAGATCGTCGTTACGCCCGTTGCCCCCTGCAACGGAGATAACAACGGCGAGATTCGCTTCAATGCTGCCGTAGGTGGCAGCGGTCAGTACGAGTATTCGATTACGGGCACCGACCCCGCCGACTGGCAGCTGAACAACACCTTTACCAACCTGGCACCGGGGGTCTACAACGCCCGCATCCGCGACCTCAACAACCCGACGTGCCAGCGTCTGCTCTCGACGAACGTAGTGGTTACGCAGCCCGCCCCGCTGACGGCCAACCCTGTGGCCACGCCCATCAGCTGCAACGGCGCCAACGACGGCCAGATCACCTTCCTGACGCCGGGTGGCGGTGTAGGTCCCTACCAGTACTCGATTACGGGTGGTGCACCCTTCCAGGCTAACGCCAACTTTACGGGCCTGCCGCCGGCTGCGACCTATATCGCGGTGATTCGCGATGCCAACGGCTGCGAGCGCGTGCTCAACAACGGCATCGCCATTACCGAGCCGCCGGTGCTCAACGCCGATGTCTTCCCCTTCGATGTTACGAACTGCTTCGGCGGCAACAACGGCCGGATTGAGATTCAAAACCCCGTAGGCGGAAACGGCGGCCCCTACCGCTTCTCGATCGACGGCGGCACGACGTGGTTTGCCACGCAGATTTTCAACAACCTGACGGTGGCGGGCAACCCCTACATCGTGCAGATGCGCCAGCAGAACCCGCCTTTCTGTACCGTAACCCTCAACACGGTTAACCTCAATCAGCCTGCCCAGCTCAATGCGGGCATCGCCGCAGTCAATCCCACCGGCTGTGCAGGCAACAACAACGGCTCGATTACGTTCAATGGCGCGGTCGGCGGTAGCGGTACCTTCAACTACTCGATCAACGGCGGGGTGGACTGGAGTGCCAATCCGGTGTTTAACAACTTGTCGGCAGGCTCGTACGATCTGCGCATTCAGGATGCAGCCAACCCCACCTGTACGCGCATCCTCAACGCCAACTTTGTGCTTACGGCACCGGCCAACCCGACGGCCAATGTCATCGCCACCAACGTAACGGTCTGCTACGGCAACAACAACGGCTCGATTGAGATTGCCAACCCTGTCGGGGGTACGCCGCCCTATGAATACTCGATCGACGGCGGTGCGACCTGGGTACTGAATCCCATTTTCAACAACCTGGTTGCCGGTACCTACAATGTGCAGATTCGGAGCTTTGGTTTCCCGACCTGCGTAACGGTGCTCAATCCGGCCCTGGTGCTTACGCAGCCTGCCCTGATGTCGGCCATCGTCAACAAGACCGACGTAACGTGCAACGGGGCCAACGACGGTACCATTACTGTATCGAACGCTGCACCGACGACCCTTACGTTTGAATATTCGTTCGACGGCGGCGGTGCCTGGCAGGGAGCCAACACGATTGCCGGCCGCGCCCCGGGCATCTACAACATCCAGATTCGCGATGCCGCCAACCCGACCTGCGTGCGGGTGGTCAACGCCAACCTGGTCATCGAAGACCGCGCCATTCTGGCAGCTACCGTAACGCCGACCAACGTAACGGTGTGCAGCAACGCCAACAACGGCCGCATCGAAATCACCAACCCGGTCGGCGGCCGCGGGGCACCCTATCAATTCTCGATCGATGGCGGCTTGAATTTTAGCGGCAACCTCGTTTACGATAATCTGCCCGCCGGAAACTACACCGTGCAGATGCGCCACCAGAACGCGCCCTTCTGTACCGTAACCCTGGGGGTCCTTACCTTGACGGCACCGGCCCCGCTGGCCGCCGTGGCCACGCCCACCAACGTTACGGGCTGTGCCGCCAATGCCAACGGTACGATCACTGTAGCGGGTGCCGTGGGTGGCAGCGGCCAGTACCAGTACACCATCGATGGCAACAACTGGCAGGATGCCGGAGTATTTGTCAACCTGCCTCCGGGTACGTATGCAGTGAGCATCCGCGACCGCAACAATCCGACCTGTGTGCGCCTGATCGACGGTGCAGTTCAGATTACGGCACCGGCGGCCATCACGGCGGCGGTCGTTCCGACGAACGTCAGCTGCTTCGGGGCCAACAACGGACGCATCCAGATCAACGGTGCGGCGGGCAGCACGCCCCCTTATGAGTACACCATCAACGGCGGTGTCAACTGGGAGCCGGTCAACGACTTCCAGAACCTCGCGCCGGGTACCTACGATGTGCGCATCCGCAGCGTGGGCTTCCCGGCCTGCGCCGTAACGCTCAACGCCGGTCTGGTCATTACGGAACCGGCCCGCTTCACGGGCGATGTAACGCGCACGAACGTAAGCTGTGCCGGTGCCGACGACGGTACCATTAACGTGGTCAACCTCGTACCGGCTGTGCTGACCTACGATTACTCGGTGGATGGCGGCGCAACGTGGAGCGGCCTGCCGCTTTTCCAGAATCTGCCGCCAGGAACCTACAACGTCGTGGTGCGCAATCAGGCCGAGCTGACCTGCCAGTCGGTGATCAACGGGGCGGTGGTCATCACCGAGCCGGCGGCCCTCAACGCCAACGTGGCCTCGACCAATGTTACGGGCTGCTCGACGGCCAACAACGGCTCGATTACGATCACGTCGCCCACGGGCGGCAGCGGCACCTACGCCTTCTCGATTGATGGCGGCCTCAACTTCTTCCCCAACCAGAATTTCACGAACCTGGGCCCGGGCACCTACGTGGTGCAGATGCGCAACCTCAACCCGCCGCACTGCCCTGTAACGCTGGCTACAGTCATCATCACGGCACCGGCACCCCTCAACGCGGGTATTCTACCGGTCGATCCGACCGGCTGTCAGGCCAACGCCAACGGTTCGATTACGTTTGTCAACACGGTGGGCGGCTCGGGTGAGTACGAGTGGTCGATCGACGACATCAACTGGCAGCCTATCAACACGTTCTTCAACCTGCCGGCAGGTACCTACGACTCGCGCGTGCGCGACCGCAATAACCCCAACTGCTTCTATGTAGTCAACGCCAATACGGTACTGACGGCACCGGCACCGGTCAGCGCAACGCTTACCTCGACCAACCCGACCTGCTTCAACCGCAACGATGGTACGATTACCTTCGTCAATCCGGTAGGGGGTACGGGCAATTTCGAGTACTCGATCAATGGCGGTCTGGACTGGTTCGTAACCAATACGTTCAATAATCTGCTGCCGGGTACCTACGACCTGCGCATCCGCCCGCTGGGCTTCGCCATGTGTGCCGTTACGCTTGACCCGAGCCGCACGCTGGCCAATCCGGCTCCCTACAGCGCAACCCTCAACGTTACGCATTCGACCTGCTTTGGCCAGAACGGAACGATCACTGTGTCGAACCCGCTGCCCAATACGAATACCTATGAATTCTCGGTCGATGGCGGTGTCAACTGGTTTGCCAGCGGAGTATTCAGCCGTCCGGCAGGCACCTACGATGTGCGCATCCGCAACCAGGCCGATCCCACCTGTGAGTTTACGATCAACAACGCCGCAATCATTAACCAACCGGCCCAGCTGCAGGCAACCGCCACGCCGACGCAGAACACCAACTGCGCGGCTCCGTGGAACGGACGCATCGACATCACGGGCGTAGCCGGTGGCAGTGGCACCTACCAATACACCCGAAACAATGGGTTCAGCTGGGAGAATACCCCCAACTACACCAACCTGCCTGCAGGTAACTACGTGGTTCAGATTCGCGATGCAGCCAATCCGGCCTGCGTACGCGATCTGGGTACGGTGGTGGTACCCGGGCCGGCAGCCCTGACGGGTAATCTGGTCAACTTCGTCAACCCGACTTGCAACGGCCGCAACGACGGTTCGATTACGCTGGCTGCTGCCGGTGGCAGCGGTACGTTCGAGTACTCGATCAACAACCGCGTAAACTGGCAGAATACCCCCAACTTTGTCAACCTGACCGGCGGGACCTACAACATCTGGGTGCGCGACCTCAACAACCCTAGCTGCGAGTTTCAGATCAACGCAGCCTTCGTGCTCAACCAGCCGGCCGTTCTGAACGCGGTCATCGCCAGCACCAACGTTACGGGCTGCTTTGGCAACAACAACGCTACCATCACCATCAACGGAGCTACGGGCGGTTCGGGTGTTTATGAATACTCGATCAATGGCGGCAGCACCTGGAGTGCGGTCAATGCCTTCACGAACCTGACGGCGGGTACCTACAACGTACAGATTCGCAGCGCGGGCGATCCGACCTGCGTACGGACGCTCAATGCGACGCTGGCCATCACGCAGCCTGCGCAGCTCAATGCGACGGTAGCCTTCACCAACGCCAACTGCTTTGGTGTGGCCAACGGCTCGATTACGATCAGCGGCGCGGTCGGCGGCAGCGGTACTTACGAATACAACATCAACGGCGGTGCCGGTGCCTGGTCCAACATTGGAACTTTTGCCGGTGTGGCCGCGGGTACCTACGATGTGCGCATCCGCGACGCAGCTAATCCGACCTGCTTCCGGATTCTCAATCCGGCGGTGGTCATCACCCAGCCAGCGCAGCTGCAGGCAACGGCGGTGGTTACGCAGCTTACGAAGTGCGTGGCTCCCTTTGATGGCCGGATCGAGTTCACGGCCATTTCGGGCGGCAGCGGCACGTACGAGTTCTCGATCGATGGGATTATGTTCCTCAACCAGACGGACTGGCCCAACCTGCCAGCCGGTACCTACAACCTGCGGATTCGCGATTTCAACAACCAGGGCTGTGTGCGCAACCTGCCTGGTGTGGTGCTCAACAATCCGGCGGCAGTAACGGCGAATCTGGTAACGAACACGCCGGTAACGGGCTGTGCAGGCCGGAACAACGGTGCGCTGGTGGTTGCGGGACTGGGCGGCACGGG
>CALDDN010000035.1 GCA_937936615.1 uncultured Bacteroidia bacterium | reverse complement strand
TGATAAAAACAATTATTTTGTTGATACAACCTGTTACATTTTGGGGACTGCCGACCGGTATTTGCTAGGGTTATTGAATTCAAAAACTTTTTTATATCAGTTTTCTAAATACAGCTCCGAAATACGAGGTGGTTATTATAGATGGAAAAGACAATACATGCAAAATATGATGATTAAAGTCATCGACCCTGCCAATGGCCGCGAGGTGGAGCTGAAGGCGAAGATTGAACAGGCGGTGGAGGCGCGGCTGGGCTTGGGGGCACGGCTGGCCGCCCTGGGGTCGGGGCCGGAGCGGGAAGGGCTGCTCGATCGCGCGGCCTACCTCGAAGACCAGATCGACGGCTGGGTGGCCGAGCTGTACGGGGTTTAGGGGAAGGCTGGTGCTGCCCATGCGCCGCCAAATGCCGAACTTTGAGTCATGGTCATGCTTCGTTTCCCCCTCGTGCTGCTTGCCCTGCTCATTTTGGCCTTTCCCCTCGGCAGCCAGCCCCTGCGCCTGACGCTGGTGCAGCTCAACGACGTGTACGAGATCACCCCCGTACAGGGCGGTCAGGCGGGCGGTCTGGCCCGCGTGGCCACGTTGATCGGTCAGCTCAAGGCCAGTTCGCCCCGCGATTGCGTGATCGTGGTACTGGCGGGCGATTTCCTCAGTCCCTCGCTTTACAATACCGTCGATTTCAACGGGCAGCGCATTGCCGGCCAGCAGATGGTCGAAACCATGGACGCGATGGGGGTAAGCTGGGTTACCTTCGGCAACCACGAGTTCGACCTGACGGAAGCCAACCTGCAGGCCCGTCTCGACGGGTCGCGCTTCGGCTGGATTGCCAGCAATACCTTGCACCGCAGCCCGCAGGGGGTGGTTGAGCCTTTCCGGCAGCGGGGCCAGCCCCTGCCCCCTTACGTCATCTGGACGATCGACGGCCCCAAGGGGGGGAGCCTGCGTCTGGGGGTGCTGGGGCTGACTTTGCCTTACAACCGCCAGTCTTATGTCTACTACGCCGATCCGCTGCGCACGGCCGACAGCCTCGTGCGGGTGCTCGCCCCCCAGACCGACGTGCTCATTGCCCTGACGCATCAGAACATCGCCGAGGACTTGGAGCTGGCCCGTCGCCAGCCTCGTCTGCGTCTGCTGATCGGCGGCCACGAACACGCGGCAGATTACCGCCGCGTGGGGCGGGGGATCGTTGCCAAGGCCGACGCCAACGCCCGCACCGTCTATATCCACCGCCTGACCTACCGGCCGCGGGGCAAAAAACTGAAAATAGCTTCGGAGCTGCGGCCCGTAGGCCCGCAGCTGGCCGACGACCCGGCGGTGGCCGAGGTGGTGGCCCGCTGGACGGGGCGGCTGCATACGGCTTTGCGCGAGCAAGGCTGGCAGCCCGATGAGGTGGTGGCCACAGCCGCCGCCCCCCTCGATGGCCTGGAAACCCATGTGCGCAGCCGCCCCACCAACCTGGGGCAGCACATTGCCCGCGCGATGGCCGAGGTGGTGGGCTGCGAGGCGGCCCTTTACAACTCCGGTTCGGTGCGGGTGGACGATGAGCTGATGGGGCCCCTGACGCAGGTCGATGTGTTGCGGACGCTGCCTTTTGGTGGGGGGGTGGCCGAGCTGCATTTGCGGGGAGCGGTTCTGCTGCAGATGCTTGCCGCCGGCGAGCAAAACCGCGGCAGCGGGGGCTACCTTCAGACCTGGGGCCTTGCGGGCGATAGCACGACGGGCTGGCGCATCGGCGGGCAACCTGTCGACCCGCAGGCCCTCTACCGCGTGGCCACCACGCAGTACGTGGCGCAGGGCCTGGAGAAGAATCTCGATTTTGTGCGCGAGGGCGGCCCGGGCATCGAGCGGGTGCACCAGCCCGAGCGTTGGGCCGATGGCACAATCAACGATGTGCGCTGGGTGCTGATCCGCTACCTGAGGGCGCAGCGCGAGCCTTTGCGCTGATGCTGCAGCTTGTGTCGGGGGCTCGTTCCATTACCGGCCATCTGCCAAAGGGAGCCTGCCGCAGGTTGACAGGACATCAATGCCGACGGGATCAGGCAAATGGGTATAAAAACAAAAGGAGGGTTTCCCCCCCTTTTGACCATGAAAAAACAAATGCCTAATCTTAGATATCTTGGTGGTAATTAATTATTGGTAATTAATTAAATATCTTAAATATCTTGGGGAGTGGGCGGTAGCCTTACTCCATGACTTCAACAGGAATGCGCTGGTTGCGCAGGGCGGTCATGACCAGTTCGATGTGATCGCCGCATATGGTTTTGACCTTGCCGCTGGTGTAGACATCCAGCTCGCCCAAGGCTTTCCAATAGATAGCCATGCGAACCTGGCTCAGATCGACTTCGGGGACTGTGCTAAGCGTATTCATTGGCGAGGAGGTATCTTTAGGGTCTGTACTTGAACTCATTTCTTGAGTTTTTAATCAAAAGGAGCAGTTCCGCTACGCTTTGATGTATCAAAGTTACCTACGCTGCGGTGCCTTGGGGCGGGGGTTTTCGATTAAATCGGTCTACTTCAGGTTGAACGGATACCTGGGGGGGATGAATGGAACCGACTAAGGGTTATCCACCGAATTTCCATCGGCAGATGGGATTTTCTACGAAACACTTAAGTCCTGCTTAAGTGTTTCGTACGAACTTTCCGAAGAGGTCGTACTCGGCGGCATCGGTGATGGCCACCTGTACATACTGTCCGGGAACGAGGGCCTGACCCGCCGCGTCGATGAGTACCTCGTTATCGACTTCGGGCGAGTCGTACTGGGTGCGGCCCACCCAATGGCGGCCTTCGCGCCGGTCGACGACGGCTGTCAGCTCGGTGCCGATGCGCCGCCGGTTGAGGTCAAAAGAGATATCCTGCTGCAGGGCCATGAGGCGGTCGGCCCGTTCCTGTTTGACCTCGGGGGGCACGTCGTCGCCGAGGGTGGCGGCGTGGGTGCCTTCTTCGTGGGAATATTGAAAGACGCCCAGGCGGTCGAAGCGTACCGCTTCGACGAATTCGAGCAGTTCGTCGAAATCGGCTTCGGTTTCGCCGGGGAAGCCTACGAGCAGGGTGGTGCGCAGGGCGATATCGGGCACGCGCTCGCGGATGGCGGCTATCAGGTCGAGGGTTTTCTGGCGGGTGATGCCCCGCCGCATGCGCTTGAGCACGGCATCGGCGGCGTGCTGCAGGGGCATGTCGAGGTAGTGGCAGATCTGGGGCTGGCGGGCCATTACCTCGATGACTTCCAGCGGAAAGCCGGAGGGGTAGGCGTAATGCAGCCGAATCCAGCGCAGGCCTTCGACTTCACACAGCGCGTCGAGAAGCTCGGCCAGGCGGCGTTTGCCGTAGCGGTCGAGGCCGTAGTAGGTCAGGTCCTGGGCGATGAGCATCAGCTCGGTGGCCCCGCGCGAGACCAGAAAACGGGCCTCGTCCTGCAGCGATTCGATGCTGCGCGAGCGGTGGGAGCCGCGCATGAGGGGAATGGCGCAGAAGCTGCAGGGGCGGTCGCAGCCTTCGGCGATTTTCAGGTAGGCGTAGTGGCTGTCGGTGGTGGTGCGCCGCTCGCCGATGAGTTCGTGTTTGTAGTCCGCGCCCAGGGCGGCTAGCAGGTCGGGCAGGTCATGGGTGCCGAAGAAGCCGTCGACCTCGGGCATTTCGGCCCGCAGGTCGTCGCGGTAGCGTTCGCTCAGGCAGCCCGTAACGAAAAGCTTTTCGATGCGGCCCGCGTTTTTTTCGTCGATGCATTCGAGAATCGTCTGGATCGATTCTTCCTTGGCGCGGTCGATGAAGCCGCAGGTGTTGATGACCACGACTTCGGCCGGGCCTTGGGCCTCGTGGGTGGCCACGAGGCCGCTTCCGGCCAGTTGGGTGAGCAGGTTTTCGGAATCGACTAAATTTTTGGAGCAGCCCAGCGTCAGGACGTTGATGCGGGGCTGCTGGCGGCTTCGGGGGCGGGTTTTCATTTACTTTTTTACTTCGCGCGGCTTTCGCGGACGAATTTAAGGCCGTCCCAGCGGAAAGTAACCCCGTTGAACTGGAGGGTGGGCTGCACGTGCAGCTCGAAGAGGGGCCGACGGCGGTGGCAGCTCATGCACAGCAGGCGGTAAATCAGGAAGAACAGACGCATGGTAAATGGATTGAATTAAGCTGTTGAACAGTTCAGAACTCTACACAGAATAACCGATGCATGGGCCCGAACGTGCCCGTATGGTTTGCAGGCCGCCGGGTGGATTTCCGCTGTCGCTTAAGCTTTTTTGCGGCCGATGCCTGCAAGAAATCTGATTTTTTTTGATAAAGTTCCTTTGACAGATACATTAACGGGTCTTGATGTAACTTTATGGTTGAGCGACGTATAAGCAGGAAGTAGCACCGGCTTACGCTCAATCTGAGTTTTTTATGTAATGATGAACCCTATGCCTTCTGCATCTACATCGGATACCACTCACCGCAAACTGGGCCTGACAAGTTTACAAGCCCGCCTGATCCTGCTTATCGGCGCAACGACGCTGCTGCTGGTGGGGCTGGGTTTCTGGACGTTCCAGCGTTATGAGGCTATCGGGCGGGCCGAAAGCCAGGCCCGCAGTGGCGACGAGGCCTACGCCGCCCTACATCAGAAGCTGCGCCAGAGCTGGGCCGATCGGCAGCAGCTGCTCGTCGCTTTGCGGGGCGAGGCAGCACCCGAGCGCATCGGCCAGCTGACCTTCCGTATCGAGGGCCTGACCCAGCTCAGCGACGAGCAGCTGGCCCAGCTCATTTCACTTTCCCAAAGTCTTAAGAGTCAGCCCCTGCGTGAAACCGAGCGCGAGCTTGAATACCAGGCCAAGGTCTTCCGCGCGGCGCAGGCCAGCTACCTGAGCCAGGCCGCCCAGCCCCTGACCGAACGGGCTGTTCTCGACCAGACCATGGCTACGGCTCTGACGCCGGCCTATGTGGCGGCCCTGCGCCTGATCGACCAGCACCACCAGCAGCGGCTGGCCCTGCAGGGCGGCTCGCACACCCCCGAGCTGATCGCCACCACGCAGTACTATACGCTGGTCGCTTTTCTGCTGGCCCTGCTAGTGCTGGTGGTGCTGCCGGTGCTGTTTTTCGGGCGGCCGATTGCGTTTTTGCGGCGCATCATTGCCGTTCTCGACCGGCTCAAGTTCGGCGACATCAGCCCTGAAAAGCTGCCCGAACCCGACGACGAGGTGGGAGCCATTGCCCAGGGCATCAACACCGTTTCGGACAACCTCAACAAAGCGGCGGCTTTTGCCAACGCCATTGGTCAGGGCCGTTTTGATTCCGAATTTGCCGTCGCCGGGTCGGGCGACGTGCTGGGCGAAGCACTGGTCGAGATGCGCGACCGCCTGCGTGATGTGGCCGAAGACGAGGCCCGTCGCAACTGGGCGATTGCCGGTTTTGCCCGCTTCGGCGAAATCCTGCGGGCCAACACCGACCTCGAAACCTTCACCGATGAGATCATCCGCAACCTCACGCACTACATCGGGGCCATTCAGGGCGGCTTCTTCCTCGTCGAGGAGCAGGCCGAGGGCAAGCCCGTGCTGCGGCTGGTCAATTCCTATGCCTACGAACGGCGAAAGTACCTCGATAAAACGTTCCGGCTCGGTGAAGGGCTGGTGGGTCAGGCTGCACTCGAAAAAGGAACGATCCTCGTTACGGAAATCCCCCAGAACTACGTGACGGTAACCTCGGGCCTGGGCCAGGCCAACCCCAGCTGCCTGCTGGTGGTGCCGCTGGTCTCGAACGACGAGCTTTACGGTGTGCTGGAATTCGCGGCTTTCCATCGCTTTGAGCCGCACGTGGTCGAATTCGTCGAACGCCTGGCCGAGAACATCGCCGGTACCCTGACCAACGTGCGCAACAACGAGCGTACCCTGCGGCTGCTCAACGAAACCCAGCAGATGGCCAGCCGCCTGCAGGCCTCCGAGCTGGAAACCCGCCGCAACATGGAGGAACTGGCCTCGACGACGGCCGAAATGAAGCGCGTGCAGATCGAGCTTAACGGCCAGATCAACGCCATCAACAACGCCGCGATTGTATCGGAAACCAACGTGGCGGGCGACATCATCTTTGCCAACGACGAGTTCTGCCGCATCTCGGAATACAGCCGCCAGGAGCTGCTGGGGCAGAATCACCGCATCCTCAAATCGGGCCATCAGCCCGACGAGATATTCGTCGACCTCTGGGCTACCATTTCGGCAGGCAAAGTCTGGAAAGGTCTGGTCAAGAACAAAAAGAAAGGCGGAGGCTATTACTGGGTCAACGCCACGATTACGCCCGTTCTGGGTGCCGACGGCAAGCCCGTCAAATACATCGGCGTGCGCTTCGACATCACCGAGCAGATCGCTCAGGAAGAGAAAACCCGTGAGCTGCTGCGCCAGTCCCAGATCAAGGAGCTGGAATTGCGGGCGGCTGCCGAAGAGAACGAGGCCGCCCAAACCGAGATGCGCCGCATCACCGCCGAAATGCAGGGCCAGATCGGAGCCTTGAACAACTCGGCCATCGTTTCGGAAGCCAATCTGGCGGGCGACATCATCTTTGTCAACGATGAATTCATCCGTATTTCCAAGTACAGCCGCGAGGAACTGATCGGGGTCAACCACCGCATCCTCAAATCGGGCCACCAGCCCGACGAAATCTTCGAAGACCTGTGGGCGACCATTTCGGCGGGCAAGGTCTGGAAAGGCACGATCAAAAATCGCGCA
>CALDDN010000034.1 GCA_937936615.1 uncultured Bacteroidia bacterium | reverse complement strand
CCATCCAGACGCGCCAGCTCGACAAGGCCCGCGAACGCCTCGAGCAGGCCCGGCAGGCCAAGCCCACCGCCTGGGAACCCTACTTCTACCTGGCCCTCATCGACGAGGAAGAGGACCGCCGCGCCGAAGCCGCCGCCCACTACCGCCAGGCCCTCGCCGCCCAGCCCGAAGCCGGCATCCGCCAGCTCATCGAAACCAAACTCAAGGACCTTTGAACCAAGCTTTGACAAATTCTCCTAACTTTGCCCTTCTTTTCACCGCTCTGCGGTGAGCCTCCGATTGTTGTTAAAGTGTTGACTTGAGCTTAAAGACTCTGTTATGCCCTGCGGAAAGAAGCGGAAACGCCACAAAATGGCCACCCATAAGCGCAAAAAGCGTCTGCGCAAAAACCGTCACAAGAAGAAGAACCGTTAAGGGTGCCCCCCTTCTGGCGGTCATTCTGGCAGACGCCCAGCTGCGCCAGCAACCGTGAAAGATGAACCCCAAGCCCCTGTTCCTCTCCTGTGGCCAATGAGCTAGTTGTCAGCAGCAACTCGGCCGGCGATCTGCAGATCGCCATGCTTACCGACCGCCGACTGGTTGAATTCCACACCGAGCGGCAGAACAGCCAGTTTGCGGTAGGCGATGTGTTTCTGGGCCAGGTACAACGGGTACTGCCCTCGCTCAACGCCGTTTTTGTGGATATCGGCTCGGGCAAGGATGCGTTCCTGCATTACCTGGACCTGGGGCCGCAAATCCGCACGCAGATGCGCTACGTCAAGTCGGTGATCGCCTCGCGCAGCAACATCACGCCCATCAGCCGCATCAGCCCTCTGGAAGACATCCACAAGCACGGCAAGATGGCCGATGTCCTCAAGCCGGGCCAGCCGGTGCTGGTGCAGATCATGAAGGAGCCGATTTCGACCAAAGGCCCCCGCGTCTCGTGCCAGCTCTCGCTCCCGGGCGAGTACCTCATCCTCATGCCCTTTGGATCGGACGTATCGGTTTCGCGCAAATTCAAGAGTTACGAAGAAAAAAAGCGGGTCAAGCAGCTGCTCGAGGGCATCAAACCCAAGAACGTAGGCATCATCGCCCGCACCGCCGCCGAAGACCGCGACTTCGACAAGCTTAAGGAAGACCTGCAGCGGCTGCTCGAAAAATGGGATTGGATCGTCGAGGCCATGGCCGAGGCCAGCCCCCCGCGCAAACTGCTCTCCGAAATGGACCGCACGACCTCCATCCTGCGTGACATGCTTTCGGTGGGTTTCGATGCCATCTATACCGACGACGAGCGCGTCTATCAGGATATCAAGGACTACCTGCAGACCAACCAGCCCGAAAATGTCAAAAGCCTGACCATGCGCCGCACGCGGGCAGGCCTTTTCGAGAGCATGGGCATCGACCGCCAGGTCAAATCGCTCTTCGGGCGGCAGGTCAACCTGCCCAACGGCAGCTACCTGGTCATCGAGCACACCGAAGCCCTGCACGTCATCGACGTCAACAGCGGCAGCGTGCGCGTAGGGACGGGCGAAGACCCCGAGGCAGGCATCCTGCGCATCAACCTGGCCGCCGCCGAAGAGGTCGCCCGCCAGCTGCGCCTGCGCGATATGGGGGGCATCATCGTCGTCGATTTCATCGACCAGCGGCACCACGAGAACCGGCGCAAGGTCTACGAGAAACTGGTCGAGGAAATGGCCCGCGACCGCGCCCGCCACACCATCCTGCCCATGAGCCGCTTTGGCCTCATCGAGATCACGCGCCAGCGTGTGCGCCCCGAGGTCAACATCGTTACCGATGAGCTGTGCCCCAGCTGCAACGGTACCGGCAAAATCCAGCCGTCGATTGTGCTGGTCGATAGCATCAGCCACAACCTCGACTACCTCATTCAGAAGAACCGCGTCCGCAAACTCAAGCTGCTGGTCAATCCTTTTCTGGCGGCCTACCTTAAATATGGCTTTCCCAGCCAGCAGCACCGCTGGTTCTTCCGCTACCGCAAGTGGATCAAAATCCAGGGCAGCCAGGCCCTGCCCTTCACTACGGTGCGCTATTTCGATGAAAACGACGAGGAAATCCGCCTCGACTGATCGCAAAGGTCCGGTGGTCAGCCGGATGCTTTGAGGAGAATTTGGGGCTGGCACTGGTTTGGGAGCCTGATTAATCGTATTTTTGCGCTAAATAAACAGTCCCCCCTTAGGTCTATATGAAAAAATCGAAATCTCCACTCGGGGTCTTTGAACGCTACCTGTCGGTGTGGGTAGGCCTGGCCATTGTGGCAGGCGTACTTCTGGGCCTGGCGGCACCTGGGGCCATGCAGCGCATCGCCCGTCTGGAATACGCGCAGGTCAACTTTGTGGTGGCAGTGCTCATCTGGCTGATGATCTATCCGATGATGATCGGTATCGACCTGGCCGTTCTGCGGGAGGCAGGCCGCAAACCCAAGGGCCTGTGCATCACGCTGGTGATCAACTGGCTGGTCAAACCCTTCACGATGGCCGGCCTGGGCATCCTCTTCTTTGATTACCTCTTTGCCGGACTGGTCGAGCCGCAAGCCGCCCGCGAGTACATCGCGGGGATGATCCTGCTGGGGGTCGCCCCCTGCACGGCCATGGTTTTTGTCTGGAGCCAGCTGGTGCGGGGCGACTCGGCCTATACCCTCGTCCAGGTATCGGTCAACGACCTGATCATGGTTTTTGCTTTTGCCCCTCTGGCGGCACTGCTGCTGGGCATCAGCAAAGTGGTGGTACCCTGGGAAACGCTCGTACTCTCGGTGCTGCTCTATGTAGTTACGCCGCTGATTGCGGGCCTGCTGACACGCCGCTGGCTGGTCTCGCCGGCTCGCATCACTCATTTCACCTCGCGTGTCAAACCGTTTTCGGTTCTGGGGCTGCTGGCCACGGTGGTGCTCCTCTTTTCGTTTCAGGCCCAGACGCTTGTGTCGCAGCCCGTCGTAATCGCTTTGATTGCCATCCCCCTGCTCGTGCAGAGTTACGGCATATTTGCCCTGGCCTATGGCTGGGCATGGCTCTGGCGGGTACCCTTCTCGGTGGCGGCACCGGCGGCCCTGATCGGCACCTCCAATTTTTTCGAGCTGGCCGTAGCCGTAGCCATCAGCCTCTTTGGCCTCAACTCGGGGGCTGCGCTGGCTACGGTGGTCGGTGTGCTGGTCGAAGTACCGGTCATGCTTTCGCTGGTATCGATCGCACTAGCCACACAGCACCGTTTTGCGGTACGCTGACCCCTGGGGGGAAAGGGTCGGGCAAGGCCGCATCTTGCGCCTTTCGCTCACTTTTTTCCCCTTGTCCCTTATGCCTCTGTGTTCGCCCGACTGCGCCGGCACCTTGCCCCTCTACGCGCAGAACCCCTGCGGCATCGCTACCCGCAGCGGTGGTATTCACCGACTCATCTTTGCGACCTGCGATGTCGAGATCGACGACCCGATGCAGCTTAACGACTGGCTGCCCTGGGTCGAAGCCTGTAAAATCCGTACGACCGGCCCGCTGCTGGGCCAGAAGCCCAAAGGCAGTGTCGAGAAACGCCGCTTCACGGCCTGCGCCCCCGAGCAGGTCTCGGGTGCCGAAAAGGTCATCACCTTTCAGGATTTCAATGCCGATGACCAGGGCCAGACCGATTATGTGTTCTGGAACGCCGTGCTGGCCGACCCCACCCGCTACCAGGTGGGCTGGCTGACCTGCGGCGGTCTCTTCTACGGCTTCTTTCCTTTTGCGCTGGAACTGGACGAAATCATCGAGGACTCGCGCAAGGGCAAGAGCTTCAAGGAAGGCACGATCACCCTCGACCTGCTGCTGTTGCCCGTCGGGCGACCCATTGCAGGCCTCGAAGCCCTGCTCGTCGAAAACATGACGCGAACCTGCCCGCCTGTCAATCCCGCCTGAAGCATCGGCCTGAGCTGCCGAATCGGTCTTGCGGCCCGCTTTCCTCCGGAGGGCGGGCCGTTTGCCGTCTGCACCGGCCCGTTTTCATACAGGGACGGGTATTGGTTGGGTGCGTGCCGCGGGCATGGCCGCAGACCTGTGTCATTTTCAGATTGAAAAATATTATCCGTACTTAAACTATTATTTTAATAAAAAATAATTATTTTAATTTATTTTTTAAAATAAAAATCAAAACCGATCACTTGCTAAATTTACGACTGGAGTCCCTCCGCCGAACTGTGAATCGAAGCAGGGGATGCTGAGGCTCCCAAAATCGGATGGACGCTAGAGGACAAGCCGTCAACGTGGCCTCGGTGCCGCAGCGCAGCCCCTTCCGCTACCCGGGCGGCAAGACGTGGTTCGTCCCCGAGTTCCGGGCGTGGATGCGCCGCCTGCCCAGCAAGCCCCAGTTGCTGATCGAGCCTTTCGCGGGTGGCG
>CALDDN010000033.1 GCA_937936615.1 uncultured Bacteroidia bacterium | reverse complement strand
AGCCGCGCCGCCTACGAGCAGTTCCCCAACAACCCGACGCTGCTCTACTTTTACGGCCTCTCGAGCCACCAGGCAGGCAATCACAGCGAAGCGATCTACGCCCTCGAGAAATTTCTCAAATTCGACACGCCCAACTACTTCGACCCGCTCCAGGCCATGCTCACCCTGGCCGACAGCTACCACCGCACCGGCGAGCACAAGGCCTCGGACAGCTGGCTTGAAAAAGCCCTGCAGACCAGCCCCGGCAACCCGCTGGTGCTCAACAACTACGCCTACTTCCTGTCGCTGCGCCGCGAACGCCTCGACTACGCCCTCAAGCTCATCGAGCAGGCCATCGGCCGCGAACCCAACAACAGTTCCTTTCAGGATACCTATGGCTGGGTGCTCTACGAGCTGGGCCGCTACGAGGAAGCCCGCCAATGGGTCGAAAAAGCCTACAACAACAAAGGCAGTGCCGAGATCACCCACCACCTGGGCGACATCTACTACCGGCTGGGGCAGCCCGAACGCGCCCTGCAACTCTGGAACGAAGCCCGCGACAAAGGCTTGAAGGATGCCGAGCTGGAGCGCAAAATCGCAACCCGCCAGCTTTAGCATCGGCCTGCTGCTGCTGGTGCTGCTGGCCACCGCCGCGGGCTGCCGAAGCCGTCGGCTGCCTGCCCCCACCGAAACGGTACCCCAGAAAGTCCGGCAGCAGAGCCTCGCCGCCTGGGCCGACAGTGCCTTCAACCGCTGGTCGACGCTGGCCTTCAAAGGCCAGTTTACCTACCGCGATACCCGCCTCGACCAGAAAGCCAGCTACCGCCTGCACCTGGAGCGGGGGCGACGCATCTGGCTCTCGGTTTCGCTGCTGGGTGTCGAAGGCATGCGGGCCTTGATTACACCGGACAGTGTCTGGATTGTCAACCGGCTGGAGCGTTCGGTTTACCGCGCCCGCTACGACACGCTGGCCACGTGGCTGGGCTATGCACCACCCCTGGGCGATTTCCAGCGGCTGCTGCTGGGGCTGCTGCCCGCCGAGGTGGCCTGCTACGATTCGAGTGCCGGCAGGCGGCTGCGCTGCCAGGCTGGCCCCCGCCTGCTGCTCGACCTGCTGCTGCAGTCGGGCACCCTGCCCTACGTTGAGGAAGCCACGCTCAGCCAGCCCAGCCAGTCGATGCGCCTGCAGCATGCCGATTTCCGGCTTCAAACGCGGGGCCTGATGGTGCCCCTGCGCAGCCGACTGACCACCGAAGGCGAGCAGTCCTTTACTTTGCAGCTGGAGCACCGGAGCGTGGAAGTCGACCCGAGCGATATCAACTTCAGCTTCCGCATTCCCGAAGGCTACGAATAAATAAGGCCGCGTGGTTTCGGGTTTGAATTTGAAAAAGATAGAGCAAGTGCGTTTTTTTCTACGGCGTGCAAGTCGCGCCCACAGGCTGCAGGGGCAGCTGCTGGCGTTGGGGCTTCTGGCCATGTGGCTGGTGAGTGCAGCGCAGGCGCAGCCACGCAGCCGCAAGATCGACCGCCTCGACCAGGAACAGAAGACCATCGAGAACCGCCTCAAGAAAACGGAGGAGCTGCTCGAGCAGACCCGCCAGATCAAAAGGCAGTCTTTCAACGAGCTGCGCCTGCTCGATAACCAGATCAAATTGCGGGAATCGCTCGTGGGCAGCCTTTCGGGCCAGATCAGCCGCATCGATCGGGAGATCGAACGGATCGACGGCATGATAGCCGCCATGGAACGCGACATCGAACGTTTCCAGGAGAGCTACGCCCGCTCGGCTTACGTGGCTTACAAGAGTCAGGGGTCGCTTTCGATGCTGGTCTGGATTTTCAGTGCCCGCAGTTTTAATCAGGCCTACGACCGGCTGCTCTATTTCAAAGAATTTGCCCGCTACCGCCGCAACCAGATTCAGCTCATCCAGCGCACGCGCCAATACCTCGAGCGCAAAAAAGAAGAGAAGGAACGCATCCGCCGCACCAAGACCGTGCTCATGGGCCGGCGCGTCCGCGAGAAAGAAAAGTTGAACCAGGAACGCACGAACAAAGATCAGCTCGTGCGCCAGCTCAAGTCATCAGAGGAAAAATACCTGGCCGAGATGAACCGCTACCGGCGTGAAATCCGCCGGATCAAGGAGCAGATCCGCCAGCTGATCGTGGCCGAACAGCGCGAACTCTCGGAAGCCGAGCGCAGCGAGCTGAGCCGCCTGTCGGGCATTTTCACCAAAAACAAAGGCAAGCTGCCCTGGCCCGTACCCATGAACGCGGGTGAGGTTACGGGCTACTTCGGCAAAACCACTACCGAAACGGGCAACGAAATCATCAACGATGGCATTTTCATTTCGACGAAGGCCGGCCAAGCCGTGCGCTGCATCTTCGGCGGCGAGGTAACGATGATTACCTCGGTGCCTACTTATGGCAAGGTCGTCATCGTGCAGCACGGCAATTTCCGCAGCGTCTACGCCAATCTGGAAAACGTGAAGGTCGAAAAAGGCGATCGGGTGGAACTGCTGCAGGAAATCGGTTCGGTAAAAACCAACAAACTGACGGGCGAGACGCAGCTCTATTTCCAGCTCTACCGCGAATTCAACCCCGTCAATCCTCTGGCCTGGATTCTGTACCGCAGCGACCTGCGCCCTGGGGCTCAGGCCGACTGATGGGGGGCATAGGGCCGCAGGTACTCCACGATGGCGGGCCAATCGGTAAATGGCACCGTCGCAGCGGGGGGTACCTCAGGGCTGCGCCGGTCGCCATCGGCCGAGTGCGGATCGCGAATAGTCAGGCTGCCAATCCCCAGGTTATAGGCCAGCCAGGCATCGGTACGACGGTCGCCAATGACCCAGCAGGTAGACGGGTCGAGTTCGCGGCCCGCCAGCCAGCGGCGTACCAGCCCCGGGTTGGGTTTGCGGTCGGGGTGCTGGTCTTCGGGTTTATGGTAATCGATGAGCACAGCCTCGAAGGGAACGCCCCGCCATTCGAGATAGGTCAGAATGAAACGGTGGGGGCGGTCGAAGCGGAAGTAAGGAAACTCGGGGGTACCAAGTCCGTCCTGATTGCTGACCAGGACGAAGCGGTAGCCCAGGCGGTAAAGCTCGGCCAGCGATTCGGCTACTTGCGGCAGGAATTCGACTTTGTCAAGGGAATCGATGCGAAAGTCTTCGGGTTCGCGAACTATAGTTCCGTCGCGGTCCAGAAACAAGATGTGGCGGACGTGCGGGGCACTCACGCGAATCAGCGGACGCTGTAGTAATAATCTTCGGGGTTGACTTTAACCCCGTTGCGGATCACCTCGTAGTGCAGGTGTGGGCCGGTCGAATAGCCCGAGCTGCCGCAGAGGCCCAACTTGGCACCGCGCTTGACTTTCTGCCCCACTTGCACCATCGTCTGCGACAGGTGGGCGTATTTGGTCACGAAACCGTAGCCATGGTCGATTTCGACCTGCAGCCCATAGCCCCATTCAGGGGTTCCCGATGTGATGACCACACCATCGGCGGCTGCAAAAATAGGCGCGCCATAAGGCGCGGAAATATCCACACCGGCGTGGAAATGGCCATGGCCGTGAAAGGGATCGGACCGGTAACCAAAGCCGCTGACCGTTCGTCCGTTGATGGGCAGGATGGCCGGAATGTGCTTCAGCTCCTCGCTTTTAAGCTCGGCCAGGCGGGCTGTCTCCTCGAAGGAGACCTTTTGCAGGCTGAGTTTGTAGAGCACTTTCTCGTAGCGGCGGGCCACATCCTGAAGCGTTGGCGACGCAAAACGCGGAGTACCTGTACGTACCGACCCCCCAACACCTGCTTCCCATATCTCCGGATCGATCGACTTTTTGTTCAGGATGCTGCGGTAGAATGTCTGGTCATTGCGGTGTATCGCATTGATTTCCGTTTCCATCCCCACGAGTGCGGAGGCGTACTGCTGGAATCGTTCAGCCATTTGTTCCTGTCTATATGTGAGATAAAACGCCTCGGCATCGAAGCCTCGCCTGTGCAAACTGTAAACCAGGGTGCCGGCCAGTGCCGCTGCAAGACCCGTCAGCACAAGGAATTGGCCCAATATTTGGCGTATCCCTTTGGACTTGCGGGTGTAGCCGCAGATTTCGGCATCGAACAAATAGGTTGGGCGTGCAGTAAATTGAATCATGCGTTCGCGCATAACTTAACGGGTTTTCGAAGCCCGTGGGCTCTCTCTTTCTGTTGCCAATCTGCCATGCGAGGCGATGCAGCCGAAGGCTCTACCGCCAGTATCAGCCATCGGCTATCCTCCCATTTCAGACTTGACGACGCAAAAATAACGGGAAACTGTTTCGACGCAAGTCCTGCGGCTGTCAAACTGTACATTTCACGGCACAGGTGTGTGGAAAAAGCTACGCTCAAGTGCCTGCATACTTCTGCGACAATAGGCAAACCCTTTGGGCGTTTCGACTGTTATGCAAGGAGATACGGTTGGCACGGCGTATCTTTAGTGCTGAAACCGTACTGCTAATTGATCCCAACACCCCCAATCTCGTCTCCACATGGGTTTAGAGAAAGCTTTAGCCCAAACGGGCTTCCTGACCACGACGGTGGATGCCGTAACCAACTGGGCACGCTCCAACGCTGTATGGCCCATGCCCATGGGCCTGGCCTGCTGCGCTATTGAAATGATGGCCTTTGCCGGCCCCAAATACGACGTCTCGCGCTTTGGCAGCGAAGTATTTCGCTTTTCGCCCCGCCAGGCCGACCTGATGATCGTCGCCGGCTGGTGTACCTACAAAATGGCTCATGCCATCAAACGCATCTGGGACCAGATGCCCGACCCCAAGTGGTGCATCGCTATGGGAGCCTGCGCCTCGACCGGCGGCATGCACCGCGTCTATGGTGTCGTGCAAGGCTGCGACAACTTCCTGCCCGTCGATGCCTACGTACCCGGCTGCCCGCCCCGCCCCGAGGTCGTCATCCACGCCCTCATGGAAATTCAGCAGAAAATCCGCCGCGAACATTCCGTCCTGCAGGACTGAGGCCGCAGCTCAATCCACCAGACCCCATATGAAGCTGACAGCCCTGCTGCTGGCCCTGTTCTGTCTGGCCCTGAGCAGCGTTGCGCAGGCCGATCGTCAGGCCCGCTGGGTTTTTTTTCGGGATAAAGGTTCCACGCTGGCCCCGCCCGATCTGCAGCCCGAAGCCGTCGCCCGCCGCATCCGCCAGGGCCTGCCCTTCGATCTGCACGACCGCTGCGTCAATGCAGCCTACCTCGATTCGCTGCGGGCTCTCGGGCTGCGCATCCGCTACGTCTCCCGCTGGCTCAATGCCGCCTCGGCCGAAGGACCGGTTCGGGCCTGGCAGCTGGCCCAACAGCTGAAGTGCGTGCAGGCAACCGTCCCCCTGGGGCGCATCAGTCGCACGGAGACGCTCGTCGATGTGGGCCAGAGCCGGTTCCAGTTCGAGCAGCTCTGCCTCGAGGAGCTGCACCGCCAGGGGTGGACAGGTCAGGGGGTGCGCATCGCCGTCCTCGACGACGGCTTCTGGTCGGCCGACACCCACCCCGCCTTCGCTGATTTGCGAAAGAGCGGGCGGCTGCTCACCCACTATGACTTCGTCAACCGCGAGGCCAACGTCTTCAACGAGGGTACACATGGCCTGCGGGTCTTCTCGGTGATGGCCGCCAACTGGGCGGGGCGATTTCGGGGCACGGCCCCCCTGGCCCGCTACGACCTTTTCCACACGGAGGATGGCCGCATCGAAAGCCGCATCGAGGAAGATTACTGGGCCGCCGCCGCCCAGTGGGCCGACAGCGTCGGGGCCAGCCTCATCCAGTCTTCGCTCGTTTACAACACCTTCGATGACCCCACGACCAATTACCGCCGTCAGGACCTGGACGGCAAGACGGCCACCATCACGCGGGCTGCCCAGCGGGCGGCTTCGCGGGGCCTGCTTGTGGTCAATTCCGCCGGCAACGAGGCCCGCGCACCCTGGCATTACATCCTGCCGCCGGCCGATGGCGACAGCGTGCTGGCAGTCGGATCGGTCGATGGGCTGGGCCAGCCCTCGCGCTTCAGCAGCGTAGGCCCGACCTACGATGGACGGATCAAGCCCGACGTGGCCGCACCGGGCGAGGCCGTACCGGTGGTGTCGGCCTCGGGCGATCTGGGCATCGGAACGGGTACCTCGTTTGCGGCTCCGCTGGTGGCTGGCCTGGCGGCGGGCCTGCTGCAAGCGGCACCCCACGCCCGCCCGATGGAGGTCATCGAAGCCATCCGCCGGAGTGGCAACCGCGCGGCCAATCCCGATACCCTCCAAGGCTGGGGAGTGCCCTGTGCCACTCGTGCACTGGCTGAACTCCGGAAGCTTACCCCCGTTCCGCCGGCCAGCTGGCCCGAAACCGTGCAGCTCGTCCCCAATCCGGCAGGGCTTTACTGGTACGTGCGCCTGCCTCCCGACGACAGCAGCCACCACTGGCGGTTCGACTGGTACGACTCCACAGGCCGCCGCTGCTGGAGCGAGGAACGCCAGCACCTGCAGCCCGGCCAGCTCGTCGGCTGGGAACGAAGCCGGCTCGGCTTCCAGCCGGGCACCTATTACCTGCACATCAGCTCAACCCGGCAGAGCTTCTGGCTGCGGGGGCTGGTGCTCGAGTAGCAGACCGGATGCTCCGGCACCAGAAGGTACCGCATCGGTCAAGTTTTTCCCCCCTCCATTTTTTCTGACCCAAACACCGGACAGGTCAAAAAAGACGTATCCGGCATCCGTCTTAGGTGTGGTAATGAAAGCGCACATCCTGCACGATATCGGGATGCAGGCTCAGGGCAACGGGGCAGGTGTGGGCAATGCGCTCGAAACGGGCCTGCTGCTCGGCATCGAGCTGGGCTCCCCGCACATGCAGGTCTATTTCGATGCGGACGATTCGGCGGGGTGCATCGGCGGACATGCGCTTGATAACCTCCGCTTCGAGCTGCAGCGCGGGCAGGCGGCCCTGCTCGATGACAATGCCCACCGTCGTAAGGATGCACGTAGCAAGCGAGGTAGCCGTCAGATCGGTAGGCGAGAAGGCCTGACCGCGGCCGTGGTTGTCGGTAGGTGCGTCGGTAAGGATGACCTGGCCGGAGGCAACGTGCACGCACTCGGTACGCAGCTGCCCTTGGTAAACGACTTTTGAGGTAATGGCCATGCCCAAAACTTGATTACGTTTTTTTAACCTGAATCAAAAAAATCATTCGACTGGTTCGACTGTCCGTTGCACGCCGCGGAATCGAACCTATTTTATCTAAAAAATGAGAACAGACTAACAAGACAGTGAAGCACTATTTCTCAATTAACAACAAAAAAGCGAAACGCATATAATTAAATTAATATAAAAAATTAATATAAAAACTTTTATTCTGAAATCCAAACCTGATCCACAATATAGGGAGGCCGCCCGCGGGCCGCGTCCAGCGACCGCCAGACGTATTCGCCAATGATGCCCAGGGCAATCATCTGAAACGAGGACACCAGCAGCAGGACAACCATCAGGCTCGACCAGCCCGTAGCAATGTCGGCCCAGCGCGAGAGCTTGAGCACCACAATTACCACCGCATAGATCAGGGCCAGCAGCCCCAGAATGATGCCCGTCAGGGCTATGAGCCGGATGGGCAGAAACGAAAAAGCGACCAGCGAATCGATCAGCAGCTTGATTTTCTTGGAGAGGGTCCAGCGGGAGCGGCCCTTTTCGCGCCTGCGCCGTGTGTAAGGGATACTCACCGACTCGAAGCGCAGCCAGGCCAGCAGATACATGATATGGGTGTTTTTCTCGCGCATTTGCAGGAGTTCGTGGCGCAGCTGGCGGTCGAAGAGCATGAGGTCGAAGCCCCCCGGCGGCACGTCACGCAGGGCGTAGCGGCGCATCAGGAAATGGAAGGCCCCCGAAAAAAGCCGCTGGCTCAGGCCTTCCTCGCGGTCCTGGCGGTAGGCTACCACAAGCTTGAAGCCCCGCTGCCAGTGCTCGAACATGCGGGGGATCAGTTCGGGCGGGTCCTGCAGGTCGGCGGCCAGCATGACGGTGCAGTCGCCGGTAGCGTGGGCCAGACCTGCCAGCAAGGCGTTGTGCGAGCCAAAGTTACCCGACAGCTTGACGACCCGCACCCGCTGGGGATCGCGCCGGTAAAAATCGAGCAGCAGCTCGAGGGTGCCGTCGCCCGAACCGTCGTCGACAAAGACGTATTCGAAGCGCGTGCCCGACGGAAACTGCGCCTCCGTCTCGATCAGCACGCGGAAGGTGTCGGGCAGGTTCGGTTCGTTGTAGTAGCAGGGTACTACCACCGAAAGCAGCGGCTGTTCAGGCGAAGAAGTCATGGATCAACTCGACCACGCGGTCGATGGCGCGGTCGCTCAGGGTCGGATCGATGGGCAGGCTCAGGCAGCGGCGGGCGATGTCCTCGGCAACGGGGAAGTCACCCGCCTTGAAACCCAGCCACCGGTAAGTCTGCTGCAGATGAGGTGGCACGGGGTAATGGAGCAGCGTACCTACCCCCTGCTGCTGCAGGAAGTACATCAGGTCATCGCGCCGCTGACTGCGCACCACGTACTGGTGCCAGACGTGGGTGGCTCCGGCCGCGGTAACGGGCAGTTCGAGGTCGCCCACACCCGCGAGAGCGGCGGTATAGCGGCCCGCGATTTCGCGTCGCCGCTCGTTCTGTGCATCCAGAAGCTGGAGCAGAGGCAGCAGCACGGCTGCCTGCAGCTCGTCGAGGCGGGCGTTGAAGCCGTATTCTTCGTTGTAGTACTTGCGCGACGAGCCGTAGTTGCGCAGGCGACGGGCCTGCTGGTTGAACCGCTCATCGGTGCCCGAGAGGATGCCGGCATCGCCCATTGCGCCCAGATTTTTGCCCGGGTAGAGGCTGGTGGCATTCAGGTGGCCGAAGCTGCCCGTTTTCTGGCCACGCCAGGCCGCCCCCTGAGCCTGAGCGTTGTCCTCGACCACGTACAGGCCATGCGTACGGGCCACGCGCATGATTTCAGGCATGTTGCAGGGATGCCCGTAGAGGTGCACGGGAATGACGGCTTTGGTGCGCTTACCGATGGCCGCCTCGATGCCGGCAGCCTCCAGTACCATGGTTCGGGGGTTGGGTTCGACAGGCAAGGGCCGTGCCCCTGTGAATGTAACGGCCAGCCACGTGGCGATGTAGGTGTTTGAAGGCACGATCACCTCATCGCCTTTGCCCACTCCCAGAACGCGCAGGGCAATGTGCAGGCCATCGAGGCCGTTGGATACCCCCACGGCCCATGGCACATCGAGGTAGTCGGCCCAGGCCATTTCGAAGCGGCGGACGGCTTCGCCCAGCACGTACCAGCCTGAAGCTGCTGTCGCCAGCAAGGCCCGTGTCAGCAGGTCGGGAGCCGCGAAGAAGCGTGCCCTCAAATCCAGAAAGGGTACCGACTCGGTGGCCTGTACCTGAACCTGGCTCAGGGGGCGGTAGAGACCCAGACTGTCGTCGGACGGGGGTTGCCAGCAGAGGATGGGCAGGTCCAGGCAGTGGGCAGCAGCCCGCTCGCCATGCAGCAGGGGGTCTTCGTCGTAGATTTCGGCGACAGCTGGCGCGGGCAGCCGCCCCAGCTGCCCCAGCAGATTGAGCCAGCGGGTCAGCTTGGGCGGATTGTGGCGACGCAGCAGGTGCATGCCTGCAACCGTTGTTTCGGGTACCAGCAGCTGGCACCGCGCCTGCACCTGCTGCCAGCGATTTTCCATTGCTTCGGACAGATCACCATCTACGATGGCATCGATGAGGTCCAGCCCCAGAATGTAACGTTCCACTGCAGCCCAAAGTTAGGGCATCGATTCCAAACGCTCGGCATAGAGGCCCTCGCCTTCGAGGCAGCGCGAGAGGGGCATCCAGCAGCTGACGCTCAGTTCGAGGGCTTCGTTGAGGCCGATGCGGATGCTGCCGCCATTGGATTCGAGCAGCGAGCGGCAGAGCCAGAGTCCAACGGGCGGATCGGTCTGCCGCAGGTTGATGCCCGGCTCGAAAGCCTGGTCGAGTAGTTCGGTACCTGGAATGGGGCCGTTGTCGCTCCAGAAGACCTGCAGGCTGCCTGCGCCGACCTCGAAGCGGATGCGCAGCAGGCCGTGCTTGCGCATGCCGTACATCGAAAAAAGCAGCAGCTTGGTCCAGATTTGCATCAGGTTGCTGCTGCTGAGGGCCACGCGGGGCAGGCGGTCGGGGATGTCGACTTCGAGCTGAATACCTTGATTGAGGTGGTAGTCGTAGAGCTTGAGCACCAGCTCGAGCGTTTCGCGGGGGCAGCCCTCGCTGACGCAGGTCGCGCCCTGCTGGGTGTAGGCCCGCAGGATGGTGATGATGCCCGCCGCCCGCTGGGCCGCCTGCCGGATGGCAGTCAGCTGGCTGAGCTGCTGGCTGAAGTTGATGAGGTGGTGAAATACGACCGGACGCTCGGCAGCCCAGCGCAGGGTACGCTCGGTGGCGACCTCGCGCAGGCCGCTTTGCACGATGAGGCGGGCGGCGGTTTCGGGATCGGAAAAGCCGGCCTCGGCGCAGCGTTTTTCAAACTGGCGACAGGCGGCCCGCTCTTCGCGGGCGGAAAGTGGCGCGGCAGTGGCGGCCAGACTCAGGTTGCGCTGCAGTTCCGCTTTTCGGTCGGGATCGATACCCTCCAACTCGGCCGCGTGATCGAAAATGCGTTGCATCAGGGCCTCCGACCCACCCAGAATGACACTGAGGGGGGTGTTGATCTCGTGTGCCACAATGGAGCTGATTTCGCCGATGCCGGCCAGGCGCTGGGTCTGCATGCGGGCTTCCTGTTCGAGCTTGAAGTCTTCGTAGGCCAGCTGCAGGTGCAGATGCTGTTCGACGAGCAGGTCGCGCTGGCGGCACAGGTCTTCGTGCTGGCGTTCGATGATCGAATTTTGTTCGCTGATCTGCTCGTAGAGGCTCTGCAGGTGGGTATAGGCGTTGCGCTGACGGCGGCGGTGGCGCAGCTGGTTGAAGGTAAAGAAAGCCAGCAGCAGCAGAACGGCTCCTGCCGAGCCGAGCAGCCCGCGGGTTTGGGCAAGCTCCTCGGCACGTTCGGCGGCAATCTGGGCTTCGCGGAGCTTGCGCTGCTGGTCGGCCTGCCACTGGGCCTCGAGGCGGCCGAACTCGCGGGCCTTCTCCTGGCTGCGCAGGCTGTCGTCGTACTGCCGGTAGAGTTTGTAGTGATCGAGGGCCGATTTCCAGTTGCCCAGTGCGGAATCGGCGCGGTAGAGGGCAAGGGCAGCAAAGTTTATGAACTGGGTATGTCCGACCTCCCGCGCAATTTTAATGCTTGCCTGAGCATGGATTCGGGCAGCCCGAGGCTGGCCCATAAGGAGGTATGCTTCTGCGATGTTGCTGTGGGACTGAGCAATGCCAGCACGGAAGTTTAGTTCCTGCCTGATTTTCAGACAGTTCTTGAAGTAATACAAAGCCTGCCGGTAATCGCCCCGATCACCGTATATTTTGCCAATGTTATTCAATATAACAGACAAGCTTTCTTTGGAACCAAAATATTGTATTAGTTTAAGTGATTTTAACAGACAATCTATTTCCAGTAAGCTATCTCCCAGATCATGGTAAACTACACTCATATTGTTGAATATACTAATCAAGCCAGCAGAATCATCCAGCTCTTCAAATAGCTGCCTGGCGCGAATGTAGTAATCCAAAGCCTTGGTGTAAATGCCCTTGTTACGGTAAACTCCTGCCACACTTGCCAGGGCAATAGCCATTCCTTTTTTATTTTTATTTTCCTCAAATTTGTTAAAGCCGCGTTGGTAATAATCCAAAGCAAACACATGGTCGCCTTTATTGCTGTAAATATTACCTAGGTTTATGTACGAAGAAGCTGTTTTCAATACGTCGCCCTTTCTGTGGTAATATTCCAGAGTTTTTTGGATGAATTTGATGGCTTCTTCATACTTTCCTTGTTTCTGAAGAAAATTTCCCATATTACCAAGCGCAGATGCCAGATACTCTTGGTTATCTAGGCTACTGAATATTTTTATACTCTGCTCATAGTAATCGAGTGCTTGCACATGGTTTCCACGGCTTTGGTACAGGAGCCCCATGTTATTGAAGCATATCCCCGTTCCCATTCGGTCATCCGCCTTGCCGCACAGTTCCAGCCCCTGCTGGCCGACTTTGAACGCTTCGTCTGACTTCCCCACTTCCTGGAACCTGCCACACAGCCGGCACAGCGTCCGGCCGCGCACCGTATCGACTTTCGTCGTCTCGATGACCCGCCGCAGCGAGTCGATTTGAGGTGTCTGCCCGCCCGCAGACCCGCCCAGCACCAGTACCAGCAAGCAAGTAAGAATGGCCAGATGTTTCATGGGCAAAAAGAGTATGAGATGTACTTACGTCCTCATACTCAGCTAATGGCTCGTAAGACCGAATTATGGAAAGCTTAAGCCCTCCTTTGCCTGCTTTTTTTTCGGGAAACCTTTTACCGGCAGTATCCGTATAACTTGGTCGCCACTAGCGGTTGGCCCAGTCGGCCAGCCGGTTGCCCAGGCGCAGCAGCACGAAATCGGCCAGCACCAGCGCGGCCATCGCCTCGACGATGGGCACGGCCCGCGGCAGCACGCAGGGATCGTGCCGACCCCGCCCCTCCACGATGACGGACTCGCCTTGCCGGTTGACTGACTCCTGCGGCCGCAGCAGCGTGGCCACCGGCTTGAAGGCCACCCGAAAATCGAGGGCCTCGCCCGTGCTGATGCCCCCCTGCACCCCGCCCGAGTGGTTGGTGCGCGTGCGGATGCGCCCCGCCTCGTCGGCGTAGTAGGGGTCGTTGTGCACCGAGCCGCGCAGCCGCGTGCCGGCAAATCCGCTGCCGTACTCGAAGCCCTTGGCCGCGTTGATGCCCAGCAGGGCATAGCCCAGGCGGGCGTGCAGCTTGTCGAAGACCGGCTCGCCCAAACCCGCCGGCAGGCCTGTGATGACCCCGGCCACTACGCCCCCGAGGGTATCGCCCGCCTTGCGGGCTTCCAGAATGCGGGTGGCCATGCGTTGGGCCAGCGCAGGGTCGGGGCAGCGCACCTCGTTGGCGTCGATGGCCTCGAAATCGATCTGCTCCCAGCTGCACGTCAGGCGCAGGTCTTCGACCGCCTCGACCCATGCCCGGCAGCGGATGCCCGAACCGATCTGCTGCAGGAACAGTTCGGCCACGGCACCGGCGGCCACGCGGGCGGCCGTTTCGCGGGCCGACGAGCGTCCGCCACCGGCGTGATCACGCCGGCCGTACTTGGCCTCGTAGGTGTAGTCGGCGTGCGAAGGCCGGTAGATGTCCCGCAGGTGCTCGTAGTCCTGGGGACGGGCATCGGCGTTGGGAATCCACAGCGCGATGGGTGTACCCGTCGTGTAGCCTTCGAAGACTCCCGACTGGAGCTGGGGCCGGTCGGTTTCGTCGCGGCGCGTCGTCAGGCGGCTCTGGCCGGGCCGCCGGCGGGCCAGGCGGGCAGCGATATAGTCCTCATCCCAGCGGACACCCGCCGGGCAGCCGTCGATGACGACTCCGATGCCCGGCCCGTGCGACTCACCCCACGTACTGACGACGAAGCGTCGGCCAAAGCGGTTACTCATAGGCAGGCTCAGTGTCTGCCTGCATCAGCAAAGGGCTTGGGGGTAAATTTCTCCTGGCCGTCGGCGGTGCGTTCGTAGGTGGCGATGCAATGGGCGGCGTATTCGGCATCGAGGATCGTGCTGTCGACCTTGAGGGCGGGGTGGTGGCCCGGGCAGTCAAAAAAGAAGAGTTTGGCCACCTGGGCACCTTGGGCCTGTTCGGCGGCGGCTTCGCGCAGGGCATTCCAGCACAGCTCGTGGTCCTGGATGTTTTCGACGTAAACGGACTTGACCATCACCACCGTATCGCCCTGCTGGCGTTGGTCGGTGTAGGCCGCCTTGGGGAATTCGGGGGTGCAGGAGGTCAGTTCGGCGGCGGGCTGCTGGACGGACGCTCCGCCACAGGCAGTGAGCAAGAGAGCCGAAAGGCTGCTGAAGGCTAAAAACAGGCGCATGGATCGGATCAATTCAAATTTAGACTCAAATATCCACATTAGCTCGCAATCAGAACAACAACCGGACTTCGGGGGTGCCCGATTGCTCGATTGCCAGCCTCAATGAGTACATTAGTATATTCAAACTGAAATAAGTTCATCGGTATGCGGCTCTTTTTCTGTTGTTTGTTCGGGTGCTTGATACCGGCACTGAGCTGGGCGCAAACCCCCAAAGTCGACTCGCTGCGGCGGGTGGTCGAAACCACGAAGGTTGATTCAGTGCGCGGCCGGATGCTGTGCCGACTCTGCGGAGAGCTGAATAAAATCGGTCAACTTGCCGAGGCTTTGGAAACCGGTCAAGAGGGGCTTGCGCTCTGCCAGCAGACTGGAGACCGTAAAGGTGAAGGCGGTTGCCTCAATAACTTGGGGGTCACTTACTTACACCGAGGAAATTATGGGCTTGCCCTCGAACATTTCAAACAGAGTCTTCAAATCAAAGAAGAAATCGGCGACAATCGGTCGGGCATTGCCAACAACCTCGTCAATATCGGAGTCATTTATTTAAATCAAGGTGATTACCCCCGCGCAATTGAATATGTGCAACGCAGTTTGCAAATCCGTCAGGCAATCGGGGATCGGGCAGGCGTGGCCGGTTCTTTGGGCAATATCGGTACCATTCACTTGAATCAGGGCGACTTCCCCAAAGCCCTTGAATACTACCAGCAATGCCGTAAGATTTTTGAGGAACTGGGCGATCAGATCGGAGTGGCAAACAGCACCCGTATTATCGGAGAAATTTACCAAAACCAAGGCAATTACCACAAAGCACTTGAACAATTTCATCAAAGTCTGAAAATCAGCGAGAAAATTAGTGATCATATTGGAATAGTTTCCAGCTACCAATTTATTGGCAGTGTCTTTGAGAGTCAAGGCGACAACATCCGTGCGCTAGAATATTACCATAAATCCTTGACTAAAAGCGAAGAAATTGGCAGTTCGACCAGTATTGCTAGTGCCCTGGGCAACCTGGCCAACATTTATTCTGCCCAAAAAGACCATGCACGTGCCTTGGACTACTACCGCCGCTGCCTCCAAATTCAAGTGGAAATGGGGGAACGGCCTGGCGAAGCCAGCACCTACTTGAACCTTGGCGAAACCTTGCTTACACAAAAAGATTACTCCGGCGCACTGGAATATTTCCAGCGGGGCCTTCAAATCTTTGAAGAGATTAATGACCTGGCCAGAACAGCCGCCGGCTACAACTATCTGGCTAGAGCGCACATCGACCTGGGTAAATTCAAAACAGCACGCGAATTCGCAGAAAAAAGCTTGAAACTGGCAACAGCAGTAGGGCATCTGGATTACAAACAGGCAGGTGCTCGAAGCCTTTACCGCGCCGACTCTGCCCTGGGCAACTGGAAGTCCGCCTTCGAGCACGCGCGCCTCTACCACATTTATTCGGACTCGATGAAAAATGACGCGCAATCACGCGAACTCGGCCGCCTCGAAGCCCGGTACGAGGCCGACAAGGAACGCGAAATCCTCGAAGCACAACAGCAGGCTCAGCTCCAGCAGCGCAACTGGATGCTCGGCAGCGCAACCGGCGGTGCGTTTTTGCTGCTGATCATCGCCTTTACCCTGTTCCGCAGCCGCCGCAAAGAGAAAAAAGCAAATGCCCACCTGCGGGCCCTCAACGAAGAAATACAGCAACAGAAAGCCGAGATCGAAGCCCAGAACAGCGAAATCATCGCCCAGCGCGATCAGCTCAACGACAGCCACCAACGCCTCGTGAGCCTCGACCGCATGAAGGACGAGCTGACCGGCATGATTGTCCACGACCTTAAAAATCCACTCAATGCCGTGCTGGCCATGGCCGCCCTGCCCCCCGATGCCCGCCGCCTGCAGACCATTCGCGGGGCGGGCCAGCAGATGAGCCAGCTCGTGCTCAACCTCCTCGACGTGCAGAAGTACGAACAAGCCGCTCTGGTCCTGAAACCTGAAACGGCCCCCGCCGGCGAACTGCTGCACCGCGCTGCCGATCAGACCGGCTTTCTGGCCGAACAAAAACAGATCCAGTTCCGGATCGAGGCCAATCCCACACTGCACGTCGAAGCCGATACCGAACTCATCGTCCGCGTTCTGGTCAATCTTCTGACCAACGCCATCAAGTACACCCCTCCGGGCGACACCATCGAAATCGAAGCCCGTGACGATGCCACACACGGGGCCATTTTCCGCGTAACCGACCACGGCAAGGGCATTCCCGCCGAGCAGCTGGAGCAGGTATTCGAAAAGTTCTCTCAGGTCGATGGCGGGCGGGCCTCAGGCAAGCTGCGCAGCACCGGTCTGGGCCTGACCTTCTGCCGGTTAACGGTCGAGGCTCATGGCGGCAGCATCGGCGTGCAATCGGAAATGGGCCGCTTCACGACGTTTGAGTTCAATCTACCCAAAGCACTAATCGCCGACCGCAGGTGGGCAGCCGCGCCCTCGGCCGAATCCCTAGCGCCGGAGCCTTTGCCAACGGATTTGCAGGCCGAACACGCGGACATCCTCTCGAAACTTCGAGAGCTCGCCCCCTACAACCTCTCGGATATTTTCGAGCTGCTGGAACGGCTGCCCGACGCCCCGCCCCATTTGGCCACGTGGAAAACAGCGGTCGAAGCCGCAGCCCTCGCGGGCAATGAGGAACGATACCGCGAACTGCTGGGCTGAACGGGTCAGCCCTGGCATGAAGCCAGTTTTTCTCAATTTGAACAACTTCGGCCTGATAAAATCCCAAGGGCCTGATTCCACGCCCGTTCAGGCAGCCGTTCGCCTTATTGGAATAGAACTATCGGGCAAGCAAGCTTCAAATTTTTTACTTCGTGTGCCGCAATCTGTAGCAACAGGCACCCATGAGCAAGAAAACCACCCGCAGCCTCTGGTTCTGCCGCGAGTGCGGCAGCGAGCACGTCAAATGGCAGGGCCAGTGCCGCGTCTGCGGCAGCTGGAACAGCCTCGTCGAGGAACCAACTGGAAACCTCTTCCAACCCGCCAGCGACCTAGGTCGACCGGTACCCATACCCTTGCAGGACATCGACACCGCCGCCGAAAGCCGCCTGCCCCTGCCCGATCCCGAACTCAACCGCGTACTGGGCGGCGGACTGGTCGAAGGCTCGCTCATCCTGCTGGGCGGTGAGCCGGGCATCGGCAAATCGACCCTGCTGCTGCAGCTGGCTCTGGCTCTGAAAGGGCGGCGCGTGCTCTATGTATCGGGCGAGGAATCGGAGCGGCAGCTGCGCCTGCGGGCCGAACGCCTGCCCCAGCTCAACGACCAGGTGCTCGTCTACGCCGAAACCCAGCTCGAAGCTGTGCTGGCCGCGGCCCTCGACCTGAAGCCCGACCTGCTGTGCATCGATTCCATCCAGACCCTGAGCACGGCGGAGGTCAAAGCTGCACCCGGCAGCCCCAGCCAGGTACGTGAATGCACCCTGGGGCTGCTGCGCCTGGCCAAAGGCCAGTCCCTGCCCGTTGTACTGGTGGGCCACATCACCAAGGAGGGCCTCATTGCCGGCCCCAAACTGCTGGAACACATGGTCGATGTGGTGCTCGAATTCGAGGGCGACCGCCGCTACGACTACCGGCTGGTGCGCTCGCAGAAAAACCGCTTCGGTTCCACGCCCGAAATCGGCGTTTACGAGATGCGGGCCGAAGGCCTGCGCCCCGTAGTCAATCCCTCGGAACTGTTCCTGCCCTCGGGCGATTCGGCGTTTGCAGGCGTGGCCGTGGCTGCCACGCAGGAGGGTACCCGCCCGTTTCTTGTCGAGGTGCAGGCCTTGGTTACGCCCACGTCCTACGTTGTGGCCCAGCGGTCGTCCACAGGCTTTGACTCGGGGCGGCTGCACATGCTGGTAGCCGTGCTCGAAAAAAAATGCAACTTCCGCCTGGCCGATCAGGATGTGTTTTTGAATGTGGCGGGGGGACTGCACATCGACGATCCAGCCGTCGACCTGGCGGTGGCCTGCGCCCTAGCCTCCTCGTTTCTCGAAGAACCCATCCCCCCCGACATGGCCTTTGCAGGTGAGGTGGGCCTGACGGGCGAAGTGCGGTCGGTCGGGCGGGTCGATGCGCGGGTAGCCGAGACGGCCCGTCTGGGGTTCAAGCACCTGGTGGTAGCCGAGCGGCAACTCGCCGAGCGCGAGCCCCCTGCCGGGCTGACCCTGATGGGCTTTGGGCAGCTGGTGGAGGTCTTCAAGTTCCTGTTTGGCCCGGGAGCGCAACGGGGCTGACCTACCAGGCATCCAGTAAAAGGGCTGCAATTCCTGGAGACAGACAGGCTTGGAGGTGAGCTGTTCGGTGGAGTCGGCACTGCTGCCCGCAAACCGCTGATGCCTGCCAGGTCGAGGGCATCGCATGCAGAATTTTAAACACCGGTCGTCCTCGACAAACGAACGCCCGCAAGCCCTGAACCCATAGGGCTGCATTCCATCTTTTATTTCGCCTATTTCGCCTCAACCATTTTTAGCACTTTAACAAGGCATCTGAATACACAAAAAGAACGATACAAAAGAGGAGATAAAAATATTCAATGACATGATCACTTTGTTTTACCCTTGAACTTTTCGATAAAATCGAAAAACGGGCCGAATCCGCCGCCCGCATGCCTGTCGCAACAAGCCTTTACTAAAATGTTTTATTGTTTTTACGATATAAAAATAACTACCACTCCGCCTTCAAGACCGAACAGACATAGCCCACCTCCTCATCGGTCAGGCCTGGGTAGAGGGGCAGGCTGAAGGAACAGGCGGCCAGCTCGTCGCAGAGGGGCAGCTCGTCTCCTCCCGCGATGCGGCGGTAGGCCGTCAGCCAGTGAATGGGCCGGTAGTGCCACGAAAGGCGTACGCCCCGTCTCTGGATGCGTTCCATGTAGGCCTCGGTCGCCTGTCGGTCGGGCAAGGGAACCACGGCTACCGCCAGGTGCCACGCCGACCGGGTGCCGGCAGGTGGTTCGATGAGCCGTCCGCCGACCTGGGCCAGAACGCTGCGGTAGCGGGCGGCAACAGCTTGCCGGCGAGGCAACCAGCCCTCGACCCGCCCCAGCTGCACCCGTCCCAAAGCCGCCTGCAGATCGGTCAGATTCAGTTTGTAGCCGCTGTCGATCACATCGTAGGGCCGGAAGCCCGTCCGCCCGTCGTCGGGGGGCCAGACCATGCCCTGGGTGCGCAGCAGCCGCATGCGTTCAAGCAAGGCCGGATCGCGGGCAACGACCATGCCCCCCTCGGCAGCGGTGATGTTTTTGTTAGGGTAAAAGCTGAAAGCCGCTGCCTGTCCGAAGGTACCCGCCGCCCGCCCGTCGAGGTCGCGCGTTTCGATGGCATGGGCGCAGTCCTCGATCAGGATCAGCCGATGCGCCGAGCAGAAGTCGAGCAATTGCGAATTTACCGCCAGATGTCCCGCAAAATGGACGACGAGCACCGCGGCGGTTCGGTCGCTGAGGCGGCGGGCAAGCGAAGCGACATCCAGCCCCCCCGTTCGGGGGTCGATGTCGGCCAGCACCGGCACCAGGCCACGATGCACCAGCACATGGACGGTCGCGGCAAAAGTCAGGGGCGTGGTGATGACCTCGCGGCCCGGGGGCAGGCTCAGAGCCGCAAAGATCAGTTCCAGCCCTGCCGTGCACGACGAGACTCCCAGGGCAGCCGGCACTCCAAGATAGGCAGCAAACTCGCGCTCGAAGGCGGCGGTTTCCGGACCATGGGTCAGCCAGCCCGAGCGCAGGACCCGCAGCACGGCGGCTTCCTCGTCGGGGCCGATGCTGGGGCGGTGGAAAGGCAGGGGCAGATTCACGGCTGGTTGAGGCGGCTGTGCTGCCGGCTGTAAAGAAAATAGATGACCAGCCCCACGGCCAGCCAGATCACAAAACGCAGCCAGCTGGCATAATGGACTTCGCTCATAAGGTAGAAGCAGGTGAGCAGGCCCAGCACCGGAATGAGCGACCAGCGCCCCCGAAAGGCACCGACGCATATGGCCGTGCTGCCAACCAGAAAAACGAGCATGGGCAGGCGTTGGAGACTGCCACCGCGCCAATCGAAAAAGCGTGCGAGACCCTCGGCGTTCCAGCCGATGAGGGCCGCCCATGTGAGCACATAGAGACCGGCTACCCACCACCGGCTGTCGATGTAGGGCAGCCGGAAGCGGGGCCGGTAGTCGGCTGGGGGCTGCTGCTGCAGGCGGATCACGCCCCCGCACACCAAAGCAAACGCAAAGAGCGTCCCGATGCTGCTCAGATCGGTAACTTCGGACAGGTTCATGAAAAGAGCCGGAACGGCTACCACGATACCCGTGATGAGGGTCGAAAAAGCGGGGGTACGAAAGCGCGGATGGATGCGTCCGAAGCGGGGTGGCAACAGGCCATCGCGGCTCATGCTCATCCAGATGCGGGGCTGGCCCATCTGAAAGACCAGCAGTACGCTGGTCATGGCCACGATCGCGCTCACGGCAATCATGGCCGAAAGGCGGGCACCCCATGCCGGATCGAGGCGGGCATGCTGAAAGGCAAAGGCCAGCGGATCGCCCACATCGAGCCGGTCGTAGGGCACCATGCCTGTCAGCACCAGGGCGATGAGCACATAGAGCACCGTACAGACGACGAGGCACAGCACAATGGCCCGCGGCAGGTCGCGCTGCGGTTCTTTGCATTCCTCGGCCGTAGTCGAGAGGGCATCAAAGCCGATGTAAGCGAAGAAGACCGCAGCCACGCCCTGCATGACCCCCGTAAAGCCGTTGGGAGCAAAAGGCGACCAGTTGGCCGGATCGACCAGAAAGGCTCCCACGCCGATGACCACCAGTACCGTCAGCAGCTTGAGTACCACCAGCAGGTTGCTCGTCGAACGCGACTCGCGGATGCCGATGTAGACCAGAGCTGTGATGAGCATCACGATGGCCAGAGCGGGCAGGTCGGCCACGAAGCGCAGGCCCGCGACCTGCGGGGCCTGCATCCAGGCCTGCCAGGCTTCCTGAAGGCTGGGCCGCAGGTCGGCGAAAGCCGTACCCTGAGCCAACAGGGCTTCCACTTCGGCATGGCCGCGCCAGGCGGTCAGGTAATCGAGCGTCAGCCAGGGAGGCACGGGCCAGCCCAGACTGCCCAGAAAGCCGGTAAAATAGTCCGACCACGAGATGGCTACGACGATGTTGCCGATGGCGTATTCGATGATGAGGGTCCAGCCGATGATCCACGCGACCAGCTCGCCAAAGGCGACATAGGAGTAGGTATAGGCACTGCCGGCAACGGGCAGTGCCGAGGCAAACTCGGCATAGCACAGAGCCGAGAAGGCGCAGGCCAAAGCCGTAAAGACGAAGAGGAAGACGACGGCAGGCCCCCCGGCGGCACTGGCCTGGCCAATCGTACCGAAGATGCCGGCACCGATGATGGCAGCAATGCCCAGAGCCGCCAAGTCGCGAATGCCGAGCGCACGAACCAGCTGGTGGCCGGTGGCACGCTCGGCATCGGCGAATATGCCTTCAACGGTCTTCTTGCGGAAAAGGGAACCGTTCACAGGCCGTCAGGCACGATCAGGCATTCTTGGATGCGGTCGAAGTAAGCCCCATGGGCAGGACCATCGATTTTTTGACGGGACTGAGTACGACTTTGGAGTTGACCTTCGAGACGTTGGGCGAACGCAGAATCTTTTGCAGAACGAAATCCTGATAGGTAGCCAGATCGGTTGAATAAATTTTGAGCAACAAATCGTACTCGCCGGTGATGTGGTAGCATTCGACGACCTCGGGGTAAGCTACCAGCTCATCGATGAATTCCTGCACGTCGCGATCGACATTGATGTTGAGGCCCAGTTCCATGTAGACGAGGATACCCAGACCCAGCTTGTGGGGGTTGACCTGGGCATGATAGGACTGGATGTAACCTTGCTGTTCCAGCTTTTTGACCCGCTCGAGTGTCGGGGCAGGCGAGAGGCCGATTTCGTGCGAAAGCTGAACATTGGTAATGCGTCCGTTATTTTGCAGGATGTTCAGGATTTTGAAGTCAATGGCGTCGATTTTCATATATACTGATTCGAAAAACGGAACAAATATACATGATACATACTCGCTTAACGAACATATTTCGCTTTTCGTTGGTCTTTTTCCGAGCTTTCCATAGGTCTATGAGTTGATTTCGTGGATAAGCTCCCTTTTTTGGCGCAAAAATCAACAATCTGACGGCTCATGAACGTACTTTCGGTGGAAAAACTGACCAAGAGTTTCGGCGAACAGCGTCTGTTTCAGGACTTGTCTTTCGGATTGGATCAGGGTCAGAAAGCCGCCCTCATTGCCCGCAACGGGACGGGCAAAACCACCCTGCTGCGCATTCTGGCCGGTCAGGAGGCCCCCGACAGCGGGCAGGTCAGCTTCCGCAAAGGCCTGCGCATTCTCTACGTCGAGCAGGAACCGGCCCTCGACCCGCAGCGCAGCATCCTCGAAACCGTACTGGCCAGCGATGCCCCCATCCCCCGTGCTCTGGCCGACTACGAGGCCGCCCTCGATGAGCAGACCCGGCAGCCCAGCCCCGCCGCCGAAGCCCGCCTGCAGCAGGCCCTCGAACGCATGGAAAGCCTCAAGGCCTGGGATTTTGAGGCCCAGGTACGCCAGATTCTTTCGGTGCTGGGCCTCGAGCGCGTTCAGCAAAAAGTGGGCACGCTCAGCGGCGGCCAGCGCAAGCGTCTGGCTCTGGCTTCGGCCCTGGTCCACGAACCCGACTTCCTGATCCTCGACGAGCCGACCAACCACCTGGACATCGATATGATCGAATGGCTGGAACAGTACCTGAGCCGCAGCCGCCTGACCCTGCTGCTCGTAACGCACGACCGCTACTTCCTCGACCGCATCTGCTCGGTCATCTTCGAACTCGAAGACGAGACCCTCTATACCTGGCAGGGCAATTACGAATATTACCTGGAACAGAAAACGGAACGCGAGGCCGCGGCCGCCGCCAGCCTCGACCGCGCCCGCAACCTCTTCCGCCGCGAACTCGACTGGATGCGCCGCCAGCCCAAGGCCCGTACCACCAAATCGAAAGCCCGACAGGACAGTTTCCACGACCTGGAGGCCCAGGTCAGCAACCGCCGCCGCGAATCGGAACTGGTGCTCGATGTGCGCATGACGCGCATCGGCAGCAAGATCGCCGAGATGAAAAAAGTACGAAAATACTACGGCGAGCAGTGCATCGTCCGCGACTTTTCCTATACCTTCAAAAGAGGGGAGCGCGTGGGCCTGGTCGGCCCCAACGGGGTGGGCAAATCGACGTTCCTGCGCCTGCTCCTGGGCCTCGAAGAACCCGACAACGGCAAGATCGAGCTGGGCGAAACGATCGTTCCAGGCTATTTCCGGCAGGAGGGACTGGCCTACCGCGACGATCAGCGCGTCATCGACGTGGTGAAGGAAATCGCCGAGGTGATGATCCTTTCGGATGGATCGAAAGTCAGTGCCTCGCAGCTGCTGCAGCATTTTCAGTTTGACTACCCGCGCCAGCAGACGCATGTGCATCTGCTTTCGGGGGGCGAGAAACGCCGCCTGCATCTGCTCACGGTGCTGGCCCGGCACCCCAACCTGCTGATCCTCGATGAGCCGACCAACGACCTCGACCTGATCACGCTCAACATTCTGGAGGAATTTCTCGAATCGTATGCCGGCTGCCTGATCATCGTCTCGCACGACCGCTACTTTCTGGACAAGCTGGTCGATCATCTGTTTGTCTTCGAAGGGCAGGGCCAGATTCGCGACTTCCCGGGCAACTACCGCCAGTGGCACGAGTGGAAAGCGCAGCAGCAGAAAACCGACCGGCCTGCCGATCCCCTGCTGCCCACAGCTGCCCCTGCCGGAAACCGCAGCAACACTCGCACCCGCAAGCTTACGTTCAACGAACAGAAGGAATACCGCGAGCTGGAGGCGAAGATCGAACGGCTGGAATCGCGCAAGGCCGAGCTGGAAGGTCTGCTGGCGGGTGGCGGGGCTTACGATCAGCTGCAGGGCTGGTCGCAGGAGCTGCAAACGCTGCTCGCCGACCTCGAGCGGAGTACCGACCGCTGGCTGGAGCTGGCCGAGCTGGCGTAAACCGTGCCGCGATGGATTGCCGCAGATCACCGTGGCAACCCCCACCCCCCAAATGCGGAACCCGGTTCAGGCCCCGAAAGAAGAAGCATCGGCATACAGATGGAAAACTTTTTTAATGCTTTTTTGTTCTTATTAAAATAAAATTATTTTAATAAAAAATTTTTTTAAAAAAAACGGTTATTCACTTAATTTTCATAAAAAATTTACAGAGCCATACGTTGGCTTGCAAGTCTGATTTAATTGCATTCAGAAGAAGTTGAACGCGGGTTGTGCGTTGGTTTTTGCGTATTTAGCAGCCAGAAACGCACCTGCATGAATGTAGCCGAAGCCCTGCGTACGCTCAGCAGCCGACTGATCATCGGATGGCTGGAATACGTCGCCTTGCCCGAGCTGCATATCCCCCTGATGACGGCCAAGACCGATACCGGTGCCCGTACCGCCTCGCTGCACGCCTCCAACATCGAGGGCTACAGCGAGGCCGGTGCCCCTTTCGTGCGCTTCCTGCCGCCCCAGCAGTGGGTGTTGCCCGAGATGCAGGGTCAGGCCCTATGCCTGCCCGTGGTCGACAAACGCAGCGTGCGCAACACTGGCGGTCTGAGCCAGACGCGCTACGTGGTGATGACCACCCTGCGCATCGCGCATCTGGACCTGGAAATTGAGGTCAACCTGACCGACCGTACACCCATGCAGTACGACATGCTGCTGGGTCGCACCACGCTGTGCGAGCGATTCCTTATTCAACCCTGCATTACTTACGCAGCAGGCAAGCCCCACGCCTGAACCAAGCCCTTCGCCAGTCCCTTTCCTTGTAGACGATTTTCTCCCGTGAAATGCCTATCGCCTGCAGGCCATTGCGTGCAGTTTGAGCCATGAAAATCTGCATCCTTTCGCGCAACCCCAACCTGTATTCGACGCGCCGCCTGCGGGAAGCCGCCGAAAAACGAGGCCACGAAGCCCTGGTGGTCGACCACCTCAAATGCACGATGAACATTACCTCGCACCGGCCCTCGGTTCATTACAAAGGGGAAGAGCTGCGGGGCATCGAGGCGGTCATTCCCCGCATCGGAGCCAGTACCACGTTTTACGGCACGGCGGTGGTCCGGCAGTTCGAGATGATCGATGTCTTCTGCCTCAACGAGTCGGTGGCCATCAGCCGCTCGCGCGACAAGCTGCGCTCGTTCCAGCTGCTGGCCAAAAAAGGTATCGGCCTGCCCATTACAGGTTTCGCCCACTCGCCCACCGAACCCGACGACCTGATCCAGATGGTGGGCGGTGCCCCACTCATCGTCAAGCTGCTGGAGAGCACGCAGGGCAAAGGGGTCATCCTGGCCGAAACGACCAACGCGGCCCGCAGCCTCATCGAAGCGTTCCGCAACCTCGACGCTTATTTCCTGGTGCAGGAATACATCCGCGAGGCCCAGGGCTGCGACCTGCGCTGCTTTGTCATTGGCGACAAGGTGGTCGCTGCCATGATGCGCCAGGGCAAAGAGGGTGAGTTCCGCTCGAACCTGCACCGCGGCGGTACGGGCCACACCGTCAAGATCACGCCCGAGGAGCGCAGCACCGCCGTACGGGCCTGCCAGATCATGGGGCTGAACGTGGCGGGGGTCGACATCCTGCGCTCGAACCACGGGCCGGTGGTGCTCGAGGTCAATTCCTCGCCCGGCCTCGAAGGCATCGAAACGGTTACGGGCATCGACGTGGCCGACCGCATCGTGGAGTTCATCGAAAAGAATGCAGGCCGCATGAGCAACAAGACCCGCGGCAAAGGCTGACACCCCCCCGCCCTTTTTGGTATTTTTGCCCAAATGTGGAAGGCGGTTGCCCTCTGGATTCTGCAGCACCGACGGGCTTTGTTGGCCGCCATTGCGGTGCTTGCCCTCGCGATGGGCTATGTCGGCTTTACGCGGGTCGAAGTAACGAACGAATTCCTCCAGATTGTTCCGGCCGACGACCCCGACCTGCAGCAGTACCAGCGTTTTCAGGAACTCTTCGGCGAGGATGGGAGCATGGTGCTCGCTGCCCTGCGCTGCCCCGATGGCTGCTTCACCGCCGCACGCATCCGCGGCCTCGACAGCCTGACGCGGATCATCGAAAACAAGCCGGGGGTATTGCGCGTCATCAACCTGACGCGGGCTTTCGGCCTGCAGGCCGACGACTCGCTGGGCCGCTTCACAAGCTTTCCGCTGATGGAAGGGCTGCCCCAAACCGATGCCCAGGCCCGGGAGCTGCGCCGCCGCATCGACGAACAGCCTTTCTACGCCAGCCTGCTGACCGCCGACTCGGGCCGCATTGTGCTCACGGCCTACAGCATGACCAAAGAAGCGATGGGCACGCGGCGCAAAAACGCCATCAACCTGGAGGTGGCCGCCGCCCTCGAAGCCTTCGCCCAGGCCCAGGGCCTGGAACTGCACCGCGCGGGCCTGCCCCTGCTGCGCACCTTCATGGCCACGCAGCTGCCCAAAGAGATCGCCCTCTTTACTTTTCTGTCGCTGCTGCTCACGGCTCTGGCCCTCTATTATTTCTACCGCTCGTTCTATGCGGTGGTATTTCCGCTGATTCTGCTCATCGTCAGCTCGCTGTGCACGCTGGGCATCGTGGGCCTGCTCGACTATAAGCTGACGGCTCTCACGGGCCTGCTGCCGCCGATCATCATCATTCTGGGCATTCCGCCGAGCGTGTACATGCTTTCGGAATACCACCACGACTACCGCCACAGCGGCGAGAAGCTGCTGGCTTTGCAGCGCACCGTCGAACGGCTGGGGCTGGTTACTTTCATGATCAATGCCAACACGGCGTTTGGATTTCTGACCCTCTACCTGACGGAGGTGCGGACGCTGCAGGAATTCGGCCTGGTGGCTTTTCTGGGAACGATGCTGGCCTATGTGCTGACCATTGTGCTCATTCCCGGGGTTTTCAGCCTGCTGCCGCCACCAACGGACAAAAACCTGCGGCATCTGGAGTCGGCCTGGCTCAGGCGATCGGTGCAGGCCCTGCAAGCGGGGGTTCGCCACCACCGCCGCAGCATCTACGTGGTTACAGGGCTGCTGGTGGCCCTCAGCCTGGTGGGCATCGCCCGTCTGGAATTTGTTTCGTACATGGTGGACGACATTCCCAAGGGCGCGAGCATCCATACCGACCTGCGCTTCATGGAAGAACGTTTCGGAGGGGTTATGCCCTTCGAGATCGTGATCGATGGACGTGAGGCCGGGGCGATCCGCCGCCCTGCGACCCTGCGGCGGATCGAAGCCCTGCAGGCGCGGCTGGCGACCTATCCCGAGCTGTCGCGCACCCTTTCGGTAGTCGATGTACTTAAATGGAGCCGGCAGGCCCTCTACGGCAACCTACCCGAAGCCTACGCCCTGCCTGCCCGCGAGGAACTCGATTTCATTGCCCGCTACTCGCGCAAGGCAAGCGGCCTGAGCGGAACCGAGGGGGCAGCCGAGGTGCGCGGGCGCAGCCCCGTGGCCAACGTCGTCGACAGTACCTGGCGCTATGCCCGCATCACGGGCTATGTGCGCGACCTTGGCTCGCGCGAGATGCCCCGCCTGCTCGAACGCGTCGGGGTCGAGGTAGACAGCGCGTTCGGGCAGGGCGAGCGGCGGCCCGAAGTCTACGTAACGGGAGCAACGCGCATCTTCCTCAAGGCCAACGACTACCTGGTCGATAACCTGGCGTGGAGCCTCGTGGCCACGTTTCTGCTCATCGGCCTGCAGATGCTGCTGCTCTTCGGGTCGTGGCGCATGATGCTCATTTCGATGGTACCCAACGTGGTGCCGCTGGTGGTGGTGGCGGGACTGATGGGCTTTCTGGGGATGTACGTCAAACCCTCGACGGCTCTGATCTACGAACTGGCCTTTGGTATCGCGATCGACAATTCGATCCACTACCTGACAGCCTACCGACGCAGCCGGCGGGCGGGCCACTCGCTGCCCGAGGGGGTGGACGATGCGATGCGCATTACGGGCATGGGCATCCTTTACACTTCGGTGGTGCTGCTGGTGGGGTTCGGTATTTTTACACTTTCGTCCTTTGGCTCGACGCAGGCACTGGGCATCCTGACCTCGATCACGCTCTTTATCGCGCTTTTTGCCAACCTGCTCTACCTGCCGGCCCTGCTGCATGCCTACGACCGGAAGGTCTACCTCAAAGGCGAACGGGCACTCATCGACGAGGATGAGGACGAAGACCTGCCCCAAGGCGCGGGCTGAGCCAAACAGCGGTATCTTTGTCCGGAAGCCGGGGCCATGTATCGATTTTCCAACCTGCTGACCCCCTGGGACGGGGTAATGTTCGTGCTTTTGCTGGCGGTGCTGCTGCCTTTGGCCCTCTACATCCGCCGCACCCGCTACCGCTACGATCCCTCGGGCCGCTTCCTGCTACCGGGCCTGCTGGTCAAGATTGCCGGTGGAACGCTGCTGGGGCTGGTCTACCAGTTCTATTATACCGCAGGCGACACCACCGGCTACTTCATCAACGCCAGCAGCCTGCTGCAGCTGCTGCTCGAAAATCCGGCCGATGGCTGGGCTTTGATCAACGCCAATTTCAGCCAGCTCGATTTTGAGACCTTGGCTCTTTATGAAAAATACCGCACCCGCTACTGGCTCGTCTACTGGAACGACACCAACTCCTACAATGTCTCGCGTTACATCCTGCCCTTTGTGGCCTTGGGACTGAACACCTACTACGGCACGGCGGTGCTTGTGGCTGCTTTTTCGTTCATCGGTGTATGGCTTCTCTACCGGGTGTTCGTCTCGTATTATCCGGACATCAGCGGGCGGCTGGCGGTTGCCATTCTGTTCATTCCGTCGGTATTTTTCTGGGGGTCGGGTATATTGAAGGACTCGCTGACCCTGGGTGCGGTGGGCTTGCTGGTTTACGGCTGCCACTGGCTGCTGCGCAGCGGCTTCCGCTCGATAGGAGCCATAGCCCTGACGGTCTATACTGCTTTTTTCATTTATCAGATCAAGCCTTACGTAACGCTGAGTCTGATTCCCTTTCTTTCGATCTGGGTGGGGCTGACGGTACGCCAACGCCTGACCAATGGCCTGCTCCGGTTCGTACTCGTACCCATTATCGGAGCCATCGTGGTGGTGGCGGGCTATCTCTCGCTTACCTTTGCGAGCGTCAGTTCGAGCCGCTACCAGACGGACCGTATCCTGAGTTCGGTTGTCGAAATCAAGCGCGACCTGACCAGCGGCTACTACTACCTCGACGGGCGGGGCAGTGCTTACGACATCGGCGATTTCGATGAAAACCTCCTGAGCCAGGCCCGGCTTTTTTTCCCGGCGGTAGGCACGGCCTACTTCCGGCCCTTCATCTGGGAAGTGCGCAACGTGCTGATGCTCTTTGCCTCGATCGAGAGTACGATTATTCTCATTCTCTTCATCTCGCTGCTCCTGCGCACGGGCCTGCTGAACCTGCTGCTGCTGGTCAGCCGCACCCCCTTTCTGGTACTGTGCCTGGGCTACTCGATTTTTTTTGGCTACATCATCGGGCTGACCTCGGGCAACTTCGGCAACCTGGTGCGCTTCAAGACGCCCTCGCTGCCGTTCTTTCTGGCAGGCCTCTTCATTGCCGACCACCTGATCCGCACCTACCGGCGGCAACGTTTCGAACGGCTGCAGACTTTGGGGCGGCGGTCGCTCGTGAACCCTGAACCCTCGTCTTCCGTTACCTCGCCATGAAATACCTCTTTGTGTCCGGCCTGCTGCTGAGCCTGCTGCCGGCGTGGCTGCCCCTTGCAGCACAGCGCAGCAAACCCGCCTACCAGTGGTTCGACAGCCAGGGCCGCCGGGTCGATTTCGAGCGCGTCCTCAAGGCCTGCCTCTCCCACGAGGTCATCCTCTTCGGCGAGCTGCACAACAACGCCATTGCCCACTGGATGCAGTACGAGCTGGCCGCCGAAGGCCATACCCGCCGCCCGGGCCTGATCCTGGCGGGCGAGATGTTCGAGACCCACCAGCAAGGCTGGCTCGACCGCTACATCGCCCGCGAGATCGACGAGAAAACTCTCCTCGATTCGGCAGGCCTCTGGCCCAACTACCTCACCGACTACGCTCCTATCGTAAACTTAGCCCGCGACTGGGGCCTGCCTGTCGTGGCAACCAACATCCCCCGCCGCTATGCCCGCCTGGTCTTCCGGCAGGGCCTCGAAAGCCTCGGCGGCCTGGCCCCCGAAGAACTGGCCCTCATGACGCCGCTGCCTTTTCCCATCGACACGACTTTACCCAGCTACCGGCGCATGGTCGAGATGATGGGCGGCCACGGGGGGGCAGCAGCCAACTTCGTAGCCGCCCAAGCCATCAAAGATGCCACCATGGCACACTTCATCCTCAAAGCCCTGCAGGGGGGCCGATGGCTCCTGCACCTCAACGGCAGCTACCATTCCGACGACCGCGAGGGCATCGCCTGGTACCTGCGGCAGGCCCGGCCCCAGCTGCGCCTGCTCACGCTCAGCACCGTCGAACAGAACGACCTCGGCAAGCTGGAAGCCGAATCGCGAGGCAAAGCCGACTTCATCCTCGCAGTGCCCAAAACCATGACCAAAACCCACTGAGCACCCCGGCAGAAAAGGCCTGGTGGCCTTCTGAGGCGGGCAGGTGTGTCAGACGACGCTTACCCAGCCATACGGGTCGGCTACCTGACGGGTGCGAATGTCGTCGAGGCGTTTGCGCAGAAAACTCAGTACCGGCCATTTGCTGTGGTCGGTCGAGAGGAAAATATCCTCTCCCTGGTAGTGGATGCGTTCGACGGGGGCGGCTACGGCGGCGGTACCCGTACCGAAGGCTTCGGTCAGACGGCCCGTGCGGCCCGCTTCCATGACTTCATCGATGGCAATTTCGCGCTGCGTAACCTTGTAGCCGTTGTCGCTCAGGAGCCGGATCATCGAATCGCGGGTGATGCCTTCGAGAATCGTCCCCGAGGTGGGCGGGGTTACCGCAACGTCGTCGATGACAAAGAAGGCGTTCATCGTGCTGTACTCTTCGATGAACTGGCGGTTGATCGAGTCGAGCCAGAGCACGACGTTGAAGCCCTCGGCACGGGCCCGCTGGCTGGCACTGAGCGAACGGGCGTAGTTACCGGCTGTTTTGACATAACCGATGCCGCCGTCGGTGGCCCGCACGTGGTTGGTTTCGACTTGGACGAGCAGGTTGGTGCTGTAGTAGGTCGTTACCGGCGACGAGAAAATGATCAGGCGGTAGCTCTTGGAGGCATGTACGCCCAGCTGGTCGTCGCTGGCAAAGTAGATAGGCCGGATATAGAGCGAACCATTGTGGGGCACCCAGTCGGCATCGAGGCGCACCAGCTGCTTGAGGCCTTCCTCGAAGACTTGGGGCGGAATGGCCTGCATGCACAGCCGCTCGGCCGAACGGTTGAGCCGCCGCAGGTGATCGGACAGCCGAAAAATGGTGATCTCACCCTCGGGGGTTCGGTAAGCCTTCATACCCTCAAATATGGTCTGGCCGTAGTGCAGGGCCGAAAGGCCCGGACTCATACTCAGCTCGCCAAAGGGCACGATCCGCAGGTCGTACCACTGCCCTTCGAGGCAATCGGCAACGAACATGTGATCGGCGAACACACTGCCGAAACCCAGGTTGGCAAAGTCCACCTGTGGCAGCCGTGAGCTGCTCGTCCGATCGATGCGTATTTCCATGGATGTATCTACGGCAATCATATTTTCAGGGGTTAATTATAAAAATGAGCGAATAGCAGGAAAAGCCTAAACTTACGACTTGGCTTGCAAACGTCCAAATCTACCTGCTTGCGCTAGCGGGCCTGCTGCGAAAAAAAATGCTGTAGCTCTTCGCGCGAACTCTCAAAGACCAGCGTTTCGCCCACATCGAGGAACCACTCCTGCTCGTGCGTGAAGGGGTAAATGAAACGGGCGAAATCGAGGCGGGCGCGGTCGGACTGAAACTGCCGGCAGAGCTGAACCACCTGCTCGATGCTCAGGCAGCGGTTTTCGAGTGCCCGCTGCGCAGCCGAAAGACGGGCCGGATCGTTGAAAGGCTGCGAAACCTGAAGCAGCACCTGGGCGAAGCGGCCCGCATCCATCGGAGGCATGCAGCCTACGCGGCCCGTGTAGAGGCGATCGCCCCGTGCGGCCGTGCTCAGGTGAGGAGGGCGGCTGGCATCGACAGGTGGTTGCGATGGCACCACTCCCAGCGGATGCTGGGCCACCAGGCGCACCACGGGCCGCTTGCTGCCAGCGTCCACCTCGAAGACGCTTTGGTACCCGCCGGCCAGCTGCAAGGTCTGCCGCACGGCCCGCCGACTCCCGACCCAGATTTCGACTTTGTGGCTGCCGGGCACCAGCTCATCAAAACGGTGTTCGGCCCGCACTTCGGTCGGGGGCTGGCCGTTGAGCACCACAGCAAAAGGCTGGCCGTCGGAGGCATGCAATTCCAGGCGGCTGAAACCCTGGCTGTAGGCCCGCGGACCGCCCATCACCAGCCACAGCAACGCAAACGGGATGTAAAATGAGTTCATGACAGGTGTATCAGCCAAAATTAAGTCAAATCGATGCCAAGCCAAGCGATAGCATCGAATGGCAGAACAGGCTAAGACTTTTTTCATTAAATAAAATATATAAATGTAAGGAATGGAAAAATAACCTGATTTTTTGCCATGGTACATGTTCTGATTTAATGAAACAAAACTAAAATCAATGCATCAGTAGCCGGTACACAAAAGCCGGTCAGGCGATAAGGACTGAATGCCCCTCCAAGTCTTGAGGAATTTTACATCCGAATAGTTTATTTATTTAATGACTTATTTTTATTTTTTTAAATAAAAATAGAATTAAAACTCAATACTCAGTACCAATCGACTCAAGGATTAAATCCATCATCTATTACCGAATAATTCACCGCCTGGCTGCAAGGGAGATTGATCGTTCGTGGCGAGGGTAAGCCCGCGCCGGGACGGGCCATGCAGCCCCGCGCGTGTGTAACTTGCAGGCCGCAAACCCCGATTTCACCATGCGCATCTCGATCCAGTGGCTCCGCAGCCTGCTGCCCCTCGACGACCTGACCGATACCGACCTGGCCGACCGCCTGACCCTCCTCGGTCTGGAGGTTGAAGGCATTGAACTTTACGAGAGTGTCCGAGGCGGGCTGGCGGGCGTGGTGGTGGGGCATGTGCTGGAAGTGCAGCCCCACCCCGATGCCGACCGCCTGCGGGTAACCCGCGTCGAAGTGGGCGGCGAGGCCCCTTTGCAGATCGTCTGCGGCGCACCTAACGTTGCGCAGGGGCAGCGCGTTCCCGTCGGTCTGGTCGGCACGACCCTCTACCCCACCACGGGCGAGCCGCTGACGCTTCGCAAAGCCAAAATCCGCGGGGTCGAATCCTTCGGCATGATCTGCGCCGAGGATGAGCTGGGCCTGGGCAGCAACCACGGGGGCATCCTCGTGCTCGATACCGACGCCGCCCCGGGCACGCCCCTCGATCAGGTGCTGCCCGTCTACCGCGATACCATCCTGACGATCGGCCTGACGCCCAACCGCACCGATGCCATGTCGCATTTCGGGGTGGCCCGCGACCTGGCCGCCGCCCTCGATCGGGAGCTGAACCTGCCCGATACCAGCACGGCCCCGCTGGGCGCGTTTCCGGCGGACATCCGCTTCCGCGTCGAAGCGACCGACCGCTGCCCGCGCTACGCCGGTCTGCAGGTACAAGGCCTACGGGTGGGGCCAAGCCCTTTCTGGCTGCAGCAGCGGCTGCTGGCCGTGGGCCAACGGCCCATCAACAACATCGTAGACCTGACCAACTACATCCTCTTTGAGATCGGGCAGCCTCTGCACGCCTTCGATGCGTCGAAGATCGACGGTAAGGAGCTCATTATCAATACCCTGACAGCAGAAACCGATTTCGCAGCCCTCGACGAGCGCAGCTACCGCGTCGGGCCGGACGACCTGCTGATCGGCGACCGGACCGCGCCGCTGTGTCTGGCGGGCATCATGGGCGGCACCTCCTCGGGCGTGAGCGAGGCAACAACCGAAATTTTCGTCGAATCGGCCTACTTCGCGCCTGCGGGCATCCGGCGCACGGCCCGCCGCTTAGGCATTCACAGCGAGACGGCCTACCGCTTCAGCCGAGGCACCGACCCGCAACTGGTGGTCTATGCCCTGCAACGCTTCGCCCAGCTGGTGGGCGAGATAGCCGGGGGCCGCTGCTCCGAAATCGTCGATCAGCGTTTTTCGGATTTTGCACCCTTCGAGGTCGAGTTCTCGTTTGCACGGGCCTGGCGGCTTATTGGCCAGGAACTGCCCCGCACCGAGGTCGAGGCCATTCTCGACCGGCTGTCCATCGTACGCCAGCCGACCGACGACCCCGACTGCCTGCGCCTGTTTGTGCCCCGCTACCGCGCCGATGTGCAGCGGTTTCAGGACGTGGTCGAGGAAATATTACGCGTATATGGCTACAACCGCATCGACCCCAGCCCGCGCCTCAACGCCGTACCCCAAGCCACGACCGACGACAGCTGCTACGTCTACGACGAGCGCGTGGCCGATTACCTGGCCGCCAACGGCTTTTTCGAAATTCGCACCAACTCACTGATTGCGGCCCGCTACCGCAGCGACCGCTCGGTCAACATGCTCAATCCCCTGAGCGAGGAACATGCCGTACTGCGCGAGACCATGCTCCTGACCGGCCTCGAGGTCATCGCCCACAACCTCAACCGCCAGCAGCCCGATCTGCGGCTCTTCGACATGGGCAAAATTTATTTTTCATTTATAAAAGACGGACAAACCCACTACGCCGAAACGCAACGCCTGGCCCTTTACCTGACGGGCCGCCGCCAGCCGGCCTGGTGGGGCGGGGCAGTCGAAGCGGTCGATTTCTTCGACCTGAAAGGAGCAGTAATGGGGGTGGCCCAGCTGCTGGGGCTGGAACTGGGCGAAAGCGAGCGCGGCGACGACTCCGAGCTGGCCTGGGGCCAGACCTACCGCCTGAACAAACGCGAGGTCGGGCGGGCGGGCCTCGTGGCCCCGCGCTGGCTCAAGGAGGCGGGCATCAAACAGGAGGTCTACTTTGCCGAGCTGGACTGGGAAGCCCTGCGGGCGGCGGCCCAGCAGCAGCGCATCCAGTTTGTCGAGCTGCCCCGTTTTCCGGCGGTGCGCCGCGATATCAGTTTGCTGCTGGGGGGGGGCACGACCTTCGCCCAGTTAGCCGAAGCGATCCGCACGTGCAGCCCCAAGCTCATCCGCGCCGTCGATCTCTTCGATGTCTACCAGCCCAAGGGCGAAAGTCGCACCAGCTATGCCCTCTCGGTCGTGCTGCAGGACAGCGAACAGACCCTGACCGATGAGCGCATCCAGCAGGTGATGGACAAAATTTTTGCGGCCCTGCGCCAGAACCCCGACGTGGAACTGCGGGTCTAGCGGTTGAACTGGTCGGCGGTAATGGGCTGGTCTTTGACGGCTTTGCCTGCGTCGGCGGGGGCGGTTTCTTCGGTCAGGCTCAGGCTGAGCACGAAGCCTGGGTACTGTACGTATTTTTTGCGTTCGAGGGGCCGGAAGTCGAAAATGCGTTTCGATTCCTTGTAGATGGCTTTTGCGGCGAAGTGGCCGCGGCAGCTGCCCGGGTCGTCGAACTGCCAGTCACGCCCGTAGGCGATGCGGCAGAAGTACTGCCCCGCAGGGATGCCCGTCAGGCGCAGGCTGTCGCCGGCCGCCACGAAGGCCAGGCGGCAGCAGCGGCCCGTGGCCTTGTCGATGAGGCGCACGGCGGCATCGGTGCTTGGGGCGCAGCGGATGGTCAGCCAGTTCTGCTGGCTCTCATCGCGGCAGGGGGGGCAGCTGCTGCAAGCGGTCGCTTCGCGGGTGATGAAATCAGGCTCTAGCGTGGCGGTGGGCTGGGCCGCTGCCCAACCATAAAAAAGCAGGGCTGCGATCAGCCCTGCTAAAATTGAATGCGGTTTCATGGATCGAATTAACGGATGAGGGAAACGCTGCCCGTGCGCACGGTCTCGACTCCGGCGATGGACTTGTACTTGGCGTACCAGAAGTAGGTACCGGCCTGGGCTTCGCCGCGTCCGTTGACGGTGCCATCCCAGTGCTTGTTGGTATCCTCGGAGCGGAACTGCTCCATGCCCCAGCGGTCGTAGATGATGATGAGGTACTGGTTGATGCCTTCGGTGCGGAAGGGCCGGAACACATCGTTGACCCCGTCGCCGTTGGGGGTGAAAACGTTGGGGAAGTAGATGATGTTGGGGTACTGAATGGCGACGGTTTTGCTGATGGTGTCCTGGCAGTCGTTTTCGACGGTCGTTACTTCGAGGATGATGCGGTAGTTGCGGAACTCGGTTTCGAGGGGACTCTGGAATTCGGGCCGCTCGAAGACGGGGTTTACGGGGTCGGGCGTAAACTCAACCGGTGCTTGGCCGTCTTCCTGGTAGAACCAGCGGGTGCGCACGTTCATGCCTGACACGTCGGTCTGATTTTCGAGGCGGAACACAAAGCTGCGCATGTGTTCGGGGTCGCCGAAGATGAGGGTATCGGGCAGGTCGTCGAACTCGGTGAGGGCTTCGGCCACGCGGAACTGGGCTTCGGGGGTCATGCGCAGGAGCACCGGCACGGGCGTGGGACAGCCGTTGTCGCAGTCGGGAATGGTGTTTGTTTTCTGCTGGTCGAAGGTCGGCGAGACGTACTGCACCGTGAACTCGAGGCGGTCGCGGAAGTTCAAATCCTTGAACTGCTCGGTGTTGAAGCTGATCGTCTGGCCCGTCTCGGGGTTGAATGCCACGGTGAAATCCGGGAAGGCTCGTCCGTCGAGCAGCACGCCGGGCACAGCGCACCAGCGTCCGCCGTCGGCCTGAGCCTGGATGCTCAGGCTCTCATAGGGTTCGGGCACGTAGCAGAACTGGCGCGGATCGGCCTCAATGGGCGGATCGGGTTCCTCGATAAAGAAGGCGAGGGAACGCTCGCAGGGCGGGTTTTCGTAATCGAGAATGTGGACGCGGTAATGGCCGGATCGCAGGCCCACAATCCGGACGAGCAGGCCCTGGGGGTAGGCCGGGTTGTAGTTCTGGAAGCCGCTGACGAGGTAGACCTGTGGATTTTCGATGGTTTCGACGACGTTGCCGTTTTCCCCATCGAGGCGTTCGAGTCTGAACTTATAGGTGAAGTCCCTAGCTATTGGGGTCGGGTCGTTGGGATCGGTAGGCAGGTCGACGAGGTCGGGCGAGGTCAGGCCAAAGCGCGTGCGGAACCAGAATTCGCCTTTGGCGTCGCCGCGGCAGGGATTCATGACGCGGCGAAACTCGCTGCTTTCCATCTGGCCCACCTGAATCATGCCCACGGCAGCGGTATAGCCGTAGGAGTCGAAGTTGTTGTAGCCAACCACAAAAGCAGCGAAGCCTTCGTCGAGGCCAAACTGGCGTTGCCCCGAGGGGTCCTTGAGGTTGATGTTAATGAGCAGCGGTTCGCCCGTTTCCCCCATTTTCCTGATGTCGTAAATAATCGTTGCCCAGCTATACCCTTCATAATTGAATACAGGCTTGAATAACGAACTGATCGGTACCAGCGGATTGACATCTCCGTAGTAATTGATGATTTCGAGCCGGTCGTTGATGTGAATGTAGTCCACCAAATCGGTTTGGGTCAGTATCGTTACATAGTGCAGCCATTTCTTGTCAGTGGCGATTCGGCTGGGCGGAAAATCGAGCAGCAGGACGGACGAGCTTTTGGCAAACATCATCTCGGTGCCGGGCATCTGAAGCATGTAGGGGTCGCCCCAACCGGTTGTAACGGCACCGGGCTGATCGGTAAAAAGGCTCATGCCGTTTTGGGTGGTCAGGAAGGGCTTGTTGCCACTGACGCGGTAGGCAAATCCGTCGCGGCCTGTTACAATGGCCGTATCGACAAATTCGCCGGTATTGAGCCGGAAGGTAATGGGATTGGCACTGTGAACCGTAACCTCGGTGCTGTCTTCGATCGCGGTAAAGCGATACCTTTCGCTTCTACGCAGTCTGGGACCCGTTATAATGTATTCGTTCGAGGCATCGCGAATGGGCAGGATCATCTCCACTACGTGATCGCAGGCGGCTTGGTTGCCCACCGTAGTACACTGATTGCCGCCAAACAACGAGAAGCCTTTGCAGGACCCCCCGCCCTCGATGTAGACCCGGCAACCCGTCAGGTCCTGGTTCGATTGAATCAAATGGGTTTGCCCTTGGGACATCCTGAAGGTGATTTTTTCGCCCGGCCGCAGCCTGCGTCCATCTCTGAGCCGAATTTCCCGTTCCACCGGACGGCGACGGGCCAAGGCAGCCGCCGAGGGAGCCTCAAGGGTGATCTCCACATCGTCGCTGGCAACAACCATGAGCTGGGAGACCCAATCCACGCGAATATTCGTCGGATCGGTGGGGTCGCCTCCAGCTGTTGTACGGGTCTCGTCGTAGGCGAGCACGTAGTAATCCGAACCTTGCACGCCAGAGGGGTAGACAATCGATGCGTCCGTGGTGAAGGGGCGTTGATTGAGAATGAACACATTGATATCGGCCGTCGATTGAATGTTGATGGCATTTTGTGGAAATGGGACGGAATTGCCCTGCGCATCGATGTACTGGTTGGCATTCATCAGGCGGTAGCCGTAATTTCGGGGGTACAGTTTGTTGATTCCTCGAAAGCGATCGGGCAGACCCGAGGGGTGGTTCGAGCCTTGCCGGTTGTCTGTAGTTGGGAAAACGACGGAATAGACCTGTCCATAAGCTACCCGAAACGAATCGAAAACCTGAACCGATCGCAATCGAACGTCGTAGGGGGGATCGAAACTTCGTTCCTCGGGCACGGTGAAACGCAGGTAAACCAGAACCGAATCGGTCGGACGACTTCCATCATCGGGGAAAGGCACCGAAACAAAAATCCACAAGTTGGGTACTGCCCGCTCGATCGAGTTGTCCATGAACCCGAACCAGAAGTTGTCGCCCTTGGTCGTGAGCAGGCGTTGGGCCTGTACCGCGGGTACCACTGCCAGGGAAGCATATACAAGAGCCAGCACGACAGCCAGACGCCGGAACATCAATCGAACGGAATAAAAAAATGGTTTAGATTTTTGCATAACCAACACGCAAAGTACACTTTTTTTTCGCATCGATTCGCACGCAAGGGGGCCAGTTCGCAGCCTTGCCTCCTGAATGGTTACTTTGAGCACTTGAACGGTCAGCCAAGCCAAATTTTGGGTAACTTAGTGCATCACACCTTAACCCCGAACGTTCCATGCGCAAATTAGTTTTGGCTCTTGCGTGCGCCTGCCTGGCTGCTGCCCTGGCCAGTGCCTGGCCCCGTCAGACGGCCAAGGTCGTACTCACCGGAAAAGTCCAGCACAAAGGCACGCTGCGCCCCGTCGAGGGGGCCAGCCTCAAAATCTATCAACTGATCGAAGGCCCCGACCTGCCGCTCATCGACACTGCCCGTACCGATGCCAGAGGCGAATACGCCATGAACATCCCCCAAGGGCAACGCTTCCGCCTGACGGCCACCGCACCCGGCCTCGAAAGCAGCTCGGTCTTCGTCTCGACCGAAAACCTGGATACGCGCTCCTTCGGGGCGGTGGTCAAGCAGGACCTGGTGCTGGGGCCTAAAGGCGAACGCTGAGGGGCTGTCAATCGGGCCGAAAGCCCTAACTTGCCGCTCGTTTTCGGACGCCTGCAGCGTCCATGTCTTTAATCTGCCTATGGGATTCAAATGCGGCATCGTGGGCCTGCCCAACGTAGGCAAGTCCACCCTGTTCAACGCCCTGTCGAATGCCGGGGCCGAATCGGCCAATTACCCCTTCTGCACCATTGAACCCAACGTGGGCATGGTGCCCGTACCCGACCCGCGGCTCGATCAGCTGGCCAATCTGGTCAAACCCCAGCGGGTCGTTCCGACGGTCGTGCAGATTGTCGATATCGCCGGTCTGGTCAAGGGAGCCAGCCGCGGTGAGGGCCTCGGCAATCAGTTCCTGGCCAACATCCGCGAGTGCGATGCCATCCTGCACGTGCTGCGCTGCTTCGACGACCCGAACATCGTGCACGTCGAAGGCGGGGTCGATCCCCTGCGCGACAAAGACATCATCGACACCGAACTGCAGCTCAAAGACCTGGAAACCCTCGAAAAACAGGCCGCCAAATACCAGCGGGCCGCCAAAAGCGGCGACAAAGAAGCCAAACGCCTCTACGAACTGATCGAAGGACTGACGGCTCACCTGCAGCAGGGCCGCTCGGCACGGGGCTTTGCCCGCACCCCCGAAGACGACGAGCTGCTGCGGCCTTTCTTCCTGCTGACCGACAAACCCGTACTCTACGTCTGCAACGTCGAGGAGGGCAGCCTGCCCCAGGGCAACGACTGGGTGGCCCGCGTCCGCCAGATGGCCGAGGCCGAAGGAGCCGGAGTCATGGTCATCTCGGCGGCCATCGAGGAGCAGATTGCCCAGCTCGACGACCCCGCCGAACGCCTCGAGTTCCTCCAGTCTCTGGGCATCGCGGAACCGGGCCTGCATGTGCTCATCCGCGCCGCCTACCAGCTGCTGGGCCTGCAAACCTACTTCACGGCCGGCGAAAAAGAAGTCCGCGCCTGGACCATCCCCGCCGGTACCAAAGCCCCCCAGGCCGCCGGAGTCATCCACTCCGATTTCGAGCGGGGCTTCATCCGCGCCGAAGTCATCAAAATTCCCGATCTGCTGACCTACAAAACTGAAGCCGGAGTGCGCGAGGCGGGGAAACTGGCCGTGCAGGGCAAGGACTACGTCGTGCAGGATGGCGACGTGCTGCACTTCCGCTTCAATGTCTGAGGCCCGGTCTATCCCTATCGAGCATGGCTTACGCCTTCGATTTCGTCAAGTATCAGGCCGCCGGCAACGACTTCATCCTCATCGACGACCGCCGGCTGTCTTTTCCACTTGAGGCCGTCGATTTCGTGGCCCGCCTCTGCGACCGCCGCTTCGGCATCGGGGCCGATGGCCTGATGCTCATCCGCCACCACGTGGCCGCCCATTTCGAACTGATCTACTGCAATGCCGACGGACGCATCGGCTCGCTCTGCGGCAATGGCTCGCGGGCTGCGGCCCACTTCGCCCGCAGCCTCGGCCTGTGCGGCCCATCGGGAACACTCTGGGCAGCCGACGGCCTGCACACCTTTTCTTTTTTGAAGGAGAATGAAAAGGAAGCGACTCTGTGCGTCTCCATGCGCGTTGCGGGCGAGGTCGAGCTGATCGACCCGCACAACTGTTTTCTCGACACCGGCTCACCCCACCACGTTGTATGGGTTGATGAGCCGCTCGACAAGCTCGATCTGGCTGCCCTGGCCCCACCCATCCGCTTCGCCCGCCGCTACGAGCCGGGCGGCACGAACGTCAACTTCGTGCAGCCCATCGGACCAAAAGCTCTGGCCATACGCACCTGGGAGCGGGGCGTCGAAGCCGAAACCCTGAGCTGCGGAACCGGCGTAACGGCTGCAGCCGTGGCCTGGCGGACGTTGAGACAGCCCCAAGCTGACGAAATCAGCATTCGGACGCAAGGCGGGCAGCTGGCTGTGCATTTCAGGGCCGAGCAAGCCATCGAGCTGGTGGGGCCGGTAGCGGCAGTTTTTGAGGGGCGATGGGGGAAGACCGCTAAACCGGATACGAGGCTTTCCGACTGATTTCATCCAGGCCCGACACGCCCATGGCAAGCCTTTTTCAAGCAGAAATACAACTGTATTTCAATCGATAAAAAACATCGGGCCGGATTTATTTTTTATTTTTAAACAGGTCAAGCTGAAGCCATTCAGCCCTAACTTTACAAGCGAGGAAGTCGCAGCCGAAGAGCTGCATGCCAAGCCATTCACTCGGCAAAAAAAAGCTGCTTCCCCGCGGAAACAGCCCTGCGCAGTAGCACCGACAGGAATCGAACCTGTATCTGAGGCTCCGGAAACCTCCGTTCTATCCGTTGAACTACGGTGCCGACGAAACAGCCCGCTAAATTGGCAAACGCCGTCCGACTTTGCAAACAATGCGCCGCCTCCGCCCCGTTTCGATTTGTGTTCGGCCGCCACACTCCTTAGCGGTTCTTGGTGGGGGACTTTTGCCGGCCCTGCTGGCCTGGCTCGTGGCCCGTCCGCCAGCATCCGCGCCACCTGCTCCGGCCCTCGGTACTTACGACCCTTGGCTGCGATTTCGCTGCGAGATCAATACGGCCGATTCAGCCGCTCTCGAACGGCTGCCGGGAATCGGGCCGGTACTGGCCCGCCGCATCGTCGAACAGCGCGAACGCCTCGGCGGCTTCCGGACAGTTGAAGAAGTGCTGACGGTTACGGGCCTGCGCCGCCAGTGGAACGCCTGCAGCCGCTACCTGCTGATCGATCCACTGAAAGGGGAAGAACTGCACAAGGCCCGTCGTCAATCTTTGCAGGCCGCCGGCCCGCTGCCCGACCTCAACACCGCCGATTCGCTGGCTCTCGTTCAGCGAGCCGGCCTGCCGGGCTGGCTGACACGACGGCTGATCCGCTACCGACAGGCTTCGGGTGGATTCAGCGACTGGAACCACGTAGCCCGCACCTGGGACCTGAAACCTGCCCAGCTCGAAGCCCTGCAGGCCGCCTTCAGCCTGAAGCCCCCGCCGGCTCTCGATCTCAATGCCGCCGACTACGCCGCCCTCGACCGCCTGCCCGGCATTGGTGAGCGGCGAGCCAAGGCCATTCTCAATTACCGCGAAGCACTGGGTTTCTTTGCCCGCGTCGAGCAGCTGCGCGAGGTCTACAACTTACCCGACAGCGTTTATGAGCGCATCCGGGCCCGCGTACGGGTGGGCCAGCCGCTGCCCCCACCACCCTTGGCGGTCAATCTGGCCTCGGCCGAGGAATTAGCCCGCCATCCTTACCTGCGGAAAGTGGCCCGCCGGCTGGTGCGCTACCGCCACGAAGCCGGCCTTTTCCGCAACCTCGACGACCTGCTGGCTGCCGGCCTTATCGACAGCACCGACCGCGACCGCCTGAGACCCTATCTCCGTTTCGATCGCTGAGGCTGCCAGTAAAATCCAAGGGTGAACGGTGGAAGCTCCGACATTGGCTGGCAGACTGAGTAGAAACAGCTTAGGCAGCTTAGGCATTTGCAGCTACTGCTATAAGCGGATTTTTGGCATTTGAGGCAAAATCGATACACAGCCACAAGGCGGATTCAGAGCATTCGAGTTATTTTGGCTTGCAAGTTTGAGGTAAAATTCAGATTAGTTCCCATCATCCTCTAATTTAAAAAGTTGTATGATAAAAAGCATTATACCCCCCCATAACTTGTCTTTTAAAAACAAAAAAAATCATATAAAAACCATTCCAATGGAATGGGCTATGACACAGGCCGAACCAGCAAAACCTGCGGAAAACAAATCGTCCGAATCAGATCGTGCGGCTGGTTCGCCTGCCAGCCAACCGGCACTCCTGATCGTCGAAGACGATGAAATTACCGCCTGCTACATGCAGGAAGTGCTCGGGAATCTATATGATTGCCAAGTGGCTTACAATCTCAATGAAGCCCTCAAGGTTTTTAATGAGAAAAGCTATGCCCTCATTCTGACAGACATGCACCTGCTGGGTGGCGTACTCGATGGCTACGCCGTGCTGGAAGCTGCCCGCCGCTCGCAGTGCAACCAGCTGACACCCGTAGCCGCGATTACAGGCCTCAACCTGCCGCGCAGCAACTTCATTCAGGCCGGTTTCGACGGCCTGCTCTACAAACCTTACACGCCTGACGAGCTGCTCGATCTGGTCAAGCAACTTGTCTACTGAGTCGGCGTTGCCAGCTCCCGGGCGTGCTTACAGCACTGCTGCCCCCGACTTTTTGTTATCTTGCCAGTTATCCGATCCGCTGCGTCGGATCGTTCTACATATATTATTTCATCTACCCTCGAACCGCCTGTCCACCTATGGGATGCTCCGGATGCTCGACGAGAGGCCACGGCTGCTCGCACCTGCTCGTTACACACGACTGGCTCGACAACATGCTGCCGCCTACCGTTTCCGAAAAAGAAAATATCTACGAAATCCGCTTCAAAGCCACGCGTAAGGGCTACTACCGCAACCAGTACAACCTCGACCTCAGCCCGGGCGACCTCGTAGTCGTCGACTGCGAGCGCGGCTACGACATTGGCCGCGTCTCGATGGGCGGCGACCTGGTGCGCCTCCAGATGAAAAAGAAACGCATCAACGAACGCCACGTAAACCCCATTCTGCGCGTGGCCACGGACAAAGAACTGGAAAAACTCGAGGAGCTGCGGACCATGGAAATGGACTACGTGCGCCGCAGCCGGGCCATCGTCGCCACCCTCAACCTCGATATGAAGGTTTCGGACATTGAATTTCAGGCCGATGGCTCGAAAGCCATTTTCTACTATACGGCAGAAAACCGAATCGACTTTCGCGAGCTGATCAAGCTGCTGGCCAACGAGTTCAAAATCCGGGTCGAGATGCGCCAGATCGGCGTGCGGCAGGAAGCAGGGCGCGTAGGTGGAGTCGGTTCGTGCGGGCGCGAGCTGTGCTGCTCCTCGTGGCTCACCGAGTTCAAGAGCGTGAACACGGCCGCAGCCCGCTACCAGAACCTGTCCATCAATCCGCTCAAGATCACGGGTCTGTGCGGCCGGCTCAAGTGCTGCCTCAACTACGAGCTGGAAACGTACATGGACGCACTCAAATCCATTCCCGATGTGCGCGAAATCCACACCGAGCTGGGCGTGGCCACGCTGCAGAAAACCGATATCTTCCAGCGCAAGATGTGGTTCAGCTACAGCGGCGACTCGAGCTGGGTACTGCTTACAGCCGACCAGGTAACCGAGTTGCGGCGGCTCAACCGCGAGGGCATCATCCCCCCCAACCTGATGAACGCCGAGGCGGTTGCAGGGGGACGAGGAACGGCTGCGGGCGAGGGCCTGTCCGACTATGTCGATGTCGTGGGCCAGTCGAACCTGCACGAGCGGATGGGCAAATCGAGCAAGAAGCGCAAAAAACGTAGCGCGGACCGCCCCGCGGTCGAAGCCGCCCCGCGGCAGGAGACGGCAGCCCATGCTGAACGCAGCCGCTCGTCCAAACGCAAAAAACGTTTGGGCGGCGGTCCCAAAAGCGAAACACACCCCAAGTCCTGAGAAAACGCATGGATGCCGCCCGCCTGCATCTGATTCTGGCACATGTGGCCACCGTCGTTATTGTCCTGACGGCATTAGGCGGGTTACGCTATGGTTTCCGCCCGCCGCCGGAGGCGCAGGGGCTGCTCGACGAGCTGGCCCTGGCAGGGACTCTGGCAGGGCTGGCGGCCTGGTGGCTGGGGCCTCAAACACTCGAAACCGTTGGTCTGGGACTCGACGCGGGCTCGGCGGCGCGGGCCGAAGCCCACGAAAGAGCCGCCTCGGCGGCTCCCTGGCTGCTGTTGCCCCTTCTGGGCGTACTGCTGACTCTGCGGGTGGGCGGCAACTGCTGGCAGCGACTGCGCCCTGTGGCTTGGTTCTTGCACGGAGTCGCGGGCGGAGGGCTTGTTTATTTTGCCGCCTTGGGCGGGGCCATCCGCCACAGCTGAATCCCCGACACGGCCCGCATGAGAACGCTGCTGCGCATTCTGATCTGGAGTGGCCTGCTGGTGGGACTGATCGTGGCATTGGCGATGTTTCTGCTGCTGGCCACGCGCAACCGCCTGGCCGGCTGGGGGCTGACGCAAATTTTCAAAACGCCTGTTGAAGTGCAGGGAACGGGCCTGAGCTGGAATGGCAAAGCCCGCCGCCTCGACGTGGTGCTGCGCCGCGTCAGTGTGCAGGGCACCCATCCCCAGAACCGCGAAACGGTCTTTTACATTCGTCGGGCCGCTGTCGAACTCGATCCCGTGCGCCTCTGGCGCGAAATCTACCGCCAGGACACCAGCAAGCGCGTCTACATCCCCGACATCCGTGCCAGCGACTGCCTGATTCATTTTCTGATCGACACGGCGGGGCGGCGCAACTTCCGCGGCCTCTTCAAGGGACGCAAGCCCCGCGAAAAACGGCCCGAACTGATCCTGCTCGAACGCCTCGAAGCCCAGAATGTGAGCTTCATCTACGAAGACCTGAGCCAGAAACGCTACTACCACTACTGGATGCCCGAATCGATGGTGCGCATCGCCATTGCCCGCGATTCGGTCGACTTCAGCGGAACGACCGGGGGCTACTCGCGGCTCATGCGTCTGGCGGGCTACGCCTTTCTGGAACAGACCCCCTTTCAGGCACAGGCCCGCCTGACGCTGCACAAACAGAGCAAACGGCTGGTCTTCCGCCCGGGTACCGAACTGACCCTCGACAGCACCCGCATCAACCTGACGGGCGACCTGTATGTAAGCGACCCCGCCGCCTACGACCTGCGTTTCGAGGCCCGCGAGGGCCGTATCCAGACCCTGCTCAACCTGCTGCCTCACGGCACGCGCGATGTCCTGGGCAACTACGAGCTGCAGGGCCAGCTCACGTTGCTGGGCCGCCTGCGCGGCCTCGACCTCGAGCACCGCCACCCGTACCTCGACATCGATTTCCGGTGCCGCGAGGTAGCCTTGCGCAACCGCAGTACCAGCATTGCCCTCGACCGCCTGCAGCTGGTGGGCCGCTACAACAACGGCTCGGCCCGCAACATCAGGACTACATCCGTGCTGCTCGACACGCTGAGCGGACTGCTGGGGCAGCACCGCATCGAGGCCCGGGCCTCGCTTTTCGATTTTCGGCAACTGCTTTTCGAGGCCGAGTTTCGGGCGCGGGCCGAAGCCGCAGACCTGCTGGGCTGGCTGGGCCGCGACGAGCACGATCGTGCCTCGGGCCGACTGGCCGTCGACCTGAGGTGCAACGGCTCGCTGCGCCGCACCGACGAACGGCCCGCCTGGAAACGCCTGAACTATGCGGGCCGCCTGCACCTCGAGGACCTGGGCTTCGATGAGCTGGTGCCGCGCGTGCAGGTAGCGGGCCTGCAGGGCACGGCAACGCTCGTCGGCGACCGGCTGGACTTACCCGGACTGACGGGCCGACTCAACGGGGCCAATCTACGCCTCGACCTGCGAACTACCGGTCTGGTGGGCCGCATCTTCGACCGAAACGAACGGATTGGGCTCAGCCTCACCGGTTTGGTCGACGAGCTGGTCTTTGATTCCTTTTACAAAAAAGATAACAAAAAGTACAGCTTAATTAAAAATAAAAAAACAGAATACAAACCCGATTTAGAACACGAAGCACGGAACCCCCACCCACCGCCCGCTGTCGATTCGGCGGCCAGCCCCGACTGGGCATCTGTGCTGAGCCGTCCGCTGCCACGGGAGCTGGAGGGCCGTTTCGATGTGCAGCTGCGGCATCCGCGCCTGAGCGGACACCGCTTCGAGCGGGTGGGCCTGGCGGGGCAGCTGCGCCCAGGCCGGCTGCTGGTGGATCGCTTTGCGGTAAAAAGCCCCTTAGCCGACCTCAACGGCCAGCTGGCCATGGAGGACGGGAGGCACCGGCGCATCGAACTGAATCTGCGGGGGGGAAGCCCTTCGCTACTGGGATTCATCACGGAATCGGGGCTGGGCCAGTTTGGTGCAGATGCGCCCAAGGTCGAAATACAGGGCCGCCTGCAGGCCGCGGCCCAACTGAGGGAGCGGCAGGCCGACCTGCGGTTCCTCTTTGAACGGGGGGACGTGCGCCTGCCCGAACGCAACATCCAGATCACGGACCTCTCGGCGCGGCTGCGCCTCAATGAGCGACATCTGCACCATTTCCGCCAGACTCCGCTCGAGCTGGATTCGATCCGGGGACGGGCCAACGAGTATCCGTTTCAGGCCCGGGTGGCGATCCGCGACTGGACGAGCCAGTATACCGATCTGTTCGTCAAGACCGAAATCGGGGCCGATGTGCTGCTCAACTACTTTCGGGTCGATAACATCGACCGGCCATACGGGCAAATGCGTATCGACTCGAAGCTCAGCGGGCCGCTGGAGCGGTTTTTGAGTCCGGAAGGGCTGCTGAAACTCGATTACAGTGGGCGGCTCGATCTGGAGGGTCTGGGTTTCCGTTTTGTGGAATCGGGCTTGCAATGCCGCAACGTGGCTGGTCGTGTGGACTACGACCAGCGCGAAGTGCGTATCCGCAGCATCGAGGGGGAGCTGGGGCGGTCGAATTTCCGGCTGACGGCCCGCCTGAAGGGGGTGCTGGACTACCTCTACCGGTCGGGGGCCACGCTGGCCGGCGATGGCTGGTTCCATTGCGATTCGCTCGACATTCAGGACCTGCTGCGCCCGCGAGTCCGGAAGCGCGATACACCCTACGAGTTTCGCCTGCCGCGCCACCTGGATTTGACGGCCCAAGTGCGTTTGGGGCGGGCCACCTTTGGCGAGCTGCTGGGCGAGCACGTGGAGCTGGCTCTGCGGGTACAGGATTTGCGAGCGCGAGTTGATGCCGGACGTATGGACCTGTTCGGGGGTTCGCTGCGTTTCGATGGCACGCTCGATCCGCTGGGCGAGGACAGCCTGGCTCTTTCGGCGCGGCTTTTCGCCCAGCAACTCGAGATTTCGGACGCCCTCGATAAACTGGACGATCTGGGTCAGGATTTCATTACGCACGAGCAAATCAGCGGGCGGTTCGACGGGCAGATCATTGTGCACGACCGGCGGCCCCGTAGCTTTGGCTACAGCCTGGAGCATACGCGGGTGTCGCTCAATTTTCAGATTGCGGACGGGGTACTGGCCGATTTCATGCCGGTGCGGGTCCTCGATCTGCTCTTGCGGACGCGGCGGCAGCGGGTGCATCCTTTTCTGATGTCGGGCCGCAACCTGCGTTTCGAAAACGGAGAGCTGCACGTGCCCTGGCTGGAGCTGCGGACGCTGCTCTTTGACGTGTTGGTACGGGGCCGACATCACACCGACGGGCGGTTCGACTACCAGCTGCGCGCCCTCAAGGGCCGGCGGCGCGTGCCGCTGGCCAACCAGAACAAGCACCTGCTGCCCGGACTCTCACGCTACGAAAACTCGCTGCTGGCGTTCCGGTTGCGGGGCGATTCGGACAATTTTTATCTCGATTATGACCCGGGGCCGCTGCGCGACTGGGTACTCGATCGGCTGGTGCCGCTTGAGCTGCGCCGGTGGTAGTATTTTGGGCGGCTTCAGCGACCGAGCATCTGGTCACGGTGAGCCAGAAAGTACTTGCCGTAGTCGTCGAAGCGTTTTTGGGCAAAGGCCGTGCGGAAGTTCGACGAGCTGATGAAGACGGCCTGGGTGGCGGGATCGGTCAGGGTTTTGGCGATCTCGGGCTGCTGGTCGAGCAGGGCCTTGAGGTAGACGTTGGCCGCCATGGGGGTATCGAAGGCCGAGAGGTAGGCCATGTGCCAGGTGGCCCCGGCCTTGTCTTTGTATTGGTAGACCTGCAGGGTGAGGCGGCTGCTGGCGTAGTTGGCCTTGTTGAAATCGACGAGCTTGACCTGCAGGTCGTCTTTTTTCATGCGGTTGGGATCGACAAAAAGCAGGACGATGACGGGGTCCTGTTCGGCTATCGGCTTGAAGTCGCGGAAGGGCGAGTTGGGGTCTTCGCGGCGGGCACCGGCTCCGGTGCCGCCTGCGCTGCCACCGGTGGAAACGGCGGCTCCGCCTGGGCCGCTTTTGGTGCCTAGGCCACCTTTAGTCCCCTTGGCGTCTTTTCCGTCCTTGGTCTGGGCCAGCAGTTTCAGGGTCTGAGCAGCAACGCGGGTAGCATCCTCGTCGGGAAAGCTTTTCTGCATGAACTCGAAGATGCGGATCATGCTGTCGGGTTGGTTGAGGTGGCCGTAGGCCAGTCCCTTCATGTAATAGACTTTGGCTATTTCCTCGTTGTCCAGATACGATTCGATGAGAAATTCGCTGAAGGAGAGGACCGTTTCGTAGTCGCCGGCGGCGTAGAGGCCGTAGAGGGTGCGGTAGCCGGTTTTGAAATCGCCGCCTGTCGATTCGGAACTGCCCTCGGTGTCCTCCTTGCGCAGGAGCTTGGCGTAAATGGAGTTGGGGTACTGGTCGAGGATGATCTGCTTGTGGCGGTTGGCCGTGCCGAGGTCTTTGCGGTCGGTGGCCAGGGTGTAGACCGAGTAGTGGGTTTTGGGGATGATGTTGGCTTTGGGAAAGCGGGCGATGACGCGCTGGTAGGTGCGCATGGCCGAGTCGGGCTGGTCGAGTTTCTGGGCGAAGAGCTGGGCCTGGTCGTAGAGGGCATCGAGGAGGCGTTCTTCGGCTTTTTTGATGTCCTGCTCGGTACGGGGCACGCGTTTGAAGTAGCGTTTTTTGCGGGCTTCGACACCGTTGATGGTGTCGTTGGGATCGTCGGCAATGATGTTGGCGTCGTCGTCGGCAAAGGCGAAGGCGTTGGCGGCTTTGTTGCGCCGCCGCCAGTTGTCCTCGAGCTTGCGCATGCCCCAGATGCGCTGGAAGGAGGCTTTGCCCTGGGTGATCTGGGTGGGGTTGTCGAAGTAGAAGCCGCTGACGTTGACCAGGTTCTGACCCTGCTGCTGCTGCATGAACTGTTCCTGCATCATCATGCTCTGCTGGCGCATGGCTTCCTGTTCCTCGCGCCGTTTGCGTTCTTCTTTGTCTTTCTCTTCTTTTTCGACGATTTGGGCAATGCGCTTCTTGAGTTCGTCCTCGGGCATTTTGCTCAGGCCCAGGAGGCTGTCCTCGAGCTGGATGATGTCTTTGTTGCGTTTGTACTGGCGCAGGGTCTGGGCGACGGATTTGATTTTGTAAGCTTCGGCGTAGCTCTCGGGCACGGCACCGGCAGCGGCATCGAAGTATTTCTGGGCTGAATCGAGGTTGCGTTTTTCGTTGAAGTAGATTTTACCCACCTCGTAATTGGCCAGGGCGAGCAGGCCCTGGCGGCCGCCGTTTTTTTCGAGGGATTTTTTGTAGTAGTCGAGGGCCTTGTCGGTGTTTTTGTATTTGTGTTCAATCTGGGCCAGGCGGTAGTAGACCAGGTCCTGGTATTCAGCGTATTTGGGGTCGCGGAGCAGCTTGTCGAGGGGGCGGGTGATTTCGGCGACTTCGGTCCGCGTGAGCTTGGCATCGTCGATGTAAATCTGGGCAATGTTGAGCTTGGAGCGGAAGTTGAGTTCGTTGTGGGCGTTGAGGCGGATGGTTGTAATGTAATACTGCTTGGCTTTTTCGTAGTTCTTCTGGTGGTGGTGCAGCTGGGCGAGCAGGAAGTTCCACTTGGCTTTGTCGAGCTTGCCATGCACGAGGGGAAGGGCTTTTTCGAGGGTGGCGATGGCCTCGTCGTAGCGTTGGGCGCGGATGTGGGCGGTGGCCTGAAGGGCGGCCAGCTCGACGCGCAGTTTCCGGGAGAGGTCGCCCCGCATTTCGACCTCCTTGAGCAGCTGCTCGGTGCGGAACTTGTTGTTGAGCAGGAAGTGGGTGCGGGCCATCCAGAGCTGGATTTCGGAGCGCAGGTCGCTCTCGCTGAAGCGGCCCAGCACGTATTCAAAAGCGGTCAAGGCATCGTAGTAGTTGCCTTTGTAGAACGAGCACTTGCCTTTGAGGAAATAGCTGTCGTCGACCCAGCGGCCGTTTTTGTGGCGGAAGATGATGATATCGCATTTTTGGACGGCGCGGTCGAACTGGCCGCTGCCGCTGCTGCCACCCGCCACGTGCACGATCGGCAGGAAGCCATTCTCGGGCACCTCGACCTCGCGGTTGACTTTGCCCACCCCCTCGGTATAGAGTTTATTGGCGTGGTAATAACCATTGAAAAACGACACGAAGGAGTGGTAATTGCGCGAAAAAGCAGTGTCTTTCTCGGCACTGCAGGCCGCCAGCAACAGGGCCAGGCCCAGCAGGGGCATCATCCAGCGAAATACGCTTCGTTCGATCATTGTTTTTGGACTACAGGGGCCGGCTCGGCATGAAGCAGGGCCTGCCCTGCTCTAAGCTGACCTGAACTAAATGAAACAACGCCTGTTTTGCTTACAAATTACGGCAATGTTGCATCAAAATGTGGTCCAACGGTCAATAAAGCCCAATTTTGCCTTATGACTCGATGGCAACGCCTGCGTGAACACCTGAGCCAGCCCTACCGGCTGACGATTCTGCATGCCGAAACCTACGAGCAGCACGGCGAGTATGTGCTGCGTCGGGGCACGTTCTATGCCCTGATCGGGGGCGCAGCTCTGCTGCTGGTCGCTCTGACAACGGTACTGATCTTCTATACCCGCATCCGTGAACTCATTCCGGGCTACACCGATACGGAGCTGCAGCGCAAGCAGGAACTGCTCCTGCTCAAAGTCGAAGAAATGGAAAGCAAGATCGCCCAGCGCGACTCGGTGATCCAGAGCATGCTGCGGGTTACCGACGTGGACAGCCCCAGCAGTAAACCTGCCGCCGCCACGCTGCCAGCAGCAGGTGCCCGTCCCGAAGTGCAACCGGCCACCGAGGCAGCTCCCGCAGACCCGCCAGCTTCCGTCCAAAGCCCGAAGGTGCGTTTCGCCTCCCAGAGCAAAGCCCCCCCCTTCCGTTTGGTGCGGCCCCTTGAGACGGGTTTCCTGACCAACACCTTCCGGCCAGCCGACCAGCATTTTGCCATCGATCTGGCAGCCCCTGCCCGCGAGCTGGTGCGCTCCGTGGCCGATGGCTACGTAATCTTTTCGGACTATACCACCGAAACAGGCCATGTAATCGGCATCCACCACGCCCAGCAGTTTGTTTCGTTCTACAAGCACAACCGAACCAACTTCAAAAAGACAGGCGACTTCGTCAAGGCGGGCGAACCCATCGCCGTGATCGGCAACAGCGGCGAGAACTCCACCGGCCCCCACCTGCACTTCGAACTGTGGCACCAGGGACGGCCCATTGATCCCCTGCTCTACCTTGACTACCGCCGCTATTAAGCCGCTCCACCCGGAGCTTAACACCAGATTACGTGCCTTAATCCACAGGCCGTGGATGTAAATGAACTATATTTGAAAACTGTGAAAAACACTGCCCAAGTTGAGACTGAATTTTATGTTTGGATCGAAATCGGATAAAAAAGCTCCACCAGCGAACAAGAACACCCCCACTGCCAGCACCGAAGCAGCCCTTAGCACAATCGCAGCGGGCATGACCGTACATGGCAACGTGGAAAGCGCGGGCGATGTGCGCATCGAAGGCCGACTGGTGGGCAACCTCGTGTGCAAGGCTCGCGTGGTGATCGGCAAAAAAGGCCGGGTGGAAGGCAGCATCGATACCATCAATGCCACGGTGGCGGGCGAGATTAGCGGTACCCTGCTGGTACGCGAACTGCTCCAGCTCCAGGATTCGGCCCGCGTGCAGGGCGAAACCGTTACTCAACGCCTGGCCGTGCAGGATGGGGCCATCTTCACGGGACACATCGAAATGGGCCACGAGGCCAAAGAGAAGCTGCAGCGCATGCCTTTGGGCAGCCTCGTCAAAGACATACCCCTGCCCGAGCTGAATCTCAACGGTGGCGAAGCCCCCAAGGCCAAAGCCAATTGACGGGATGCCGGCAAGGTCGTCTCATTCGTTTTTCTGCTCACTTTCAATTCGACCCAGCGTCCCCCAAACGCATGCACCCCGAACCGGACCCATCGCAGGACGCTGAACCCGACACCGCCCACCTGGGCGGCAGCTGGCGGTCCCAAGCCGCGCACTACTCAGGGATTGGCATTCAGGCGGCGGCCGTTCTGGTGGCGTTTGTTCTGCTGGGGCGGCAGGCCGACCGCTGGCTCGAACTCAAACGCCCGCTCCTGACGGCGGCAGCCGCCCTGCTGGGCTGTGTCTCGGTCGTTGTCTGGCTGATTTACAAGCTAAGCCCGCGCCGCCGATAGGACATACATTTTGACCACTTGGCCGGCAAAACTTGCATCCCAAGCCGCGGCTGACTACTTTGCATCAGATTGACCAAAGATACGCCTGCCGTACCCCGAGGTCCCGCCCAGAGAAACCCCACAACTTCGGCATATCTTTTTGTTCCCTGAATGGTTCACAGTTCCATGAGGAAGCTCGTTTTTCTATCCTTGCTGCTGCTGCTGGCAGCACCGGCCATTGGCCAGCACATTCACCTGCGATGCGGTACACCTGAACCCGAAGATACACCTGAATTTCGCGCCCAAGGCGATGCGCTTGCGCAGCAAATCCAGGCCCTGCGCGAACGCTGGGCAGCCCGCAAACGCGCTGAACTGCCCTACCCGACCGCTTCGGAATACATCATTCCGATGGTCGTGCACGTGATCTACGGCGATGGCGAGCGCCGCCGCGACAGCCTCAGTGCCCAGCAGGTGATCAGCCAGCTGATCGAGCTGTTTAACGACTTCCGAAACGTACCGGGCACGCGAGGCTTCAGCATGGCCGGCGTCGATACGCGGATCGAGTTCAGCCTGGCCACCCGCCGACCCGACGGCTCGACGACCAACCCCGACGGCACCCCCTTCAATGGCATCGTTTATTACTACGGGCCGGAGTACGTCAACTTCCGCCGTACCGACCACAATGACATCGTCAAGGGCAGCTTTGCCCGCCAGTGGGACCCCGAGCGGTACATGAACATCTGGCTCGTCAACTCGATCGTCGGTTCACGGCCCGAAGACCGCCTCGGCGGCTACGCGCACTTCCCCGACTGGCAGCCCGTCATCCCCAACGACGGCTGCGTCATCATCAACAGCACCTGGGGCACGGTCGGCACTTCAACAAGCTACGATGCCACCGCCACCCACGAACTGGGCCACATTTTCCACGTGTATCACCCCTTCCAAGGGGGCTGCGGAACCCAGGACTGCCGCAATTCGGGCGATCAGGTCTGCGACACGCCGCCCGTACAGGACCTGGTTTTCAAAGACCCCTCCGTACGACTCAAGCACTGCGACCTAGGCAACCCTAATCTCCCCGAATGGCCCCGACTCTACATGGACTATACCTCGCCCAGCGGGCTGTGCAACCACTTTTCGCTGGGTCAGGCCGAGCGCATGTGGTCCTCGCTCGACCCGGACCGCCAGCCCGCCTTCCGCCACCGCTACAACCTCTATACCCCCCAGAATCTGGAAAGCACAGGGGCTGGAGGTCTGTCCCGCATCATTCGCGCCAATTTCTGGGCCGACCGGCTCTACACCTGTGCCGGTGCGCCCGTAACGTTTCTCGATTACAGCATGGGCCAGCCCAGCCGCTTCGAGTGGCAGTTCCCGGGCGGCACGCCCGCCACTTCGACCGAAGCCGTGCCCAGCGTCCGCTGGGATGCGCCCGGTACCTACAGCGTGACGCTCATCGTCGAAAACCGCTCCGGTGCCCGCGATACCATTACCAAAACCGATTTCATCACCGTCGTGCCAGCTGCCCGCCCCCTGCCGTTCAACTACAACTTCGACGGCGACCAGGCCGATTTCAGCCGCGACTGGATCATCGAGAACCGCGATGCCGGTTCGATGGCCCCCCGCCTGACGTGGGCACGCTCGGCCCGTGCCAATTCCTACGCCCGCATGGCCAACGGCACCGGCTGCATGATGATGAACTTCTTTTCCTACAGCAAGTACTTCGAGGAAGACGGCCTGATCTCGCCCCTGCTCGACCGCAGCGGCATCGACTCGGTAGGGCTGAGCTTCGACTACTCCTATTCCAACCTCGTCTACCAGAACAACACCCCCAAGCCGCAACCCGGCTCGAACGAGCGGACGGTCTTTGCCCGTCCCTTCATCTACAACGACACGCTCGATGTGCTGGTCAGCACCGATTGCGGGGCTACCTGGCGCAGCGTCTGGCGGCGGGGCGGCGATCAGCTGCGCACCACGATCCGCCGCGCCAACTCAGGCCCCAACGGCAGCGGCGGCGAGCACCAGGCCACCAGTGCCAGCGAGTGGAGCACGGCCGACATCGACCTGACAGCCGCTCTGGGCACGGCCCAGACTTTCATGATCAAGTTCAACGCCAAATCGGGCTTTGGTAACTACCTCTACGTCGACGGCATCAGCGTCCGCGACACCTCGATAGGTGGTGGCGTTTCACGTCCGGGCTGGACCGAAGCCCTCGAACGCAGTCTGCAGGTAGCACCCAATCCTACCACCGGCCAGACATCGGTTCTGCTCAACCTCGACCGACCTGCTGCCCTGAACTGGAAGCTTTACGACCTGACGGGTCGCCGCGTCCAGCAGCAGCCCACCGAGTGGCTGCCTGCCGGCGAGCACGAGCTGCACCTCGATCTTGGCGGCCTGCCCGCAGGCCTCTACACCCTGAGCCTCGAAGCCGAAGGCCGCCTCTTCAGCCGAAAAATTGTGCTGAACTGAGGCCTGCCCGGTCATCCGTGCTCTTCATAATTCAGCTTGTGCAAGACAGCCCCCGATGGGGCTGTCTTTTTATTATGCTACTGATAAATTCACGTTTATGACCTTGAAACCGCGACAAGTCCAACGAACGGCATTCTTTTCAATTTGCAGAAAAAATTAATATTGACAGCCAATCGGTACTACACGCTTTCCGCATTCAGTACACAAATACTTGAAGGGTATTTCTTTCGCATGTTTTTTCTGCTTCATGACAAAAAATTTTCAACCGCCCTTATCAGGTTATTTCTTGTACTCAAGGTTATTTTAACGGTAAATAAAAACCTGCCGGCCCAGCCTGTTCTGGAACCGGCAGACAGCCTGCACCGGGGCCGCATCGGACTGGTGGTGGGGGTAGCGGGCGGGCTGACGGTGGCCACTTACGCCGGCTTGGGCATCGCCTGGTACGGCAGCGGCCTAGGGGGGGCGTTCCGGTGGTTCGACGACAGCCGCCAATGGCTGCAGCTCGACAAATTAGGCCACAGCTACGGTGCCTACCACGTGAGCCGCAGCCTCATGGCCAGTCTGCGCTGGGCTGGTGCCTCGGAATGCAGCCAGCTGCTCTACGGCGGACTAAGTGGATTTCTGTTTCAACTTCCCATCGAGTTTTTCGACGGCTTTTCACCCGACTATGGGGCTTCATGGGCCGACCTGGCGTTCAATGCAGCGGGGAGCGGGCTGGCTGCAGGCAACCACCTGCTGTGGCGCGAGCAGCGCATACTGCTGCGCTTCAGTGCATGGCCGACCCCTTGGGCGGCGCAGGCTCCAGACCTGTTGGGTCGCAGCCTGCCCGAACGTCTGCTCAAGGACTACAACGGCCAGACCTACTGGCTGACTGCTTCGCCCGGCCGGTGGTGGGGACGCTGCCGGTGGCTGAGTGGGGCTGTTGGCTTGGGGGGCGCGGGAATGGTTGGCGGCTACGGCAGCGAGTCATGGGCTGACATTCGCGCCCGCGAGTACCGGCGGTATTTCCTGAGCGTGGACATCGACTGGCTGGCCATCCCGACGCGGCGGCGGGGGCTGCGGCTGCTCTTTTTCGCTCTACAAGCCGTCAAGCTGCCTGCCCCCGCGCTCGAGTGGAACAGCCGCAGCGGCTGGCGGGGGCATGCTATTTATTTCTGAGCATTTCCGAATTCACTTGAGCTTGGCCGCCAGGAGGAAGTCGCATTCCTTGTAGATCATTTCGACGCGATCGGCCTGCTTGCTGAGCGAGTCCATGTGCTGGCGGTAGGTGCGCAAAAAGTCCTTGAGTTCGTCGTTGAGGCGGTTGGCAAGCCGAAGTTCGCCAAATCGGGCGTAAATCGAAAGCAAATCCTGCTGGTAACGGAACCACTCGTAGTACAGGCCCTGGATTTCTGTCATCAGCTCGTCGTTTCGCTTGCGGATTGTTTCCACGACACGCAAGCTGCTGTCGCGGTAGGCCTTGACGTTTTTGGGAAAACTGAGAAAATGAGTGATCTGCAGCTGGGCTTTTTCGTTGAGATCGACGCGCTCGGTAAGCCGCTGCACGGCGAATCGCTGGCGTTCGATGAGTTTGAGGATGGCTTCCTGCTTGTCGCGAAAGTCGGTCATGTCCTCATCGAAGCGGATATCGTCCTGGGCACGCAGACCGCTCAGATTCACACACAGGAACAGCAAAGCAAGGAGCAGGCGCATCAATCGCGAACGAAAATGGTTTTGACCTCTTCAAAATCTTTGGAACGCAGGGTCATGCGGTAAGTGCCGGCAGGCCCGCCAGCCTTGCGCACAACGATATTTTCTTCGAATGTAGGGTTGAGTGCACTGATGTTCTTCTGATAGACCACCGATCCGTTTGGGTCCCGGATGATGACCTCCATGGGGCTGAGGATGTTGGAAATCTGCAGGGTGGTGTTGCTCACGGTCGGGTTGGGGTAGAGGTTGACTTTGGGCAGCTTCGACTCATCGACCTGGCGGCGGGGGGTGTGGTTGACCGAGGCCGAAAGGCCACTGCAGCCGTCGCTGCTCGTGAGCTTGACTTTATAAGAACCGGCTTTGCTGGCCACGAGGGTACGCCGGATGGCTCCATCGAGGGGCACGTTGTTGAGGAACCACTGGTATTGGGCGGCCTCGCCGGCGATGAGGCTGTCGCCCTGGACGCGAATCTGCAGGTCGGCAGGGGCGGTGCCCGCTGCAATGTTGACCGGCCCCAAGCGTAGCTTACAGTTGCGTTCGTCCACCACCTCGACCGAATAGAGGCCCGCCTCGCGAACTGCAAGCACGCGCTCGGTCGAGCCGTTAGACCACTTGTAGGACTTGTAGCCCGGTCCGGCATCCAAATCCACTTTCTGACCGGGACAAACGGATTTGACTTCGGCACGCAGTTCCGGTAGTTCACGGTCTTTGAGGGTGGCTTCAGCAGTTGCCAAGCAGCCTTGGGCATCGGATACCGTTACACTGTAGCTGCCTGCCCCGATACCGGTCAGGTCTTTGGTCGTCGCACCGGTCGACCACTTGAATGTAAAAGGTTCGGTGCCACCGGTCAGGATCAGCCGAATAGCAGCATCTTTACCTTGCGGACACTGGACGTCTGTAATTTGTTTCTGTATCTGAAATGGTGTGGGCCGCACCAGCACCACCTCGCCCGTCGCCTCACAGCCTTTGGCGTCGGTAACGCTCACCGAAAATTTGCCCTCACCCAAATTTTCCAGCTTTTCGCCCGTTCCGCCCGACGACCACCGAAGGGCATAGGGCGGCGTGCCA
>CALDDN010000032.1 GCA_937936615.1 uncultured Bacteroidia bacterium | reverse complement strand
AAGAATAAAACTTAACATTGAATGCCCAAAGCATACCTCCTGCCGCTCATGATCGCCACCATCCGCCTCGAAGGCATCCGTCTCTTCGCCCATCACGGCGTGAATGAAGCTGAACGGGCTACAGGCGGCCCCTTCGAAGTCCCGAGAAATCCAGCAAAAAGTTGACCTTACGGTACACAAAAAGTCAATTTGGATTGACCGTTTTTTTAGGTCTGTGTCAGATAGCCAATCAAACAGGTACCAATCAAAGGGAGAAACAGACAAAACAAAAAACGGACGCAGCGTGCGTCCGTATGCAAAATCAGATCAAGCTGGTAACCCCATTCAGGCGTTAGCCGCCACGAATTTCTGATCGAGAAACTGGTAGATGTCGCCCACCGAAGCCGCGCTGCCTTGGGTGCTCTGAAACTCTTTGAGCAGGTCGATGAAATGGTCCTTGGGAGCTTCAGTGATGAGGGCATCAGGGAAGCGGGCCTTCAGCGTTTTGATCATCGTGGGCCGCGGCGAGGTCGAAACAAAAACGATATGCCCTTTCCAGAAGCCCTCGCTGAGGATTTCCTCGATGAACTTATCGCCGTTGATGCCCGCCGAACGCAGGAAACAGTCGACCACCAGCAGGTCTACTTTTTCGTTTTTGAGTTCCTCGCGGGCTTCTTCGGCCGTGGTCATGGCGCGGTAGTCGCAGCCGATGGCCACGAACGCCGATTTGCAGGTCAGCTGGAAATTGACTTCGTCTTCGATGTGGAGAACGCGGATGTCAGCCATAGGTTACAGATATGGTTTAGGTAGGAGGTGTGGAACAATCAAACAAAGTTAATACGTGAGAGCACGTGCATTGTTTCCCGCAAGGGATTGACTTTAAACAAAAAGCCCAACCAAAACAGGTTGGGCTTGCAATTTCAGTAAATCAAATTAAGGATGCAGAAATATCCGCTTAGGCAGATGACGCAAACTATTCCACAATCAGTCTGATCAGCTGGGTACTTTGACCCTGGCGGACGGTCAGCAGGTAGAGGCCACTGGCAACGCCTTCGAGCCAGAGCTGCTCCTCGTGCTGGCCGGCGGTCAGGGCGATGCGGCGGCTCAGCAGGCGGCGGCCCGTCAGATCGGTAAGCTGCAGTTCGGCCACCCCGTCGGTCGCGATGTCCTCGAAGCGCACCACCACCTGGCCCCGCGTCGGGTTGGGATAGACGCTCAGCTGGGCAGGGCGGGCATCGGCAGTTTCGTCGATGCGGCTCACCGGCGTGTTGAACATCACAGGCTGCGTCCAGGCCGAAAGCAGGGCATTGGGTCCCAGAGACAGCGAGCAGGGCGAGCACACGGTGCGGATACGTACGCCATACTGGCGGCCGGGAGCCAGACCCGAAAGCAGCAGGCTCAACTGGCCGGGGTCACAGATCGGATAGGTCGACCACAGGTTGGTGGTCTGCGAAGCCAGCCCCAGCTGTACGAGGTAGCCTTGCGCCCCCTGAACGGCGTTCCACTTGACCAGTGCCGAGAACGGAGTTACGTTGACCACCTGGAAGCCGGTGGGCATGCTCGGCGGGCTGGCCAGGCAGGTGGTCAACGGCGTGGACGTGCACAGAGGCTGCGCGGGCCTGAACCAGCTGGTGTTGTAGCCGCCCGGGCACACGGCCCGCACTTCGATGTCGTAACACAAACCGGCCTGCAGGCCCGGCAGGGCGTAGAACGGTGTGGTGATCAGGTTGGGTTCGACACGCCAGGGCATCGTAGAACCCACAACGCGGCTCCGTACCTGGTAACGGGTGCCCGAGGGCGCGGCAGTCGGGGCAGTATTCCACAGCAGGTAAATCATGTTGGGGGTCTGCGTCAGGGCGCGGATGTTGACCAGCTCGACGTTGCAGCACGAAACGAGCCGTTCCTCGACCAGGCGGCAGCCGCGGGCATCGGTCAGCGTCAGTGTTACCAGGGCCTCATCGCCCAGCACATTGACGCTGTTGCTCACCGAGCCGGTGCTCCAGGCATAAGTGTAGGGCTGGGTGCCCCCCGAGGCCGTTGCCAGCAGCTGGGCACCGCCCGCGCAGGGCGACCCCTGCTGCTGGAAGCTTACCTTCAGCGGCTGCGGCTCGTTGAGTGTGAAGCTGCGGACTTCGGTCTGGCCCAGGTCATCGCTAACGGTTACGCTGTAGGTACCGGAAGCCAGCCCGCTGGCGCAGGTGCCGCTGCTGCTGACGCTCCACGCATACGTGTAGGGGGCCTGACCGCCGCTGACGTTGAGGCAGATTTCACCATTGGCCGAAGCGGCGCAGCTCGGCTCCTTGATCGAGAGCACATCCACGACCAAAGGTGATGCACCATAAAATCCAGTGAAAATCTCGAGGCAGCCGTTGGCATCCTCGACAATCAGGGCGTAGGCCCCTACCGGCGGGTTGTTCACGACCGGCGTTATGCCCCCGAAACTCCACTGGTAGCTGTAGCCCGGCGTACCCCCCGTAACGGTGGCGGTCAGTGTGGTGCCCACGGTCTGAACGCTGATATTGATGGGAGTCGGCTCATTGAGGACAAACTGCCGTGTTGCCGTGCAGCCGTTGGCATCGGTAGCCGTTACGGCATAGGTACCGCCGCACAGCTGGTTGAGATCGGGCGTGGTGGTATTGAGCCAGTTCCACTGGTACTGGAAGGTACCCGTACCGCCGGTGGCAGCCACTTCGATGAAGCCGTCGCAGTTGTTGGGGCAGAGCGGCTCCTGCTCCGTAACCGTTACCAGCGTAACCGCAGGCGGATCGACCAACACAGCCGTTACGGCATCGGAACAGCCGCTGGCCTGATCGGTAACAATGACTTCGTAGCTGCCGGCGGGCAGGTTGGTCAGCGCGGCCGTCGTACCCGGGTAGGGGTTAGCGTTGCGCCGCCACGTGTAGGTATAGGGACCGGTACCCACAGCAACGCGCGTTGCCACCGAACCGGTCGACTGCCCGTTGCACAGCGGATTCGCCGACGCATCGAGTACCAGATCGACGTTGCCCGTGCCCTGGGTCAGCGTAACGGTGGCCGAGGCCGTGCAGCCCGCCGCCGCACCGACGACGGTATAGGTGGTGGTGGCCGTGGGGCAGACATTGACCGAAGTACCCGTCAGGTTACCCGGCTGCCAGTCGTAGGTCGTTGCGCCCGAAGCCGTCAGATCGATGCACTGCCCGCTGCAGAAGGTCGTCGAAGGCGAGGCCCCAACCGTAACATTGGGAATGGGGTTGACGGTAACGGTAGCCGTGGCACTGGCGGTGCAGTTGTTGGCGTCGGTACCGCGGACGGTGTAGGTCGTGGTGGTGGCGGGCGAGACGCTGGGGCTGGCCCCCGTCAGGTTGCCCGGCTGCCAGAGGTAGGTAGCGGCTCCGGTCGCGCCGAGGCTGGCCGACTGGCCCGTGCAGATGGGGGCCGGCGAGTTGGCCGCGACCGTGGGCAGCGGGAAGGCCGTCAATGTGCGCGTGGCCGTGCCCGTACAGCCGCCCGCATCGGTAACGGTTACAGCATAGGCACCCGCGCCCAGGCCCGTCGGATTCTGTCCCGCTGCAAAGGGGTTGCCGTCTTTCGTCCAGGCATAGGTATAGGGGGCCGTGCCGCCGGTCGGAGTCAGGCTGATGCTGCCGCCGTTGCTGCCCGCGCAACCCTCGTTGGTGGAGGTAACGCCCACCGTGATGGTCGGGGTCGGGTCGAGAACCTGGCTGAAGGTCTGGGTACAGCTGTTGGCATCGGTAACGGTCAGGGCGTAGGTACCGGCACTCAGGTTGGCGAGGTCTTCGGTCGTCGCAAAGGCGGTGCTGTTGCGCTGCCAGTTGTAGGCGTAGGGCTGCGTACCTCCGGCGACCGTTACGCCGATCTCGCCATCGGTACCGCCACCCGCGCACGTAGGCTGTTTCACCAGAACAGGTGTAATGGTCAGGGCTGGCGGTGCCGTTACGGTGTGCGAGGCCGTTACGAAGCAGCCGCGGCTGTCGGTAACGGTTACAGCGTAGGTGCCGGCACCTTGGCCCGTCAGGTCCTGGGTAGTACCGGCGGGGTTGCCGTTTTTCGTCCAGCTGTAAGTATAGGCAGGCGTGCCACCCGCTACATCGATATCGACGATACCCGTCGTGGAATTGGAACACGGCACATTGAGCACCGAGGCCGCATTGAGCGTTACCGTCAAAACGGGCGGATCGGTCAGCGTAGTGCTGCCGGTGCCGGCGCAGTTGTTGACATCGGTAACGGTTACGGCGTAGGTACCGGCTGGCTGGTTGGTCAGGTTCTGGGTGGTACCGGCGGGGTTGCCGTTGCGCGTCCAGCTGTAGGTATAGGGAGCTGTTCCACCCGTAACGGTCAGGTTGACGCTGCCCGAACTTTGGCCATTGCAGGCGGGGTTGGTCGGGGTCAGGGTCAGGGTCGGGCCGGTACCGGTGGTCAG
>CALDDN010000031.1 GCA_937936615.1 uncultured Bacteroidia bacterium | reverse complement strand
ATCGATCTGGAGGGCGTGGCTTCGGGCTTGTATCTGCTTCGGGTTCGCGTGGGCGAGCTGGATCGGGTGGTGAAGGTGGTGGTGGAGTGAGTTCGCTCTGAAAACGAAATGCGAAACGGGGGCTAGAGGCCCCCGTTTTTTGTTGGAGTTGATATGCGAAAGAATGTTATGAGTTTGAGAAGTTGATTTCGAATTTGTACAGTCTACAAACCGTCCGAATTTGTTCAGTAGTACAAAAAATTCTTTGCTTGTGTCTCTTTTGCTTTTTTTCGTTGCCTTCCCTTGGGGGTGAATTGCTTCTAAGCGATCTTCTATCAGCGGTTTGAACAGCGCATGCAAGCGGCTAAACTGTTCTGAGGTATAGCCGAATAAATTAGTAAAAAAGTATTGAATTATATCGTACAAGTTCGTAATTCATATTTATTGCAGATTGGCAACCAATAAAAACAAATCGCAAACATCCTGCATCAGTTTAAATTCAACAAAGTACTAAAGACAGTCTCAAACTGATGCGGACAACTTGGTACAATCAAATTTCCGTTCATCAACTCTGTTTGCAAGCAAAAAAAGCAGGCCCTCTCCCATGGGGAGCCTGCTTTTTAAAAAACCGGCGAATGTCTTTTTCAGATGGCCGTCTGCGAGTTTTCAACGGCCATCTCGATTTGCTGCAGGAGGCGGCTCAGGCGAAAATCCGCCGAGTTGTTGTGCAGCACGATAATGGTGCGGTCGGCGTACGGATAGCGCGTGTAGCTGGGGTTGAAGCCGTACCAGAAACCCTGATGGTAGACGACGGTGCGGAGCGGATCGATCTCGCGGAGCCGCCAGCCCAGGCCGTAGGGTACCTCGCGGTCGTCGATAGTGCAGCTCTCGACCGAAGCCAGTTCCAGCGTTCGCGGCTGGAGCAGCAGTCCTGCCCGCAAGGCCCGATCGAAACGCCAGAGATCGGCTGCCGTAGTCCAGATTCCTTTATCGCCCAGCACACCGGTGCGGTAGTGGTAATAGCTGCTGTCGGCGAAGCTGATCGAGCGGTAGGGTCGAACGCAGCGGGCTTCGTGGGCAGCGGGCAGCCGACGGGCCGCAAAGCTGTTGTGCATGCCCGCCACACGGAACACCTGTTCGCGCAGGTAGTCCTCGAAACGGCATGCACTGACCCGTTCGACCAGATTGGCCAGTAGCGCATAGCCTGTGTTGCTGTAGCTGAAGCGTTTGCCCGGCGTGAAGGTGGGCTGCACACGGTGCTTGATCAGCAGGTAGAGCAGCGAGTCGTTGTCGAGGCGGCGGTAGCTTTTGAATGCCTGAGTGAACCGCCATTCGTCATTGAGGTAATCGGGCAGGCCCGAAGTGTGATTGAGGAGCATGCGCACCGTAATGCGCCGGTCGGGGAATTCGGCCACGTAGTCGGCATAAGGCCGGTCGAGGTCGACTCGTCCCTGTTCCATGAGCTGGAGTACGGCTACGGCGGTGATGGGTTTGCTCACCGAGGCCAGCTCGAAGCGCGAAGCCGTGTCGATGGGCTGGGCCTGACTGTGCCGGTCCTCGTAGCCCAGGCCTGCGACGTAGACGAGCCGTCCCCCCTCGGCCACCAGCACGCAGCCGTTGAAATTGGCCTGATTCCAGGCCGTCGTCAGGCTGTCGAGGCGGTTACGCAGGCCGTACCAGTGGGCTGGCTCGGCAGCGGTCTGGCCGGCGGTGGCTTCGGTGTGCTGCAGTACCGGAATGCAAGTCAATAACAGCAGGCCTGTCAGGGCCAGGAGTGCAGCACGCAGGGATCGGGTCGTCTTCATAGCGTCAGGCTCTCGGGTTCAGGTTTGCAAATGCAGTGCCATTTGTTGCTCTTTCCAACGGTACAAAGGTAGAGGAGGATCTTATGCCCCTTCAAACATTGGCCGCAGGACTTTTGGACGCCTTTTCAACGACCCGCTGTTTATTTGGTACGCTTGCGCACGTGCTGTTCACCGGTGGTCCACCGGATGGTGGGGGCGCGGTGCATAACGGGGGGCCGCATAGAGGAAGCCGAAGGCTTGGCTGCCTGTGCGCTCGAGGTGCTTGTGGTGGATTTTGTGTGCCCGAATGATGCGCAGCAGATAGGGGTGGCTCAGCCGGTAGCGGAAGCGTACCCGTTGGTGCACAATCACATCGTGGAGCAGGAAATAGAGCAGCCCGTAAACCAGGATTCCAATGCCCACCCAGAAGAGCCAGTGGTGGTTCAGGTCGCCCCAGATGACCAGACCCGCCGAAAGTGCGGCATAGGCCACCGATACCCAGTCGTTGGCTTCCCACCAGCCCCGACGCGGGCGGTGGTGCGAGCGGTGCAGGAACCATAGCGGGCCGTGCAGCAGGTATTTGTGCACCAGCCAGGCCACGCCTTCCATCCATACGACCGTTGCCAGTACAAGAGCGGTAGCCGTCCAGAATCCCATATTTTGTCGAACAAACACGGGTAGCGGGCTGTTCCCTGTCCGAGCCATCGGAGCAGAATCAAGGCCTTAGAAGGCTACCTTGGCAAGCGTAAATATGCGCCCCTTGGCCTGGTAGTAAACGAAGATGGCCTCGCGGTTGCCGATCTGCTCCGAGAACCGCCGGTAGAACACGTCGCGGCTGCCAAACTTGGGGAAGAAAGCCCGGGGGGTGCTGACCGTGCCGTTGTAATCGACGCGCTGAAAGTAGACGTTATGGCCAAAGCCCTGCAGGCGGGCCTTGTAAAAGATGAGCAGCGAGGTCTCGCCCACCAAAGGCAGATACGACAGCTCGACCGGTGCATCCGATGCCTGGGCCTTGTCAACAATGGCCGTCCATTCGATCTGTCCCGAAGGCGAAAGCGAGACCACGGCTACATCCTCGTAATTGTAGAGGTCGTTGCTGTACCAGAACCCGTAGACGTCGCGGTAGGTACTGCTGGTGATGTAATACTGTTCGGCCAGCAAGAGCACACCCCCGTCGGAGCGCAGCACCAGGTCATCGAGGTAAAAGTCGGCCAGTTCCTTGCCCCGTTCGATCTGGCGGGCACTCAGGTACTTGGCCAGAAAAGCCGAATCGAAATCCTGAATGTTATGGCGCAGCACCTGCCGGCTCGTCCAGTCGATGAACGCATAGAGCACACCCGCCACCTGACCGCTGGTCCGCCGCGAATAGAAACCGCCCACCAGCACGTTGTTGTCGCGGTCGGGTTTCAGGATTAAATCCGTTACGTAAACGGTCTGGAAAGGCAGTTCGATTTCCTCGAGCCGATCGGCTGCCAGGTCGTAATGAAAAACCAGATAGGCATAGCCTTCGGGACTGCGCTCGCTGCCCACTTTTTCCAGACGGGCCAGCGCGTAGATGTGGCCGTTGTTGCCTACGCGAACATCGCGCAGCTGAAGCCGGTTGTCGGGGTAGGGAAACTGGATCAGATTGCCCTCGATGCCCGAGTCGTCGGCATCGAATACGAAGAACTGGGCCTGCTCGGGCCGGCTTTTCTGCATCAGGTTGTCGAAGCACAGGAGCTTGCGCTGGTTGATCGATGAGATGTAGGTCAGAACCGCGTCGTTGCTTGGACGGCCCGAGGTCTGGTAGAATTCCTGGGCTTTGGTAATGAGCTGGCCTTCGAGGTCGTACTCGTAGAAATAGAGTTTGGTATTTTTTTCGCGGGGGAAGCGTTCGGCTACGAAGATGAGGATGCGCTCACCCAGAACGGCCAGCTGCTCGATGGTCATGCGGCCATTCTGCTCGAAGAGCAGCACGTTCCATTGCCGCTTGAGGCGGGCATCGTACTTGAAGAGGCCTACCTCGCGGCTCGACTGGCGGGTCAGGTAGCTGATGGTAACGAGTCCCTGATCGGCCCGTACGTATTCAAACCACAGGGGAGTCGGCTCGCGCTTGTCGAGGTGCAGGGCTGCAACAATTTCCTGCGCCTGCAGCGGCAGGTTGATTACCAGCAGCAGGCAGCTTACAAGCAGACGAATCATAGGCACCAGCGTGAAAGGCACAAGATGGATGCCAAAGGCAGGGGTCTGTCAGGTGTCGATGTCGCCCAGAGCAAGGAGCGTTCCATGTTCGCGAAAGCGAAAGTAGCAGATTTTGTTGTCAATCCCTTTGTTGAAATAAACTTCCCAGACGTACCAGCTGCCGTCGCGGTCGGTTTCGGTGTAGAAAGCCGAAAGGCTGTAGCCCGTTGACTGGTACATGTAGTTGCGGATGCGGCGGCCCAAGCGGCCCAGGTAGGCGCGGTCGTCGCTGTTGCGGGGGTCGGCCAGCTCGGTCCAGGTGCGGGCCTTATCGTTGCCCCGATAGAAGACCAGCGGTGCCAGCTCGTCGTCGGCACCCGAACGGGCTGCCTGCAGCAAACGGATAAGCAGGCGGCGCGATTCGTTGCAGTAGTATTCCTCGTCAGGTTTCACATCTTTTCAGGCTACCGACCAGCTAATTAAGTAAAAATTAGGGGCGCAGCTATTCCTTTTCCACGAATGCTCTACCAGCAAACGAACATAGGATGAGTGAAATGGCTATATTTGCAGGGCGACCCATTCAGGTTCACGCCCTGTGCCTGACTCAGCAATGACTGCATATTACCCCCCGAAGACTCTGACTTCAGCAGTCGGCTCTTCGGCCCAGCCTGCGAATGCTTCTGCGGCGGATATACCCCCGTATGAAGCCTTCTTTGTTTATACCCCTGTACTATTGAAAAAAAATTTTTACCCGATTGTAAACGTCATGATGAACCGATTTCTTGGCTTGATCCTGCTCGGCTGCTTCTGGTGGGCGGCGGGACTGGATGCGCAGGCCCGTAACACGGGCAGCGTACCCCCGCCGGGCTTGACTTTTCGCGAAAACCGCGGTCAGGTGGCCGACACCCGAGGTCAGCAGCGGCCCGACATCCGCTTTACGGCTGAGGTCAACGGCGTGCGGCTTTACTTCCAGCCCCAACGCCTGAGCTACGTCTTTCCCCAGTACGAAGCCGCCAGCGGTACCCTAACGGGCCTCTACCGCATGGACCTGGAACTGCTGGGCAGCAATCCCAATGCCCGCGTGGTGCCCCAGCTGATCGATGCCAAGGCGGGCTTGGCCCACTACTACAAACCGCACATCCCCAACGGAGTTACCCATGTGCCGGCCTACCAGCGCGTGGTTTACCAGAACGTTTACCCCAACATCGACCTGGTATTTTATCGCAGCGAAGGCACGGAAACGCCCCAGCTCAAGTACGACTTCGTCGTGCGCCCGGGCGGACAGGTCTCCGACATCCGCTTCCGCTACGTGGCCGCCGAATCGGCGACCCTCACCGAAACGGGTGCCCTGCGCGTGCTCAACCCCGCCGGTGAACTGGTCGAACAGGCCCCCGTCTCGTTCCAGACGGCTGCCTATACCCCCGGCCAAATGGGCAGCAGCCTTAACTCGCGCTACGTGCAGCACGCCGATGGCAGCATCGGCTTCGCCGTCGATCAGGCTGACAACAAAATGACCCTCGTCATCGACCCGCTGCAGCTCGTCTGGGCCAGCTACTACGGCGGCCGCTCATCCGACAAACTTTTCTCGATGACCCTCGACCGCAACGGCAACCCCGTCTACACCGGCTCCACTGTGAGCGACAACTTCCCCGTATCGCCCGGTGCCCAACAGGGCACCATCGCTTCGATCAACCCCGATGCCGTGGTCATCAAGTTCAACGCCGACGGCACCCGCCAATGGGCCACTTACTACGGCGGTACCGACGACGAAGAAGGCCGCAGTGTGGCCGTTGATCCCAACACCGGAGCTGTCGCCATCACCGGCTCGACGGGCAAAGGTCTGGGCGTGGTCGTTGGCGACTTCCCCGTAACCGATGCCATCCCCTTCGCCGGTGGCACCTACGATGCCTTTGTTCTCTACCTGAACGCGACCGGTACCCGCAGCTGGGCCAAAATGTACGGTGGCGCACTTTCAGGCCTGGGCCAGAAGCAGGGAGCCGACAACGGCGAAAGCGTGGCCATTGCTGCCAACGGCGATCTCTTCGTAACAGGTAATACCCACTCGACCGACTTTCCGCTCGTCGAAGTGCCCGGCGGCTATTTCCAGCTCGTCAAAAGCGGCGGCTTCGACATGTTCTTGCTTCAGCTCTCGAACACCGGCAACGTGCGGTGGGCGACTTTCTTTGGTGGAACGTCGGATGACATCGGTTACGATATTGCCGTCGATGCCAATGGCAACGTAGCTGTGGCGGGCGTAACGGGCGGGGGCTTCCCCGTGCGCAACGCCTTCCAGCCCATCTGTGCGGCCTGTACCGACAACAACACCGATGGTGTGGTAGCCTACTTCAATGTAGGTCGCAGCCTGCAATGGGCTTCTTACCTGGGCGGAAACCAGTCCGATGTGGCTTGGGGGGTTGCCTTTAATAATGCAGGCAACCTTTTCGTGGTCGGTGAAGCTGGTGCAGGTCTGGCCACCACGGGTGTTCCCAGCCCGGCCAACGGCTTTCAGGCCAACTTTGGCGGCGGCGCCAGCGACGGCTTCATTACGCACATCACGGCAGCCGGTACGGTCGCCTGGCAGAGCTACATCGGCGGCCAGGGTTCGGATGCTGCTTACGATGTCAAAGCCACGACCCAGGGCGATGCCGTGGTCATCGGCTCGACCAACAGCCCCGACTTCCCGACCCGATTCCCGCTCTATTCGACACGGGCCGGACTTTCGGATGTTTTCCTGACCAAAGTTTTCCGCCAGAACGGAACCCGTCAGTTCTCGACCTACTATGGCGGTTCCGGCAACGATTTCGGCTACAGCGTTGGCGTCGATGCCCAGGAGAACTACTTCTTTGCCGGTGCCACCACCTCGAACAACATTCCGCTGCAGGCCCCCACTTTCCAGAACACGAACCGCGGTTCAGACGAGGGCTTCATGGGCCGTATCCGCTGCCAGTTCCTGCCGGCCAGCATCGAAAACCAGGGCTTCAACCGCGTATGTCTCAACAGCGGACGCATTGAGCTGCGGGCCATTCCGGCAGGGGGCACCTTCAGCGGAACCGGCGTTACGGAAGAGGGCGGACGCTTCTTCTTTACGCCCAGTTTCGCCGGACGCTTTACCGTTACCTACACCTTTGACGATGGCTGCCCCGTTTCGACATCGGAAGAAATTACGGTCGTCGATGCGCCGCGTCCTTCGATTGGCAACCTGCCGCCCAACAGCCGCGTATGCGTCAACGGTAGCCCCTTCACCCTGACCGGCACACCAGCCGGCGGCTCGTTCAGTGGACCGGGTATCGCCGCCAACGGCACGTTTACGCCCTCGGCAGCTGGTGGCCCGGGAGTCAAAACGATTACTTACGAGGTTACCGATGCCAATGGCTGCACGGTGCGCGCTACGGTCGATATCACCGTCGACCCGGCACCAACGCCCACGATCGGCGGCCTCAACTCACCTTATTGCTCGGATCAGAATACGCCGGTCTTTCTGACGCTGACTCCTCCGGGGGGTACGCTGTCCATCAACTCGCCGGCAGGTGGGGTTTCGGGCAGCAGCTTCACGCCCTCGATTGCGGGTGCCGGCAGCTGGACGATAACCTATAATGTGCTCTCGGCCCAAGGCTGTGCCGGTTCGACGACCGCCAACGTGGAGGTAACCCAGGCGGTCCAGGCAACGGTTCGGGTAGGTGCGGCCCAGACGCAATTCTGTCGCGACGACCGCGGCGAATACCCTATCACGGTATCGCCCAACATCCCGGGCCTGAGCATCACGTCGGTAACCGGACCAGGGGTCAGTTCAACGGCACCCTTCAGCTTCAGCCCCGCCCGCGTGCCAGTTGGCCAGACGCAATCGGTCATCAACGTGCGCGGCACTTACGGTGGCTGTACGCTCAATGCGTCGGTAACGGTTACGCTGGGGACGCGGCCTACGGTTTCGTTTACTTTCAATCCCGTAGGGCCTTACTGCGCAACCCAGACCACGCCGGTAACCATTACGACTTTCCCCAGCGGCCTGACGCTTTCAGGCCCGGGCGTAACGGGCAACCAGTTCACGCCGAGCCTCGCTACGCCGGGTCTCGTTCCGATCTGCGCCCGCGGTTCGGTGGCCGGCTGCCAGATCGATACCTGCGTCAACGTTACGGTAACGGCTCCGCCTACGCCCAGCATCGCCGTGTCGCCGCAGGCACCCAGCTACTGCAACAACCCGGGCCAGACGCTGACGCTGACCGGCACGCCTGCAGGCGGCAATTTCACGGCCTCGCGCGGATTTGTCAGCCCGACCGGCCCAGGTACCGGCACCTTCAATACGTCGGGACTGGCTGCCGGTTCGGTAACCATTACCTATGCGGGCACGTCCAATGGCTGCCAGTTTACAACCAACACGACCCTTACGATCGTTGATCCGGTCAATACGACGATCACGGGCGTAACGCCGAACCAGAATTTCTGCGTAACGGATGTAAACGAATATCCGCTGAACTCGAACCCGGCTGGAGCCAGCTTCAGCGGTCCGGGCGTTCAGAATAATTTCTTCAATCCTTCGCGGGCTGGTGTGGGAACCCACACAATTACAGCCACGCCCGGTACGGGTGTATGCGCCCGTCAAGCCACGGTAACGGTCGTCGTTACGGCCCAGCCGCAGGCGGCCATCACAGGCAATGCCAGCCCCTACTGCGTGACGCAGACTACGCCGGTCGACCTCAACGGATCGCCTGCAGGCGGTACCTTCAGTGGCTACCCGGGCATTGACCCCAATACCGGTATTTTCGTTCCTAACGCGGCCGGTACGTTTACGGTTACCTATGCCGGTTCGGTAGGTGGCTGCCAGTTCAGCACGACGACCCAAGTCGAGGTAACCACCCCCGTACAGGCAGGCATCGATGTTACGCCCTTCCAGCAAAGCTACTGCAACCTCAACGGCCAGCCGGTAACGATCACCGGCACTCCTGCAGGCGGTACGCTGCGCATCAGCCCGGGCTTCCTGACGGGTGGCAATCCGGCTACTTTCAGCCCCGTAGGCCAGCCGCGCGGCACCTATACGATTACTTACGAAGGCCGCCAAGGAGGCTGTACCTATAACACTACCCGCACCATCAACGTGGAAGACCCGGTACAGACGACCGTTACGGTCAACGGTCAGGCTCCGGGCCAGCTCTTCTGCGTAACCGATCAGAACGAGTACGCGCTGGCTTCCAATCCTGCGGGTGCCACGTTCAGTGGTCCGGGTGTTCAGGGCAATTCCTTCAGCCCCGCCCGCGCCGGTGTGGGCACGCACACCATAACGGTTACACCTGCTCAGGAGGTCTGCGCCCGCCCGACTACCTTCACGGTAACGGTGAGCCAGCAGCCGGTAGCATCGATCATCGGTCTGGCAGGCCCCTACTGCATCAACCAGACGACGCCGGTCAACCTGACGGGCTCGCCTGCGGGCGGCACCTTCAATGGCCCGGGTATCAGCCAAGGCAATCTCTTCATTCCGGCCAACGTCGGTGCACCCGGCACGTACGAAATCGAGTACTCGGGTACGGTACAGGGCTGTACGTTCCGAACGACGGCCCAGGTAACGGTATCGCCGCTGGTTCAGGCTTCGATCACGCGCCAGCCCGACCAGCAGACCTACTGCAACCTCAATCCGCAGCCCATCCAGCTGACGGCCACGCCGCCCGGAGGCAACTTCCGTGCGTCGACGGGTTTTGTGTCGCCGACCGGCCCGGGCACGGGTACCTTTACGCCGAGCCTGCCCGCCGGTACGGTAACCATTACTTATGAAGGCAACCAGGCAGGTTGCGCTTATACGGCTACGACTACCCTCACCATTGTTGATCCGGTCAATACGACGGTAACGGGTCAGCCCGATGGTCCGCTTTGCGTGGACGATACGCGCACGTTCCTGCTGACCTCGAACCCGCCCGGAGCGGAGTTCCGCTACAACAACGCCCCCATCGCGGGCAACACGATTTCGGTAGCTTTCTTCGGTGGTCGCGCCGGTACGTACACCATTCAGGTGGTGCCCGGAGCCGGTGTCTGTGCCCGCCCGACAACCATTACGGTAACCATTTCGGAGAAACCGACGGCCCAGATCCTGAACCTGGGTGGCCCCTACTGCGTAACGCAGACTACGCCGGTCAACCTCGTTGCCGTTCCGACACCGGGTACCTTCAGCGGTCCGGGTGTTACGGGTAATACCTTCACGCCTTCGGTGGCGGGTGTGGGCACGCATACGATTACCTACCGTGGCCAGCAAGGCCCCTGCACCTACGAGGCTACGGCCCAAGTAACGGTGAATGCCGTTCCGCAGGTGCAGCTCGATGTGCAGCCCAATCTGCCCACCTACTGTACGCTGACCACAACGCCGGTTCAGTTCTCGACGCTGGGCCAGACACCAACCAACGGTACGTACCGCGCCAGCATCGGCTCGATTGTCAACCTGGGTAACGGACGGGCCGATTATACCTTGACGCAGGCCGGTACCGCCACGATTACGTACGAAGGCAATCTGGGCGGCTGCAACTACAGCGGCACGCGCACGCTGCAGATTCAGGCTCCGGTGCAGACGACGGTTACCGGTCAGCCGACCGGCCCGATCTGCGCCGATGACCAGACGCGCTACACCTTCACATCGAATCCGGCAGGGGCCAGGTTTACTCTGAACGGCAACCCGATTACGGGCTTCTCGGCATCGGATGTGAACCGCCAGCCGGGCAGCTACACGATCACGGCAACTCCTGCTCCGGGTGCCTGCGCCCTGCCGACGACTTTTACGATTGTCGTTACGGCCAAGCCCGAAGCGCAAATCCTGAATGCTGCCGGTCCCTACTGCGTGGGCAGCAATCCCGTGCAGCTCATTGGCGTACCTTCGGGCGGCACGTTCAGTGGTCAAGGCGTTTCAGCAAACGGACTCTTTACCCCAAATACCCCAGGAACGAGCACCATCACCTACCGCGGCACGCAAGGGGTCTGTACGTTTGAGGCTTCGGTGCAAATCACGGTTACAGCCCAGCCTACGATCGTTATCAATGTATCGCCCGACGGCGGCCCCAATGGCTACTGCTCAATCAGCAACCAGCCAGTTGATCTGACGGCGACCATCAACGGTGGCCAAGCGACGGTCGGTACCTTCACGGGTACGAACGTCAATAACCTGGGCAATGGCCGTGGAACGTTCAATCCGCAGGGTCTGCCGGCTGGTACGTACGATATTGTTTTCAGCGGCAACTTCAACGGCTGCCAGTTCTCGCAGACACGCACGGTTCGGGTGCAGGCACCGGTTCCGACGACCTTGGTCAATTTCAATGCCGGTCCCTATTGCGAGAACGACAACAACCCTTACAACTTGACCTCGAATCCGGCGGGTGCCAGCTTCCGCGTGAACGGCAACCCGACCTCGGTCTTCATTCCGGCGCAGGTGGGTGTTGGTGTGCATACCATAACTTGGGATGCACCGGCAGGCGTTTGCGCCTTGGGTGGCTCGACGACGGTGGTCGTATCGGCTCGTCCACAGGCGCAGATCGTCGGTCTGGCTGGCCCCTACTGCCAGACGCAGACGACTCCGGTGCTGCTGCAGGGCGTGCCGACGGGTGGCACCTTCAGTGGCCCGGGTGTGGAAGGCAACCAGTTCATTCCGCAGCGGGCGGGCATTTCGGGCACGGTTACGATCCGTTACGTGGGTACGCTCAATGGCTGCGATTTTGAAGCGACGGCCCAAGTCCAGCTGACGGCTCCGCCGACGGTTACGGCTCAGGCTTCGAACCCCGGTCCGTTCTGTACGACAAGTACGGAGGTGGTGCAGCTGATTGGCACACCGCCCGGTGGCACGTTCAGCGGCCCGGGTGTATCGAACGAGGGCTTCGGCTTTGTATTCCGCCCTTTGAACCTGCCTGCGGGCACGGTAACCATCCGCTATACGGGCAACTTCCAGGGCTGCGAGTACGATTCGGGCGACCAGCTGCGCATCCGCATCACGGCACCGCCGACCCCGCAGATTCTGTTCTCGGCCGAGCCGCCGTTCTGTTCGAATCAGGCTCCGATAACGCTGTCGGGAACACCGGCAGGTGGTACCTTCAGTGGCATTGGCGTTACGGGCAATGTCTTCACGCCTGCCCAGGCACCGACCAACACGCCTGTTGCTATCACCTACAGCGGCAACTTTGAAGGCTGCCAGTACACGACGACACGCGAGGTTATCGTTACGCCGCAGCCGACGAACGTGGCCATCATCGGCGAAATCAACAACGGGCCTTTCTGTCAGGATCGCACCGAGCCGATCCAGCTGCAAGGCACGCCGGCGGGTGGCAGCTTCACCTTCAACGGTCAGCCGATCGGAACGACGCTTCGCCCTGCCGACTACCCGCCGGGCATTTACAACCTCCGCTACGCGGGCCGTATCAACGGCTGCGATTTCGAAGCCACGATTCCGGTACGCATCAGTCCGCAACCGCAAATTCAGATTGCAATCGGTACGCCGCCACCTTATTGCCCACAGAACAACCAGCGGATTCCGCTGATTGGCTTTCCGGCAGGCGGTACGTTCAGTGGGCCGGGGGTAGTCGAAGGTCGCTTCTTCGTGCCGGTCAATGCCGGTTCGGGTACGCACCAGATTTGCTACCAAGGCATTGTCGACGGCTGTTCGTACCGCCAGTGTACGACGGTAACGGTCAACCCGCCGCCTCCGGTCGACATTATCGACCTGGCACCCTCCTATTGCATCGAAGATCGCACGGTCTACACGATTCGGGCGACGCTGCCCGGCGGGGTCTTCACCGGCCCGAGTGTGCAGCCGGCTACCGGCCCGGAAATGGATCGCTTCGGTTATGCGACGATCATCCCACGTAACATGAATCCCTTCCCGCGTACGATCGAAATCTGCTACTTCGGCGTATACGAAGGCTGTCCGTATTTCATTTGTGAAAATACGGAACTGCAGGGGGCCGAGCCATCTCGCATCTTCGGGCTGGAGCAAACCTACTGTGTGAACGAAAACCAGGACTTCCCGCTGTCGGCAGCACCGGCTGGCGGTACGTTCCAGGGGCCGGGCATTCAGGGCAACGCCTTCAACCCGGCACGTGCCGGCCTGGGGCTGCACCGCATCATCTATACGCCACCGACGGGTACGGCCTGCGCTGCACCGGAAACAACCTTTGTGCAGGTGATTGCCGCGCCGACGCTTACGCTGCAAACGCTGCCGGGTGAGATTCGGGCCTCGGCTACGGGTGGCGATGGCGTCTATCAGTTCTCGATCAACGGTGGTCCTTTCACTTCCAACGCGATTTTCACCGGACTTACTCCGGGCACGTACACGGTAGTCGTTCGCGATGGCCGCGGCTGTTCCGATACGCGCACGGTAACGATTGCTCCGCTGGTCTGCGACTGCCCGACGGGTATCCGCGCTTTTGATCTGACGCTGACTTCGGCTTCGATTCAATGGAACGCCAGCCCGAATGCTGTTGCTTACGAGGTGCGCATCCGCCGCCAGCTTGATGCGGTATTTGGGGCACCAGTTCGCGTAACGGGAACGAGCTTCAATTTTACGGGCCTGCAGCCTTCGACCGACTACGTAGCCGAGGTGCGTTCGATCTGCGCCAATGAGCAGACTTCGACCTACTGCGAGGTGCGTTTTGCGACGGTCGATTGCAAGGCTCCGGACTTCCTGCAGAGCTTCAACGTAACGGCCACCACGGCCCAGTTCCGCTGGGATAACATCCGCGGCTCGGCCGGCTACGAGTTCCAGTACCAGGTGGTGGGTACCAACATCTGGCTTCCGGCCACACCGATTATTAAAGCGGCCAACGACACGACGCATGTGCTGACGGGTCTGACTCCGAACACGGATTACATTGCCCGCGTGCGTACGATCTGTGTTGCTCCTGACCAGCTTTCGCCTTACGTCTTTGATTTCTTTACGACGCTCGAAGACCAGCCCTTTGCCTGCAACTGCCCGGGTAATATCCGCGCCGTAAATCCGGGTCTGACGGTCGTTACGCTGCGGTGGGATGCTGTTGCTTCGGCTGTAGCGTATGAAGTGCGCTTCCGCCAGCTGCCCGGTGGCCAGTTCGGAACGCCGATCCGCGTAACGGGTACTTCGTTCGACCTGACGGGCCTGCAGCCTTCGACTAGCTATGTGGCCGAGGTGCGCTCGATCTGCGCCAACAACCAGACCTCGCCGTTCTGCCCCGTGAACTTCGCGACGGTGGACTGCAAGGCTCCGGACTTCTTCGCGGCAATTCGACTGACGGCGACCACCGCCGAGTTCCGCTGGGACAACATCCGCGGCTCGCAAGGCTATGAGCTTCAGTACCAGATTGTGGGTACGACTGCCTGGCTTCCGGCTACGCCGATCATCAAAGCGGCTAACGACACGACGCATGTGCTGACGGGCCTGACTCCGAATACGGATTACGTGGCCCGCCTGCGCACCATTTGCTCGGCTCCCAACGAGCTGTCGCCGTATGTGTTTGAGTTCTTCACGCCACGCGACGACCAGCCGGGTGCCTGCAACTGCCCGAATAACATCCGCGCTGTAAACCCGGGTCTGACGGTCGTTACGCTGCGGTGGGATGCCGTTGCTTCGGCCCTGGCGTATGAAGTGCGCTTCCGCCAGCTGCCCGGTGGCCAGTTTGGAACGCCCATCCGCGTAACAGGTACGACCTTCGATTTGACGGGCCTGCAGCCTTCGACTAGCTATGTGGCCGAGGTGCGCTCGATCTGCGCCAACAACCAGACCTCGCCGTTCTGCCCTGTGAACTTCGCGACGGTGGACTGCAAGGCTCCGGACTTCTTTGCGGCAATCCGACTGACGGCGACCACCGCCGAGTTCCGCTGGGACAACATCCGCGGCTCGCAAGGCTATGAGCTTCAGTACCAGATTGTGGGTACGACTGCCTGGCTTCCGGCTACGCCGATCATCAAGGCGGCCAACGACACGACGCATCTGCTGACGGGCCTGACTCCGAATACGGACTACGTAGCTCGCCTGCGTACGATTTGCTCGGCTCCCAACGAACTGTCGCCGTATGTGTTTGAGTTCTTCACGCCGCGCGACGATCAGCCGCCAACCGGCTGCCCCGCACCGACGAACCCCATCACGCTGGAGGCTTCGCTTACCTCGGCCCGCATCGGCTGGACACCTGCGCCGGCACCGCCCGCCGTTTCGCAACGTCTGCGTTGGAAAGTGGAATCGGCTCCGACTTTCACCAACAGCCTGAACCTGGCTGCAGGCGTGCGCGAACAGGCGTTCACCAACCTGATTCCGGAAACGACCTACGATTTTGAAATCGTAACGATCTGTGCCGACGGTGAATCGACACCGCTTTCGGGCAAGTTCCGCACCGTCGACTGCAAGGCTCCGGACTTCTTTACCTCGCAAAACGTAACCCAGACCCGCGGCGTGCTGACGTGGGATGAAATTCCGGGTGCGCTGGGCTATGAAATCCAGATCAAGTTCCTCAATGAGGGCGACTACACGCAAACCATCCGCATCGAAAGCGGCAGCATCACCCGCTACCAGATGACGGGCCTGACCCCCGACCGCCAGTACGAAGCCCGCATCCGCGCCATCTGCTTCCAGCTTACGCAGTTCTCGCCATGGGTCTACGAAACGTTTACGACGCTGAGTTGTACGGCCGTTCCGGCTGCCGATGCAACGGTTATTCGTTCGACCTCGGCAACCATTACTTGGGACCGTGCACCGGAATCGATTGGCTACACGGTTGAATTCCGCAAGATCGGTGCCCCCGAATGGGAATTTGCCGGCCTGACACTTGAGACGACCTTCACGATCGAGGGATTGGACAACTGCACCAGCTACGAGGTAAGCATCCGCTCGATCTGCGAGGAAGGCGGTGCGCAGTCGCCGCGGTTTGTGGTCTTCACCACGACGAACTGCCAGATTCTGTGCTCGGAAGTGGTTAATCTGCAGGTCGATGCTGCTGCTACGAGCGACAACAGCATCCGTGTAACGTGGTCGCCTTCGCCCGGCCCACAGGTGGTCGGCTACTCGGTGCAGTGGAAGGTTGACGCTCCTGAACAGCAGTGGACACCGGAGTTAGGCAACTCGCTGGTAGGCAATGTTACGAGCTTCACGATCACGGGCCTGCGATCGGGTACCAACTACCTGATCCGCGTGCGCACGCTCTGCGGCGGTGGCAACGGCTTCTCGAACCCCGACTCGGTGCGTGCCCGCACGACGGGTGTATCGGGCACCTGTCCCCCGCCCAGCAACCTGACCTTCAGCGAAATCACCGGCACTACAGCCATCGCCAGCTGGACAGCTGTTCCCGAGGCCATCTTCGGTTACACCATCGAATGGGCGGTTCAAGGTTCGGGCAACTTCCGTACCCTCAACGTGCCCAACACGACGGCTCTGCTCGATGGCTTGACACCGAACACTGCATACGAGGTCCGCGTGCGCAGCAACTGTGCTCAAGGCGAAATCTCGGCTCCGATTACGGGCCGCTTCACCACGCCCGATGCCCAGAACCCCAACTGCCTCACGCCGCAGATCACCAGCATTACGCCCACGCCTTTCACTGCTTTCATTCAGTGGGGACCGGTTGCCAATGCGGTCGAATACATCCTGCGCTGGCGCATCGTGGGGGCCAGCCAGTGGAACGAGAAAACGGTACCGGCACCGACAACCAGCGATGGCTTGTCGGGTCTGCAGGCCAACACGGCTTACGAAGTGGTCATCCGCGCCAACTGCGGCCCGACCAACGGCCAGTCGACCGACTCGGAACCGCGCCAGTTCACGACAACCAACCTCTGTGCTGCACCGGTCAACTTCGAAGTCAATTCGATTGCCCAGACTTCAGCCCAGATCGTCTGGACCCTGCCTGCCGGTGCCGAACGTTTCGTCATTCAGCTGCGCCCCGCTGAAGCCATCGATTTCGTAACCCTGGATACGATTGATGCGCCACAATCGAATTACAACCTGACGAATCTGGATGTTTGTACCGGCTACGTGGTGCGTGTGCGTACGATCTGCGCGAGCGGTGCCGTTTCGGCTTTCGTAACCCGCAGCTTCGGTACCGAGGGCTGTACCTGCGATCCGCCGATGGCTTTCTTCACCGAACCGACTGCCGTTACCTGCAGTACCGCCGTTCTGCGCTGGATGGCCGCTCCGGGTGCCACGGAGTACCAGATTCAGATCAAACCCGAATTTGAATCGGCCTGGTCGCTGCCCATCGATGCGACGGGCACACAAGCTTTCGTCGAAGGCCTGATGCCCAATACGGTGTACGATGCCCGCATCCGCTCGATCTGCTTCGGCAGCGTCGAATCGGGCTTTACCGAAGCGCGATTCCGTACGCCTGGCTGCGTTGCAGGCGAAGGCTCGATCTGGCAGGTGGTGTCGGGTGGCCCGGGCTGGGATGAAGCCCACGGCCTAGCCTATACAACCGACGGCGGCTACATTGTTACCGGCTACACCTTCAGCAGCGGTGCCGGGGAATGGGATGCCTACCTGGCCAAGTACAACGCCTTTGGCGGTAAAATCTGGGATCGCACCTTGGGTGGCCGCTCCCGCGACGAAGGTCGCGCCGTCATCGAAACGAGCGACCGCGGTTACCTCATGGTTGGATACACCACCAGCTTTGGTGCCGGCAGTTCCGATGTTTACGTTGTCAAGACCAACGCCAACGGCGAAATCCTCTGGCAGCGCACCTACGGTGATAACCAATGGAATACGGGTGCCGGTGTAGCTCAAACCCGCGACGGCGGTTACATCATTACCGGTACTTCGGAAGTCCAAGGCGGCAACGCCCGCGAAGTCTACCTGCTGCGCATCGATGCCACAGGCACCAAGCTCTGGGAGCGCACCTACGGTGCCGTAGGCGATGACTACGGCAGTGCCGTAGTTCAGACCCGCGACGGCGGCTTTGCCGTAGCCGGTTACAGCAACGGCGTGGGTGCCGGTCGCCAGGATGTCCTGATCCTCAAGGTATCCGACAGCGGCGAGCTGGTCTGGGCTAAAACTTACGGCGGCAGCGACCGCGACTTTGGCTACAGCCTGGCTGAAGCTCCGAACGGCGACCTGGTAGCAGGCGGCATGACCCGCAGCTTCGGCGCCAACGGCGATGGCTACGTCGTCAAAGTCGATGCCAGCGGTAACTTCCTCTGGAGCCGCACCTACGGCGGATCGGCCTTCGATTTTGCCAACGGTCTATTGGCTCTTAGCGATAACTCAATCGTCCTGACGGGGGGTGTGAGCACCAACGGCACCGATGCCACCATCGTCAAGATCAGCCCGAGCGGCGACCTGGAGTTTGCCTACGCTTACGGCGGCAACCGCACCGACCAAGGCCGCGCTATTGTGCGCAGCGGCGACGGCGGCTTCGTGATTGCCGGTCAAAGCAATACGATCTTCGACGACGAGCGCAACGCCGATGTTTACCTCATCAAGACCGGCCCCGATGGCGTTGGCTGCAACGAAATCGAATACCCCGCCGTGGTAACCAGTCCGACGACCCGCATCGACGACGTGCGCTCCCGCTTCACGGCCCGCTTCATCCTGACGCAGCCCGGCAGCCCGATCGGAACGGTGCTGGCACCGGAGTACCTGACGCTCCAGCTCTGCGACGACGTGGTCTGCCCCGAGGTCTTCAACCTGACCGTTGAAATTGCCCGCGCAACGACTGCCGAGCTCTCCTGGACGACCAACGGCCCCGCCGACAGTTACACCGTGCAGTACAAGCGCGTCGCCGATGCCAACTGGTCGCTGCCCATCCGCACGACCGAACCACGCATTACGCTCGTAGGGCTCTTCAACAGCACCGATTACCAAGTGCGCGTCCGCGCCAACTGCGTCGATGGCAGCAGCACCTCGGAATTTGCGCTGGCCAGCTTCCGCACAGCCACGACCGACGATTGCCGCGCTCCGCAGAATGTCCGCGTGAGCAACGTTACCCGTACCTCGGCTCTGGTGAGCTGGACGCTCAACCCCGATGCCCTGCAGTACTTTGTCTCGTACAAAGCCGAAACCGACCCGACCTTCCTGACGATCGTCGTGGCGGGCAATGCCAGCGAGTACCAGATCAACAACCTGATGGCCGGCACCAACTACCAGGTGCGCGTACGTTCGGTTTGCGGCAACGGCGTGGAAACGCCCGAAGACCAGTTGCTGACGGTGCCTTTCCGCACGGCCTCCAACCGCGAAAGCCAGCTGGCCGAAACACCGGTCGCCGATCTGCGCCTCTATCCGAACCCGACCCGTGGCCCTGTGCAGCTGACCTTCGATGCTACGCAGAGTGGTGAAGCCCAGGTCGAAATCCTGAGCCTGACGGGCCGCTCGATCCTGCGCACCCGCTTCGACGTAACCACCGGTTACAACGAATGGCCCCTCGACCTGAGCGAGGAAAGTGCCGGTCTCTACCTGATCCGCATCCGCATCGATGGCTTCGAGCAGACGCTCAAGCTCATCGTGCAGTAATTGATTTTCTTTTCTGAAAAAAAGCCCATCCAAACGGATGGGCTTTTTTTGTGGCTTTTTTCCTAAATTGAAAACCTATGGCGATGATGATTTCCGTTTCGGGGGTGCGGGGCACGGTTGGCGGTCGGGTAGGTGAGAACTTGACTCCGCTGGATGCCGTGGCTTTTGCAGCCGCCTATGGCTCTCTGCTGGCCGATGCGCCCAATCGGCGGGTGGTGCTGGGGCGCGATGCCCGCCCCTCGGGTGAAGGGCTTTTGGCCCTGGTCGCCCAGACGCTGGTTTGTATGGGTTTTGAAGTGATCGACCTGGGGCTGACAACCACGCCTACCCTTTCGATGTACGTTCCCCGCGTCGAGGCGGCGGGCGGTATCATGCTCACGGCCTCCCACAACCCCGTCGAATGGAATGCCCTCAAATGCTTTGCGCCCGATGGGGCTTTCATCAGCCCCGAATCAGGCGAACAGCTCAAGGACTTGTACTTCAAAAAAGACTTTACCTTCGCACCGGTAAATGAGCTGGGGCGCATGGTGCCCGACGATCGCGCCCTGAACTACCACATCGACCGGATTCTGGATTTGCCGGGGGTGGATGTCGAAGCCATACGGGCGGCCCAATTTCGGATTGGTCTTGATCCCGTTAACAGCGGGGGAGCACTAGCGGTACCGGCCCTGCTCGACCGCCTGGGGGTACCGGAAATCCACACCGTGCATGCCGAGCCTCACGGCTGGTTTGCGCACAACCCCGAGCCGCTGCCCGAACACCTGACCGACCTGGCGGATTTAGTCCGGCGCGAAGGCCTCGATCTGGGGCTGGCCGTCGATCCGGACGTTGACCGGCTGGCCTTGGTCTGCGAAACCGGAGAAGCTTTTGGCGAAGAATATACCTTGGTTGCCGTTGCCGATTACTGGTTGAGCCGGCAGCCCGGGCCAGTCGTTTCCAATTTATCTTCCAGCCGCGCCTTGGATGACGTGGCCGCCCGCTACGGCCAGAAACGCTACACTTCCGCCGTGGGCGAGGCACACGTGGTGGCCCGCATGCGGGCCGAAGGTGCCGAACTGGGTGGCGAGGGCAACGGGGGCGTGATCGTTGGCCCCCTGCATTATGGGCGCGATGCCCTGGTGGGCATTGCATTGATTCTCTCGCATTTGGCCCGATCAGGTCAGACCTGCTCGGCTCTGCGGGCCACGTTGCCCGATTATGCCATGGTCAAGCGCAGGATTGAACTGGACGGCCCCTTTGATGCCGCCCGTTGGGAGGCCCAGCTGCTCGAAGCGTTTCCTGGGGTGGAAATCGACCGGACCGACGGCCTGCGCATCGCCCTGGCTGACAGCTGGCTGCATCTGCGCCCCTCCAATACCGAACCTATCGCCCGACTTTACACCGAGGCCCCGACCCGTGAGGCCGCCGAGGCCCTTTGCGATCAGTTACTCAAACAACCGGCCCGCTGATTTTTCGTAAACCAAGTAAAGCAGAGAGCACGATTCGTCATGACGGTCTATCTGGATTACGCCGCTTCCACGCCCTTGGCCAACGAGGTGTTCGAGGCCATGCTGCCGTGGTTTCGCGAGCATTATGGCAACCCTTCGTCGATCCACGGGCACGGGCGGGTGCTGCGGGCCTGCATCGAAAAATGCCGCCGGCAGGTGGCCGACGAACTGGGCTGCCCGCCCGGCTCGATCATCTTCACCAGCGGCGGCACCGAGGCCGACAACTTGGCCATCAAATCGGCGGTGCGCTGCTATCCTGTTCGCCTGCTTGTAACGGCACCCACCGAACACCACGCGGTTTTACATCCGATCGAGTCGCTGAGTAAAGAACTGGGTTTAAACGTTCATTATTTATCGGTTGATAGCGAAGGATTTATTTCAATAGATGAACTGAACGAAGTGCTCGATGGCCGACCGGCTGGCGAGGTGCTCGTCAGCCTCATGCACGCCAACAACGAAACGGGGGCCTTGCTCGATCTGGAAGCCGTAGCCCGATGTTGCGCCGAGCACGGTGCCCTCTTTCATAGCGACACGGTGCAGACCATTGGCCAGCTGCCCATCAACCTGCAGGAGGTTCCGGTTCATTTTCTGACGGCTTCGGCCCATAAATTTTATGGCCCGCAGGGAGCGGGTTTTCTGTACTGTTCGCCCGATGTGCAGCTGCCACCCCAGATCTGCGGGGGCGGGCAGGAACGCAACCGCCGTTCCGGCACCGAGAACGTGGCCGGCATCGTCGGGACGGCGACGGCTTTTGTGGCAGCCCGCCGGCAGGCCCGCGTTTACGCCGAGCACACGCGCCGACTCAAGGAGTCGTTCCGGCAGCAGCTGCGCGAGCGCATTCCTGGGGTGGTTTTCAACGGGCCGCAGGACGATGCGCATGCGATGCCTTCGGTGCTCAACGTTTCGTTTCCGGGTGAGGGTACCGAATCGATTCTGATCTATCAGCTGGATATGAAGGGCATATCGGTTTCGGGTGGGTCGGCCTGCAGTTCAGGCAGCGCGGTAGGCTCGCATGTGCTGCGGGCCATGGGGCTGCCCCCCGAGCGGGTGGCCCATGCGGTGCGCTTCTCTTTCGGGCGCGACACGACCCCCGAGCAGCTGGCCTACGTGGTCGATGTGCTGGCCGAGTGTCTGGCTCCGGTTGCGGCGCGGCTCAGGAAGTGAGCTTGGGGTTGTTGAGGTGGCGGTCGCGGTCGCGCTGCGTTTTGCGCTCCATGCGGCGGTGGAAGGCCTCGGCCAAGTCGGTGTCGGTCTGGTTGGCCAGGCAGAGCAGCACGAAGAGCACATCGGCCAGTTCTTCGCCCAGGTCGTGCGTCTCACCGGCTTTGAAGGACTGGTCGCCGTAGCGGCGGGCCATGATGCGGGCCACTTCGCCGACTTCTTCGGCCAGAATGGCCGTGTTGGTCAGCTCCGAGAAGTAGCGTACGCCTACTTGGCGGATCCAGTCATCGACCAGCTGCTGGGCCTGGCGCAGACCCAGATCGGGCTGCGTACCGACATCATTCGTCGGTGCTGCCATCCTGATCGTTTCTTTGTACCAGAAAGCGGGGCATGTGCAGTTTTGAGAAGATCATTTCGCCCTGCTCTCTGATATCGGTATCGTATTCGAGGTAGTGCCAGTGCAGGGCAAATTTTTTGCCGGGGGTGTAGGCTTTGTCCACCAGCTGAAGCAGCCGCAGCAGGTATTTGGATGAGCTGGTATTGACGTAGTTGAGGGAAAAGGTGATGTTCAGCTCATCGACCCCCAGCTCGACCCATTGTTGAATGTGGTCGATGAGGGGCTGAAAAAAGGCTTCCGGGTGCGAGGGGTAGCTGCTGCCTTCGACTTTGATTTCGGCGGCTGAGGGATCGATAACAACTTCGGGCGTGGTCGAGGTGGCTTGGATATGCAGCGGGATCATATGCAGGTTGGGTTGCGCCGACTGGCACGGCCAAGTTAGTTAAACGTTTCGGTTACGAAAAAGTTGCATCGTCGGTCAGCTGCGGGGAGGTTTGGCGGGGGTTCGGGGCAGTTTCCAGCGTTGCAGGTAGGCGGTTATGGCACTTTCCCAGACGATGTAGCTGTCGTAGAACTGCTTGTCCTGATGGGAAAGTTCGCCCAGGCGGTGGACGATGCGTTCGCGTTCAGGATCGGCGGGGGGCAGCGAGTCGAGGCGTGCCCGCAGGCGGACGTATTCGAAGTAGACCTGCCGCTGGCCGTTGACGATGGCAGCGAGGCGGTTGTCGAGTTCGCGGTAATCGGCAAAGCCCGCCGAATCGGCCAGGATGTCCTGCATGCGGGCTTGGCCTAGCTCGGTGGGGATGCGTTCTTCGATCCAGTAGCGTTGCTTGAGGTCGAGGTCGGCCATGCGCTGCTGCATTTCGGTTTCGCGGGCCTGCCAGTCGGTGGTTTGCAGCGTGTCGGCGGCTGGCGTGGTAGTCGATTGCGCTGCGGGCCACGAGCAGGCCGAGAGGCCGGCCAAACTTAGGGCCAGCAGGGCGACTGCCACGGCTTCAGCGCAGGACTTCACGGGCAATAACCAGCTGCTGGATTTCGGACGTGCCTTCTCCAATGGTGCAGAGTTTGGCATCGCGGTAATATTTTTCGACGGGAAATTCCTTGATGTAGCCGTAGCCGCCAAAAATCTGGACGGCTTCGTTGGCGATGCGTACGGCGGCTTCGCTGGCGTAGTATTTGGCCATGGCCGAGGCTTGGGTAACTTTTTGGCCGTTGTTCTTGAGCCAGCCGGCCTTGAAGGTCAGCAGTTCGGCTGCCTGAATTTCGACGGCCATGTTGGCGAGCTTGAAGCTGATGGCCTGAAAGTTGGCGATGGGCTGATCGAACTGCTGGCGTTCCTGGGCGTAGCGCAGGCAGGCCTCGTAGGCTCCCTTGGCGATCCCGATCGAAAGGGCGGCTATGGAGATGCGCCCGCCGTCGAGCACTTTCATGGCTTGGTGGAAACCGTCGCCTACCTCGCCCAGGCGGTTGGCATCGGGGATGCGCACGTCCTCAAAGATCAGTTCGGTGGTTTCGGAGGCCCGCATGCCCAGTTTGTTTTCCTTGCGGCCGGGCCGGAAGCCGGGGGTGCCTTTTTCGATGATGAAGGCGGTGGCGTTGTTTTTGGCGCGTTTTTCGCCTGTGCGGCAGACAACGACGGCCACATCGCCCGATGCGCCATGGGTGATGAAGTTCTTGGCTCCGTTGATGACCCAGTGGTCGCCGTCGCGTACGGCGACGGTGAGCATGTTGCCGGCATCCGATCCGGTGTTGGGTTCGGTCAGGCCCCAGGCACCGATCCACTCGGCCGTGGCCAGCTTGGGCAGGTAGGTGGCTTTCTGGCTTTCGTTGCCAAAGGCCAGAATATGGCCCGTGCACAGCGAGTTGTGGGCTGCCATCGAGAGGGCGATCGAGCCGCAGAACTTGCCCAGTTCCGAAATGGCGGTGATGTATTCGAAGTAGCCCATGCCGCTGCCGCCGTATTCTTCGGGTACCAGCACGCCCATGAGGCCCAGTTGGCCCAGCTCTTTCATGATGTCGAGGGGGAAGTGCTGGCTTTCGTCCAGTTCCATGACCACGGGCCGGATGCGTTCCTCCCCGTATTTGCGGATCATGTCCGCAATCTGAATCTGGTTGTCGGTCAGATCGAAATCGAAGCCGCCCGCTGGTTCGGCGGTGCCGGGCAGGGTGTCGAGATGCTTTTCCATAAGGTAAGTAAAGCCATCAGGGGATGGATACCCTAAATATACAAAGTTTGGTCGAATTTCAATCCCGGTAGGAAATCAGACTCAGAACGGGGCAGCCAATCGGTTCGAGCCGCTGGCGGCCTGCCAGACTTTCAAGTTCCACGAGGAAGAGAAATCCGCTGACCACCGCTCCGTTCTGGGTGCAGAGGCGGGCGGCGGCCTGGGCGGTGCCGCCTGTGGCCAGCAGGTCGTCGTGGATGAGCACACGGTCGCCCGGTTGCAGCGCGTCGTGGTGCGCTTCGATGGTCGCGCTGCCGTATTCGAGGTCGTAGCTTACCTCGTGGGTCTGGCCCGGTAGTTTGCCCTTCTTGCGAATGAGCACAAAGCCGCAGCTCAGTTCCTGGGCCACGAGCGGCCCCAGCAGAAAGCCCCGGCTTTCGATTCCGATGACTTTGTGGATGCCACGGCTGCGGAAGGGAGCGGCCAGGGCCGCCGCGCAGGCCCGCACCAGATGCGGGTCAAAAAAAACGGGCGTGATGTCCTTGAATGAGATACCGGGCTTGGGAAAATCGGGTATGATGCGGATGGTCCGGGCCAGTTGTTCGGTCAGCGTGGCGGTCGTGTGCATGGTGGGTTCGTGCTTGGGCCTATGAAGATACGCAAATCCCTGCTGTAGGGCACGGCGGCCAATCCCGCGATTCTAGTTAACTTTAAGGTTCGTTTTAGCCCGTTTCCGGGCAGGAGTGAAGCTGCTATGTTTGAGAACCTGAGTACCAAACTCGACCGGGCGTTCAAAACGCTGAAGGGCGAGGGAAAAATTTCGGAAATCAACGTCGCCGAGACGGTGCGCGAAATCCGCCGGGCCCTCCTCGATGCCGACGTCAACTACAAGGTTGCCAAAGAATTTACCGACCGCGTCAAGGAACAGGCCTTGGGTCAGGATGTGCTTATCGCCGTCAAGCCCGGCCAGCTCATGGTCAAAATTGTGCACGACGAGCTGGTCAAGCTCATGGGCGAGCGCAACCAGGCTCTGCAGCTGGCCAAAACACCGCCTACGGTTGTGCTCATGTCGGGCCTGCAAGGCTCGGGTAAAACGACCTTCTCGGCCAAGCTGGCCAATTTCCTCAAGAGCCGGAGCATCAAGCCCCTGCTGGTTGCCGCCGACGTCTACCGCCCTGCCGCCATCGACCAGCTGACCGTACTGGGCGAGCAGATCGGGGTCGAGGTGTACAAGGAGCCGGGCACCAGCGATCCCGTGGCCATTGCTCAAAATGGCGTGCAGTATGCCCGCCAGCATGGCAAGGACCTGGTCATTATCGACACCGCCGGTCGCCTGGCCGTCGACGAGGAGATGATGGACGAAATCGAGCGCATCAAAAACGCCGTCAACCCGCACGAGATTCTGTTTGTCGTCGATTCGATGACGGGTCAGGATGCCGTCAACACGGCCAAAGCCTTCAACGACCGCCTCGACTTCACGGGTACGGTGCTTACCAAGCTCGACGGCGACACGCGGGGCGGAGCTGCCATTTCGATTCTGGCCGTCGTCAACAAGCCCATCAAGTTCATCGGGACGGGCGAGAAAATGGAAGCCATCGACCTCTTCCACCCCGACCGGATGGCCAGCCGCATCCTGGGTATGGGCGACGTGCTGACCATCGTCGAACGCGCCCAGCAGCAGTTCGACCAGGAAGAATCGGAACGCCTGCAGCGGCGTATCCGCAAAAACCAGTTCGACTTCGAGGACTTCCTCAAGCAGCTCCAGACCATCAAAAAGATGGGCAATATCAAAGAACTGATCTCCATGATTCCGGGAGTCAGTCGCATGGCCAAGGATTTGGATATCGACGACGATGCCTTCAAGCACATCGAAGCCATCATCTACTCGATGACCCTCGAAGAACGGCGTAACCCCGAGATCATCAACGGCTCGCGGCGGCGGCGCATCGCCAAAGGCAGCGGCCGCACCGTTCAGGAAGTCAACCAGCTGCTTTCCAATTTTCAGGACATGAAAAAGCAGATGAAGACCATGAACAAGCTCATGCAGAGTGGCCGCGACCTGCGCCACCTGCCGCTCATGCGCCGCAAGTGAGAGTCCTTGGCGGCAGGCTTTCTTTATTATTCGCAAAAAAAAAATCAGTCAGGTACGTTCTTGCAGAACAGAAAGCGAAACACGGATTCATGGAACGCATACTTGGAACAGGTTCGCGGGTCGAGCACCCGACCTTTGGCGCGGGGGTGATTGTCGGCCTGCGACCCACCGCCTACCAGATCGTATTCATCGAGCATGGCCTGAAGGAAATCGCCCTCGTGGCCGCCGACAAACTCAACGTCATCGAGGCCTGCGACCCGCCCGAAGGCAGCGTCAGCCTGGCCGATGTCGAACGCAGCCTCTTATCAATCCTGCGCCGCTACAGCGATCTGACCGAACTGGTGCCCCTGGGCGACAAATGGATCAACGGCAAGCTCATCCTCGAACCGGGCCGTAAGGACATGGCCACCAAGGAAGTGCCCATCGAGGACTTTTTTCATAAAATCGTCATGATCCGCGACCGCCTGCGGGTCATGGAGCAGAAAATCAACGCCAGCAAGGGCCTCAACGACGAAGAAAAGGTAGAACTGCAGCAATACATCACCCGCATCTATGGCAGCCTGACGACCTTCAACGTCCTGTTCAAAAACAACAGCGATCACTTCGTCGGCCAGAAAGGGAGCCGTTGAGCTGTGCTGCGTATCGATATCCTGACCTGCGTACCGGCCCTCTTTGCGGGGCCTTTCAGCCACAGCATCCTCAAGCGGGCGCAGGAAAAAGGCCTGGTGCAGATCGCCATTCACGACCTGCGCGATTTCACCACTGACAGGCACCAGCAGGTCGACGACTACCCCTTTGGCGGGGGAGCGGGCATGGTGCTCAAGGTCGAACCCATCGCCGCTGCCATCCGCCACCTGCAGAGCCAGCGTCCCTACGACCGCCTGATCTACCTGACCCCCGAGGGCCGGCACCTCGACCAGCACCTGGCCAACGAGCTGTCGCTCTGCCAGAACCTGCTGCTGCTGGCCGGCCACTATAAAGGAGTCGATCAGCGGGTGCGCGATCTCTTTATCACGCACGAGGTCTCGATCGGCGATTATGTCCTCTCGGGGGGCGAGCTGCCGGCCATGGTGCTGGTCGATGCGGTAGTGCGGCTGCTGCCCGGCGTGCTCGGCGACGAGACTTCGGCTCTGACCGACTCGTTTCAGGATGGCCTGCTCGAACCGCCCATCTACACGCGCCCAGCCGATTTCGAGGGGCATCGCGTGCCCGATATTCTGCTCTCGGGCCATTTCGCGCAGATCGACCGCTGGCGCGACGAGCAGGCCTACGAAAAAACCCGCCGCTTGCGGCCCGATTTGTTGGCCGACGCCGATTGACCTATGCTTTTTTAGCCTAAATTTGCGGCTTGCTAAAAAGAATCGCTTAAAACAGCCCGCAGGAGACCGCCATGCGCACGATGTCCAAACTCGAAGAAGCCAAGCAACTGCTGCACAGTCAGTTCAAAAAAGCTGAAATTCCAAGCTTCAGAGCTGGCGATACCATCAACATCCACTACCGCATTACCGAGGGTAACAAGGAGCGCATCCAGCAGTTCCAGGGAGTAGTTATCCAGCGGCGCGGCTCGCAGGGCACCGAAATGGTAACGGTGCGCAAGATATCGAACGGTGTCGGGGTCGAGCGCGTCATTCCCCTGCACTCGCCCTACATCGACAAGATCGAAGTCAAAAAAGCCGGTTTCGTACGCCGCGCCCGCATCTTCTACCTGCGCAAGCTTGAAGGTAAAGCTGCCCGCATTCGCGGAGCTAAGTCTTGAGCCTCCTACTCCTTATCAAAATAAAAAAGCAGCATCAAATGCTGCTTTTTTATTTTGTAACCAAACCTGCTATAAATACGTAGGTAAAATGGGAAACCCTGCTCATTTGTTTACGTATAATTGCTGTTTCTTGACCATCAAAAGGTCTTCGTCGAAAAGTGCGACTGATCTACGCCTTGCTCTTGTCGTTCGGGTATGCAATAGCCCCTGTCTGCTTCTTAGGATGGATTGGGCTGGTGGAACCGGTCAGTGCACAGTCCGATTCCAGCCAGCCAGTCGCTGACCTGTTTCGGCAGGCCAACGATCTGGTCACGGCTACCCGCAGCCCCGAAGCTGTGCCCCTGTTGCATCGCATCCTTTACCGGACTAGCCGCAGCACCCCCCCTGATACCTTCGAGCTGCACGCGGCCCGCCTCCTGAGTTACGTGTACAGCTTGACGGGCATGCCCGACAGCGCTGTTTTCTATGGCCATCGGGCCTTGGCCGCCGCCCGCCGCCAGAAACAGCTCGAAACCGTGGCCCTCCTTTACCTCAATCTGGCAGTCATTCAAAGCGATCAAGGCCGCTTTCCTCAGGCCCTCGAAATTTACTTTCAAGTCCTGCAGACACTCGACAGCCTGCCTCGATCGCACCGCCCGCGGGCCTTGGCCTACCTGAACCTGGGCACGCTCTACCTTCGTGTGGGCGACACGGCCGCCGGCAAGTCCTATACCCGACGCAGCATCGACCTGTTCGAGAAATGCCGCTGCGACAGCGTCTCGCTGGCCCAAGCCTACTACAACCTGGCGGACGAAGTGGGCGATGCCGCGCAGCGAGTTCAGCTCATACACAAAGCCCGCCGCCTGGCCCAGCTCACCGGCGATGCCGTCATGGAACTGACCGCTGGCATCCGGCTGGCTCAGGCCGCCCGCGAGGCTGGAGATCTGTCGGCTGCCCGCGTGCTGCTCGACAGCTGCGAGGCTTTGCGACCGCGTATCGACTGGATCTACTCGCTGGGTCTGCTCGACCTGGCATGGGCTGAATACTACCTGGCCCTGCAGCAGACCGCCACCCTGATCGCGCATGCCCGCCGGGCGTTGGAATTCATGCAGAAACTGGGGCAGATCGAAGGAGTGCGAGACGCACACGAACTCCTGTATCTGGCCGACAGCCTGCGGGGCGATTTCCGCTCGGCTCTCACACATTACCGCCGCTTTCGCGACCTGCAGGACAGCCTGCGCAGCGAAACCAAAGCCCGCGACCTGGGCCGCCTCGAAGCCCAGTACGAAGCCCGGCAGGAAGCAAAAATCCGCGAAATGCAGCTGGCTGCCGAACGCAGATTTACCTACTGGCTCCTGGGTTCGGTGGCCGCGGTCTTGCTGCTCATCAGCCTGCTGAGTCTGCTGCTGTTACGCAAGCGCAACCGCGAACGCCGTGCCGCTGCCGAGCTGGCCCGCCTCAATCGGCAACTCGAAGGCCAGCGCATCGAAATCGAATCGATAAATGCCGAACTGCGTTCCACCCTCGATGAAAGCCAGTTTCAGGAAAAACGCCTGAGCGAACAGCACGAGAAGGTTGAAGACTCGCTGCGTTATGCCTCGCGCATTCAGCAGGCCATCTTGCCGGCCTCGCGCTTTCGCCAAACCTTTCTGCCTCCCCATTTCATCTATTACCAGCCCCGCGACATCATCTCGGGCGACTTCTACTGGATGGCCCGCACCGAGGGCAAAACCCTCTTTGCCGTTGTCGACTGCACGGGCCACGGCGTGCCCGGAGCCTTCATGAGCGTCATGGGCCACAACTTGCTCAACCAGATCGTCAACGAAATGGGCATCGACCGGCCCTCTACGGTTCTCAAATCGCTCGACAGCCGCATCGTGCGCACCCTCGGAATGGATTCGAGTCTCGACTCGATGAACGGCATGGATGTCTGCCTCGTCGTCATTCACGATGCCGATGCCGAGGGCAATCGCGTCGTCGAATACGCCGGTGCGGGTCGTCCCCTGTGGGTGTGGTCGGCAGGCGAACTGACCGAATACAAGTCGGCCCGCTACCCCTGCGGCGGAGGCCAGCACGTCAACAAGACCTTTCCGGCCATCCGCCTCGAGCTGGGCAAAGGCACGCGCCTTTATCTCTTCACCGATGGCATTACCGATCAGTTTGGGGGACAGCTCACGCCTTGGGGTCGCTACGCTAAACTGGGCCGTACGCGCCTGCGGCTTTTTCTGCAGGAAACGGCCTGCCTGTCCCTGGCCGAGCAGCAGGCGGCCTTCATTCAGTTTTTTACCGACTGGATGGGCAATCTGAAGCAGCTCGATGATGTGTTGCTGGCCTGCATCGAGTTGTGAGCGGGCATCCGGGAGAGCTGATTCGGGGCTGCCAACCGCTCCCGGCCCGGCTGCTGAGCCACCAGCAGGCAAAAGCTGTAGATTTGGCCCCCAGCCATGCGACGCAACAAAACCCAGCGCAAACGCGAGTTCGAGACTCATCCTCTGGCCTTGGTGGGCCACCCCCATGTGGCCGGCCGCTGGCGCGAGTTCCTGGGGGCTGATGCGCCCCTGGTGCTGGAACTGGGCTGCGGCAAAGGCGATTTTCTGCTTCAGTACGCCCGTTCCTTTCCCCAAAGCTGGCTCCTGGGCCTCGATGTCAAAAAAGAACGCCTCTGGAAAGCCGCTACCCGTGCTGCCGCCGAGGGCCTGAGCCGCGTCCGCCTGTTGCGCGAGAACATCCTGATCCTCGAGCAGGTGTTCGGGCCGCAGGAGCTGGACGAAATTTGGATCACCTTCCCCGACCCTTACCCCAAGAAGGCGCACGAAGACCGCCGCCTGACGGCTGCTCACTTTCTGGCGGCTTACCGGCGGCTGCTGCGCTCGGGCGGGCGCGTCCACTTCAAGACCGATAATGCCGAGCTCTTCGAATACAGCCTGATGAACATCCGCAGCGGGCCGACGCGCATCCTGAGCCTGAGCGACGACCTGCACGCCAACCCCTGGCTCGAACCCAAAGCCTACTTCGAGACGGCCTACGAACGCCGCTTCCGGGCCGAGGGTCTGCCCATCCGGTACGTCTGTTTCGAGTTCCTCTAGACCCGAGGCCCACCCCCAAAACTGGGCTGAAGGATTCGGGCCATCTATTTTTGGATTAATTTTCATGCTAGATAGGCAAGCGGAACAAAAAAAGTTCGTACCTTTGTTTTACAAACACTAAGCGGAACCCGACCACCCGCTGTACGCCCGACGGGGCCTCTCGCGAAAGAACGTGCTGATGTATTCGCGACCGCCCCTTACCGTTTCCGTTCAGGGTGCAGGTTCGCCACGTTTTTTCCTACCTTGATGTCCCATTTTTCATCCTTCGATGCCCTCCCGATCGATGCTGCTCTTCTGGACGCGGTGCGGGAGATGGGGTTCACCGAACCCACTGCCATACAGGCCGAAAGCATTCCCCTCCTGCTCGGGGATCCGGCCGACTTCATCGGCCTGGCCCAGACCGGTACAGGCAAGACCGCCGCTTACGGCATCCCCCTGCTCCAGCAGCTTGATCTGGCTTCCAAAGCTACTCAAGCTCTGGTACTGTGCCCCACGCGCGAGCTGAGCCTGCAGGTCAGCGAGCAGCTCCAACGCCTGGCCGCCAACCTGCCCGATGCCCGCATCGGCGTATTGATCGGCGGTTCGAACTACGACCAGCAAATGGGCCGCCTGCGCCAGGGTCTGCACGTGGTGGTGGCCACGCCCGGCCGGCTGCTCGACCACCTGTCCAACGGCCATCTCGACCTCACCCAACTCGCTGTCCTGGTCCTCGACGAAGCCGACCAGATGCTCGAAATGGGCTTTATCGATGCCGTCGAGACGATCCTCAATTACACGCCCGAAAGTAAAAACGTCTGGCTCTTTTCGGCCACGATGCCGCCCGAAATCCGGCGCATCGCCGCCCACTACCTCAAGGCCCCGCACGAGGTCTGCGTCGGCAAAACCAATGCCGCTGCCGACAAGGTCGAACATCGCTACTACGTAGCGCACTACAGCGACCGCAACGAAGCCCTGATGCGCTTTATCGACAGCGAACCCGATTTCTACGGGCTGATCTTTACGCGCACACGCGCCGAAGCCAAGCAGATCGCCGACACACTCATCGCCAAAGGCTATCCCGCCGGTGCCCTGCACGGCGACCTGGCCCAGGAAGAGCGCAACCGCGTGATGAAACTCTTCCGCGACCGCAGCCTCCCTATCGTCGTAGCGACCGACGTAGCCGCCCGCGGCATCGATGTCAACGACCTTTCGCACGTAGTGCAGCTGGGCTTGCCCGACGACTCCGAGACCTATGTCCACCGCGCCGGCCGCACGGCTCGCGCCGGCCGCACAGGTACTTCGGTCGTAATCATCAGTCCGCGCGATATCAACCGCCTGCGCGACATCGAGCGGCGCGTAGGCTGCAAGTTCCAGAAAACCGAGCTGCCCTCTGCCGAGCAGGTGCTGCGTACGCGCCTGCTGCGCTACTTCAGCCGCCTCAAAAGTACTGAGGTGCAGCCCGGTCAGGTCGACAGCTACCTGCCCGAGGTGCTGGCCACCATCGCCGAGCTCAACTACGAAGAACTGGTACGCCGCCTCTGCTGGCTCGAGCTCGAACGTCTGGGAGCCGACTACGCCAAGGGTCGCGACCTCAACGCCCCCGGCCCCCGCGAACGTCCCGAACGCTCCGGCCGCCGCGAGGGCGGACGCGATACCCGGGCCGGATTTCGCGACCGCGAAAGCTTCAGCCCCCGCGACGGAGGCGAAGACCCCGCCAGCCGCTACGCCCGCTTCTGCATCGATCTAGGCCAGCGCGACGAACTTGATAAAGTGGGCTTCCTGCGCTGGGTCAGTCGCATGACGGGCCTGCGCGAAACGCACATCCACCGCATCCAGATGCAGGACCACCAGACCTATTTCGAGTGTTTTGCCGACGAATCGGGCCAAGTGCTCCACAGCCTCAACAACGCTACCTTCCACAACCGGATTGTGAGTGTTCGCCAGGTCGGCAAAGACGAAGGCCCGCAGTGGAAACGCGGCACCGGTGCACCCCGCAAGGACGGCCCCCAGCGGCCGCGTACCCCAGGCCGCAGCACCCCCCGCTCCGATTATCGCTCCGATTATCGCTCCGATCACCGCAGCAGTGGTTCACGCGGCAGCCGCAACCGCAATTCCTACTACGACTCTACCGATTCCTGGTAAGATGCGGCAATCCAGTCGCTAAAGTACCGAACCAGCGCATACCTCAAGAGCCGCCCCTGCTGCAGGATGTCCATATGGGGCAGGGGCTGCGCGAGGTCCCAATGGGGCCAGCCCTCCGCATCATTGGGCTGGCGGACGTAATACCCCGCCGGCTCCAGCACCGTGCACATGCCTACGTGCATCAGGTCCATCTTGCGTTCCTTGGGAATGCTGCGGTCGAAAAGCTCGATTTGCTGCACTTCCTGCAGGCCGATCAGCAGCAGCAGACCCTCGACTTTGAGCATCTGACCGAACCGCTCGCGGCACAGGGCCAACAGCCGATCCCAATAAGCGTTAAGCTCTGCGTCCGTCAGTGCCGACGGGTTCCAAGATCGGGCCAGCGATTGAATTGATTTCGGGTCCACTTCTTAGAGTTGGTCTCTAAAGCTTAGAATACGAACCGGAACTGGCAACGGTTCCAATCGATTTTTATTTATAAAAATTTGAATGTCAATGATTTACAAATCTGTAGTCCCGTAATTTACGTATTCTGAATACATGCTCGGCGGGCCTATGCCATTTCTGACACCAAATACAGGAGGAAAAGTTGTTGTCTGTGAATTAAATTTTTTTATTTTTTTCAAGTTTGTTGAATAATATTTTTATTGATTTTGCAGTCAAAAAGCGACTATTCCCTCCGATTCAGGTTCTCTATTCCCTGAGCAGACGCAAGCCCGTACCGCCTGCCGTAGAGCGCAGCAGGTACAGACCCGCTGGCAGGTTCTCCAGATCGAGGTCATAAGCCGTGCTGCCCGCCGGCAGCATCCAGCGGCGGATTTCCTGCCCGTGCAGGTTGTAGAGCTGCAGCCAGCCCGTCTGCTGCAGGGGCCGTTCCCACGTTACACGGGCTCGTTCGGCGGCAGGATTGGGCCAAAGCCGCCAGGTATCCCTCTGACCGAGGCGCGGCCCCCGACCCACCCCTACAGCAATCCACTCGCGGCGCGTGAGCGTGTCGCTGCACGCCGAATCGCGTGTCGTGGCGATGAGCCGGATGGAGTAGACCTCCCGCCGGCCAAAGATGTGAACCGGATTTTTCTCTTCCGAAAACAGCGAATCGCCTGCAAACCAGCGAAAAGTCAGCGAATCGGAATTCGGTGTCAGGTTGATGAACTCGAATTCGGCCAGCGAATCGGGCGCAAACCGGCGATTGGTAATGAAGTTGACCCCCAGCCCCACCACTACCCGAACGGTGGCTTCGAGGGTGTCGCGATCCGAGAGAGCCTGCACGACGTAGGCTGTCGTCTGGCGGGGGGCCACCCGCACCACGGCCCCCGCCGTGTCGATGAGGCCCGGCCGTGGCAGCCAGCGGAACGTCGGATTGGGAGCCGTGCTCCAGGCAGAGAGGGTCAGGGTGTCGCCTCCGCAGGAGAGCACCGTATCGGCCTGGGTGCCGATGCGTCGTTCGTCGATGCGCTCGAAACCGAGCTGGGCCACCTCCAGCCCTGCCGGCGTGGCCCGCAAGAGCAGCGGCACCAGCCGCAGCTGGTCGGCCCGCACGTAGGAGGGCAGCCGGAAATCGGGCAGGGGGCGGCGTAGCCTTGCACCCGCCTGCAGGGAGGCGGGCAGCGGCAGCCCCTCGTTGGTCCCCAGCACCCCGATGAGTACATGCCGGTGCACATAATCGCGGATCGGGTTACCCCGTCCGGCAAAGGGGTTGAGGCCCGCGGGATTGGTTGCCGTCCGAAACAAATCGTCCTGCGGAATGCCGTTGAAATCGCTGGCCTGTTCGAACTGCGAGTCGAGCTGCAGCACCGTATCGGCCAGCACGAGGCAGGCCAGCCGGAAATCTCCCTGCAGCTCGCTCAGGGCTTCCACTTCGATCTGGGTCTCCAGATCGGGCAGCTGGAAGCGTTTGCTGGCCAGGTAGACGCGGGCCGGGGCCGGTTCCCAGGCTTCGCGGATTTTGGCTTCCCAGTCGGGGGCAGGCAGGCGCCGATCGGTGCGGCTGCTGTCGGGCCTGCGGTCGAACACGGCATGGGGCAGCTCGTTTACCCCAAAACGGGCCGCCAGCTCGCGGCCAAAAGGAATGGACATTCGCCCTTCGGTGTGGATGCTCACAGGCACCACCTGGCGGTTGCGTGCGACGAAGTCGTCGCGGCGGAAATCGGTCAGCGGGCAGCTGGAGCAGGTATGGGCCGTATAGAGTTCGAGGAGGCGGCGGCGCGGCGGCAGCGGGGCCGTCAGGCCCACAAGGCGCAGGTCGGCCCGGGCCGAATCGGGGTCGGCGGGGGCAAAGCTGTTGAGCTGGGTCAGGCGCAGGGTCAGGCGGTGGGCACGGGCCTGATGGAGCACGAAGGGCTGGGTCGCTACGAGTACAGCCGCCGAATCGGGCGGTATGAGCAGCCCGTTGCTCACCTCGGGAATGGGTGGGAAGGTGTCGAGCTGCCAGGTCCAGGCGATACGCCGCAGGGTATCGCGGCTGCGGTTGCGTACCCGCACGCGGATGCTGTCCTCGCGGTGCAGAGGCAGCAGGCGGCTGGCAGCGGCCCAGTCGATGGTAGCCGCAGGCTGCCCCAGCAGGCTCAGACGCACGCGATCCAGAGCAAAACCCCGTCCCCAGCCGCCGCCATCGCTTGTGCGGAAAACCAGCCGGAAGCGGTCGGCCCGCGGCAGGCGCAGGTGCACCCGCCGCCAGCTGTTCCCCGAGGCCCCGATGCGCAGCACCGTATCGGTGATTGCGCCCTCGGCATCGGCCAGCAGCAGCCAGGCCCGTTCGCGGGTGCCGTCGGCGGCCGTTGCCGTGAAAAAGTAATCGAATTCGAGGTAGGCGACGCGGCCTGTGGCCTCGGTCAGGGGGGCGAGCAGGTCGTCGGCCTGTCCGCAGGCGGGGCCGCAGCGGTCGTAGTTGACGTAGGCCAGACCCGCCGACGCGGGCGGACGGAAATAGGCCGAGCGGGCCGCTGTTGCCGGGCCGAACTGCCAGCCGCCGCTCGCGGGCGGGGCCGAGCGTACCGACCAGCCCGCCGGCAGACTGCCGGCTTCGAAAGCTTCGACAAAGCTTTGTCCCCGCACGCAGCCCCCTCCCAGCAGCAGTCCCAACAGCAGCCAGCGCAGCACCTGTTTCATAAGTGGCAAGATGACGGGTTTTTTCCAGAAAATAAATAACGTTGAACCGGCCAAAGAATTGGCGGACCGGCGAAGCGATGCTAAATTTGCAGCCTATTTGCCTGCTGCGCCACGTACGGCAACGGTACGCCCCTTGGAAAGGTGCCAGAGTGGTCGAATGGGCCTGACTCGAAATCAGGTATACCTTCGGGTATCGGGGGTTCGAATCCCTCCCTTTCCGCTTATTTTATAAAAATAATTTCCTGGCCTTAATAAAACTCGGAAAGATTTAAGGGTTAATGGTTGTTTATGGAAGGCTTCCCCTTGGGGAAGCCTTTTTATTTTCGTATTCTTTTATTTTACTTTATTCCCAGGCGTCGGCAGCCGCCTGCTTTTCTTCCCATGGCCTCCTACAATCGCTTCGTGGGCTATTTCAGCCAGCTGAAGATCGACCGCTCGCATGGGGCGGCCCCGCACAAACCCCTGTTGCTGCTCACGCTGCTGGAACGCTGCTGGCGGGGCCGGCTCGACAGCCCCGTGGTGATCCTCGACGAGGAACTCAAAGCCGATTTCAAAGCCAATTGGGAGCTGCTCGTAACGACCAGACACCAGTGCAACATCGTGCTGCCGTTTTTCCACCTGAACAGCGAGCCGTTCTGGACGCTCGTGCCCCGGTCCGGTGCCGAATCCGACCTTAGGATATTCAGCAATGTACGACGCATCCACGAACTGAACCAGCTGGTCGCGCATGCCGAACTCGACCGCGAACTCTACTACCGCATGGCCCACCCCGAAACGGGTTTCGATCTGGCCAATGTGCTGCTCGAGGCCTATTTCCCTGAAACAGGTGCCCGCTTCTGGACCAAAGATTTTGGCGACTTCTTTACCCACGCTTTAGCCTCGGTGGCCGACGATTCTTTTGCCGAGCCGAACGAGCTGATCCGGTTTGAAACGGCCGTACGCTGGGCCTACCACGAGACCTGCGCCCTGACCGGTTACCGCCTCATTGCCCGAGGGCTGCCGGCGGTCGAAGTCTGCCCCATTGTGCCGCTGCCAGTGGCCGCCGATTTCAGCCCCTGCAACGGTCTGGCTCTGGGGCCGCATGTGCGCTGGGCCTTTGAACAGGGCCTGCTGACCATCGACCCCCAGCACTACACCGTGGAGGTAGCTCCGCTCATCGAATGCGGGCCGGTAGCGGGCTTTTCGCTCCTCGAGCTGCAGGGCCGCGTCCTGCGCCTGCCTTTGCGTGAGACCGACTGGCCTCGCCCCGCGCACCTGGCCTGGCACCGCGAAACCATTTTCCGGGCTGGCTGACGCTGGCCGATTTCGGATCAGAAACTCGTGATTTAAATTTATCAGGCCAGTGCCCGACTGGTTGCGTCGATGGCCTGCCCCACGTGCTCGAAGAGAGTGGCCATGCGGGCGGGCGTGAAGTCGAAGGCAATACCTGCCGTCGCGTAGAGTTCGGGTATGGGTCGGGTATAGCCCAGTGAAAGGGCTGCCTGGTAATCGCGCAGCGTCTCGCGGGGGGCTTCGCCAAACCGCTGCCAGAGCTGGAGGGCACCCAGCTGGGCGATGCCGTACTCGATGTAATAGAAAGGTACTTCGTAGAGGTGGAGCTGGGCCTGCCACGACTGGCGCAGCCAGCCCTCGTAGCCCGACCAGTCGACCGCATTTCCATGAAAGCGTTCGTGGAGGCTGACCCAGGCATCGGCCCGCTGGTCGGGGCTGTGGTCGGGATGCTCGTAAATCCAGAACTGGAAGGCATCGACCGTGGCGATCCAGGGCAGCAGGCTCACCAGACTGGTGAGGTGCTGGTGCTGGGCGCGGGCCAGGTCGCGGGGGTCCTGATAAAAACTGCCCCAGCGGTCGAGGGTCAGCAGCTCCATGCCCATCGATGCCAGCTCGGCTACCTCGGAGGGTACATCGCGCAGGGCCGCCAGCGGCACGCAGGCATGAGCCAGCACCGCATGAATGGCGTGTCCGCATTCGTGAACCATGGTTTTGAGGTCGCTGTGCTGGTCGGCGGCGTTCATGAAGATGAACGGCACCCCGCTCTCCATGAGGGGGTAGTTGTAGCCGCCCGGTGCCTTGTTCTTGCGCGAGGCCAAGTCGAGGTGGCCCCGTTCGGCGAGCTGACGCACCACCTGCGCAAAGCGCGGGTGCAGCCCCTCGAAGAGATCGATCGTCCGTTCGATCAGGTCGGCCTCGCCGCTGAAGGGCCTGAGGGGCCGGTCGGACCACCAGTCGACACGCAGGTCCCAGGGGCGCAGCCGGTCGAGCCCCAGCCGCTGCCGCCGTTCTTCGAGCTGTCGCTCGTAGAGGGGACGCACCACCGTTTCGACGGCCCGATGAAAATCGAGGCAGGCCTCGCGCCCGTAGTCGAAGCGGGCCAGCTCGCGGAAGCGGTAGTCGGTGTAAGTCGCGAAGTCGGCATGGTGGGCGATGCGGTGCCGCAGGCTCACCAGCTGGTCGAACAGCCGGTCGAGGGCTGGGGCATCCTGAGCGCGGCGGCTCTGAATGGCTTCCCAGGCTTGCTGGCGGGTGCTGCGGTCGGTTTCGAGCAGGAAGCGGCCCGCCTGCGGCAGAGTCAGTTCCTGCCCTCCGAGGTGCACGGTCATGGCCCCGACAGCAGCCCCGTACTGCTGGCTGAGCTGGCTTTCCTCGGCTTTCAGGGGCAGGTTCTCGCTGCGGAACAGTTCGATTTCATTATCGATCAGGCGGTTGAGCACCTCGATGCCTTCGATGGGCAGCTCGTGCCGCCAGGGCTGCTGGGCAAACCGTTGCTGCAGGCGGTGCTGAGCCTCGGCGATGCGTGGCTGCAGCTCCGTTACAAAGTAGGTATAGGCCTGGCTGTAGTCCGAGCGGTCGGTATGGCAGGTCATGCGGATGTACCGCCAGGCCAAATCTTCCTGCAGAACCGCTTCAAGCTCATCTTTCCAGCCCA